>AP028876.1:951898-1269197 GCA_036323355.1 Gottschalkiaceae bacterium SANA | reverse complement strand
AATAAAGGGTTCAATGATAAAGGAACCTTTTTCACCATAGACTTCAAATCTAAAGCCCTCATTCCCAACCGCAACACGAGAAGCTTCAACAGAACCAACGGCTCCACTCTGCATCACCAAACGGCTCATGACCCAATCTTCCACATCCACTTGAAACGACTCACCCTTGCTATCCTTACGTTCTTTTACAACGGTTCTGATATCCGTCAATACAGAATCGACTTCGCCCAATACAAATCGAACAAGATCGGTGGCATGACTGCCTAAGTCAGCCAAAGCACCGCCACCTGAAGCTTCCTTACTCATTCGCCAAGCGTAAGCCTTTTCAGGATTTAAATAGCTGGAATGATAGTATTCTACACGAAAGCTCGTGATCTTCCCCAGAACACCAAAGCGAATAGCCGCCCTGGCAATGGAGAACGCCGGCAAAAAACGCTTATTGTAGCTTGCCTGCATGATCCCACTGGATGTTTTTAGAGCTTGACCGATGGCAGCAATCTCACTTCGATTCATGGCAAAAGGCTTCTCGCAATAGACGTTCTTCCCCGCCTCCAAGGCTTCGATGGTAAAGGGCGCATGAAACTTGTTCGGTGCGCATATATCCACCACGTCAACCTTTTCGTCCGCCAATACTTTTGCCCGATCTGCTGAAAAATAAGAAAATTCCAAATCACAGGCCTGTTTTTCATTGTCAGGAGTTTGACGAGTGCCCACCATGGCGATCTTTTCAACTAAGGGAAGATCCAATTCAAGGGCCCGAAAATTATTCAGTCCCATTAGATGAGTTTTAGCGATCCCGCCATACCCGATGACACTATATCCGATCATTGACAAACCCCCTCCGACTTAAAGACTTTCAAATAGTGAGCGATGCATTCCTTCACAGAGCTTTTAGCAATATCTTCTCGATCCAAACCGAAGAGTTCGCCTTCCGCCTTCTTCGTATTGACTTCGATGGCCTTCAACATATCAGAAAACACATTGATTTTACTAATACCTAATTCTACGGCTTTTCGAAGATTCTCATCACCCGATCCGCTTCCGCCATGTAGAACCAAAGGAACCGATACTGCTTTTGCAATCTCTTCCAGTCGTTGAAAGTCCAATTTTGGAATGCCCGTGTATAAACCGTGAGCCGTTCCTACAGAAACAGCTAGGCAGTCCACACCGGTTTCCTCAACAAAACGCACGGCTTCAGCCGGGTCAGTCAACAAACTTCCAAGTCCGTCATCACCACCGCCTTCTGCACCACCGACATGACCAATTTCAGCCTCCACACTCACATTCACCGCATGAGCAATTTTTACAATTTCTTTGGTTCTACGAACATTTTCTTCAAAATCGCAAGAAGACGCGTCCATCATAACAGAAGTAAATCCTGCGTGGATCGCCTTGACGATCTCATCAAATGTCATACCGTGATCAAAGTGAAGCGCGATAGGAACACTTGATTCTTTTGTGTAAACCTTAGCCAATTCCGCCATTTCCTTTTGACTAAAGTGGGGTAAGTGAACCTCAGCCAACGAAAGAATAATGGGTGCTTTTTTTTCTTCCGCAATTTCTACCATCGCCTTCAAACTCGTTGAGTTCCAAGCATCTGTCGCTATGACCCCATATCCTTCTTTTTTTGCAGTTTCTAGCATTTCCTTCATATTTACCAACATTACAATTCCTCCTCTTTTGGTTTTGCGATTACTATCTTTATGATGTTTTGAATAGCCCGTTTGATTCCATTCGGGTCGCTGACATCCGTAATAATCCCATCAATTTCTGAAAATGAAAAGATGCGATGCAAGGATGTACGCCCAAATTTTGCCGTTTCCGCCACCATATAAGACTTTTTTGAAATCTCCCGTATCGCTCGTTTACTATAGGTATCCACAGCATTGGTCGTCATTACGCCAAAATCAGGATGAACCGCGTTACATCCAATAAAAGCAAGATCTGCTCGGTACTCCCGCCATTGCCGTTCTGCAACGGGCCCCATTAGGGCACGGGTATCGTGGCGCAAAATTCCTCCACAGAGAATTAATGTCATATCAGGATGGTGAGCGACCTCTTGAGCAATATCCAGGCTATTGGTAATAATTGTGATCCTCATCCCCTTCAAGTAGTTCACCATGCGATACGTTATAGTCGAAGCATCTAGGGCGATGGTATCTCCTTCCGTCACTAAAGATGCCGCACGCTGCGCGATCAATTCCTTGATCTCCGGCATTTCTTGTTTCTTGTGTTCAAAGGATAATTCCCTTTCCGATGCATCTTCCAACATGGCTCCCCCATAGGTACGGGTAATAAAGCCGTCATCAGCCAGTCGATTCAAGTCTCGGCGGATTGTTACCTCCGACACTTTAAACTGCTCCGCTAATTCCTGAACAGTCACCCGTTTCTTTTGGCTCAATAGATTTAAAATTGCTACCTGTCTTTCTTCACCAAACATGATCGACTCCTTTCATTGTTGAACATTTCTATCGATTACAGTGTACATTTTCGAAAGTGCCCTGTCAAAAAACGAAAAAAAAAGACCGATCATGATCGATCGGTCTCAGTCTTAAGCTTCTACAAAAGCTTTATAGCCTTTATAGGTCATATATACATCTGCTTTGGAAACAATCTCATATGGCGCATGCATGCTCAATACAGGAACACCGCAATCGATAACGTCCATGTCATAGGCTGCCATCAAGAAAGCAATTGTTCCTCCGCCACCTTGATCCACCTTACCCAGTTCACCCGTTTGCCAGATGACCGCATTCTGATCAAAAATATTTCGTACTTGGCCAACAAACTCTGCGTTGGCATCATTACAACCACCCTTGCCACGGGATCCAGTATACTTTGTAAGCACGATGCCCTTTCCAAGGTATGATGAATTTTTTGGATCCATCACAGATGGAAAGGTAGGATCAAATCCGGCATTTACATCGGCTGACAAGGCCTTGGAACGACGAAGCGCACGCTTCAAGGCAAGATCATTATAGGATTCCATGGAAGCACCCAATAACTCAGCGACAGTAAACTCAAAGAATTTTGAATCCATACCTGTGTTACCATAAGAACCAATTTCTTCTTTGTCAACCAAAAGCGCAACCGCTGTGTGAACAGGTGATTCAGCTTCAAATACGGCTTTCATGCCCGTGTAGCTACAAACTCGATCATCATGACCATGGGCTGCAATCAGGGAACGATCTAGTCCCAAGTCACGTGCCTGACCCGCAGGAACCGCTTCGAATTCAGCAGTAACAAAATCTGCCTCATCAATATCATATTTTTCATTTAAAATGTTCAATAAATTCAATTTGATTTTTTTAGAGACCTTGTCGTCCTTGAAAGGAACCGAACCAATGATAATGTTCAATTCTTCTCCAGCAATTCCCTCATGCAATTTCTTTTGATTTTGATCTTTTGCCAAGTGTGGAAGCAAATCAGAAATCATGAATACAGGTTCATCAGCTTTTTCTCCAATGGATACTTCAACGCTTGTGCCATCTTTTTTTACAACTGTTCCATGTAGCGCCAAGGGCAAGGCCACCCATTGATACTTGCGAACGCCACCATAATAATGGGTTTTTAAGAGTCCCAAACCGCCATCTTCATAAAGTGGAAATGATTTCAAATCGATTCGCGGTGCATCCAAGTGAGCGCCGACAATGTGCATACCTTCTACCAAAGGCTTTTGCCCGAAATGGAAGAGTACAACTGCTTTTCCACGGTTGTTCGCGTAAATTTTAGTTCCGGGCGCAGGTGTTTTTCCACTTGCCAAGTAGGCTTCAATTGGCTCATAACCCAACGCTTCAGCCTGACGAATCACCTCTGCCGCAGCCAATCGCTCTGTTTTCCCAGCATCTAAGAATTTCATATAGTCTGTTGAGAAATCGTAAATGGCTTGCTCTTCTTTTTCGTCAACCTTTTCCCAGATAAAATCCCATTTTTTCGTTAGTTTTTCTTCCAAGATTTGTCCTTTTGATTTTTCTTCACTCATGATTCTTCCCCCTCTTCTTCCGGATCTACGATGATGATGGAATCTAACTGCCCGCGGAAGCTTTTTCGAAAATTCGAAAGATACTCCTGTCGCAGTTCATTTAATTGCTTCATCTCTTCTTCGCTTAATCCTGCTGCTTTTTTTTTCCGTGCCAGACGATTTAACTCGTCCAGTTTTTTTTGATCCAACATAAACTTCTCCTTACCGCTCCAATGATCCAATCTGCGCTTCGACCACACCTAACAGGTCTGCTTTTGCTAACCGTTGTGCAGCGCGATTAATCAAAGGATACATCACTTGGTCTTTTTCTAAAAACGGGACGTCTTCCCGTAACAAAGTTCTTCCCGCTTGAGTAGCTGGTGCGCAGGCGTCCATTTCTTTCAAATCATAGGCCTGACAAGCCGCCATCCATTCCATAGCCAATACATGTTTTGCATTGCCAATTATATCAGCCGCCTTTCTTGCTGCAATGGTTCCCATAGAGACATGATCCTCTTGGTTGGCAGAAGACGGAATGGAATCGACGCTCGCTGGATGCGCAAGAATTTTATTCTCGGAAACCAGAGATGCAGCACTATATTGTACAATCATAAACCCAGAATTCAAACCACCCTCTTTTGCCAGAAAACCAGGCAGTCCGCTGATGCTTGGGTTGACGAGACGCTCCAAGCGTCTTTCGGAAACATTGGCCATTTCACTTACCGCGATTCCCAAGAAATCAAAGGCAAGTGCCATGGGTTGTCCATGAAAATTCCCCTGCGAAATAACATCCTCCGTGTCAGGAAAAATCAATGGATTATCCGTAACCGCGTTGATCTCGATCTCCAATTTTTCCCGAACATAATTAAGCGCATCCTTCGAGGCACCATGGATCTGTGGAATGCACCTGAGGGTATAGGCATCTTGCACGCGCTTTTCCCCTTGGTGAGTCACATGGCCACTTCCATCTAAAATCATTCGAACATTTTTAGCTGTGGAGATCTGACCAGGGTGTGGACGCAACTCATGGATTCGGGCATCAAAGGGATCAATAATCCCCTCTAATGCTTCCAGAGTCATAGATGCTATTACATCAGCCTGCTTAACCAGATTTTCCGCATCCCAATAGGCAAGTACACCAACTCCAGTCATCACCTGCGTCCCATTAATCAAGGCCAACCCCTCTTTGCTGCTGAGAATTGTTGGGGTAAGTCCCGCTCGCTTCATCGCTTCAGCGCCGGACAATACTTGTCCTTGATAAAAGGCTTCTCCTTCTCCAATTAAAACCAAGGCCATATGCGCCAAGGGAGCTAGATCACCACTGGCACCCAAAGATCCCTTTTCCGGAATCACCGGGTGAACGCCGCGATTTAACATTTCAACCAATAAAGAAAGGGTTTCCGGACGAATGCCCGAATGCCCCTTCAACAATGCGTTTGCCCTGAGCAGCATAGTCGCCCGCACTGCATCTTCTGGTAGAGGATTTCCTACACCACATGCATGGCTGACCAATAAGTTCCGCTGCAAAGTTTCCGCGTCTTCACTTGATATAAATACATCACTAAACATGCCAAAACCAGTTGTAATACCATAAACAATTCGATTGTTTTCGACAAAATGATCAACAACCGCTCGCGCTTGTGAAACACGCTTCAAAGCTTCCAAACTAATTTGAACAGAAAGCCCATTTCGCGCGATTTCAACAACCTGCTCAATGGTTAGATGCTCTCCGGTAATTTCGATACCCTTCATTCCATCTTCCCCTTTCGGTGTCAAACGAGTGAAAACTAGACTCGCTTCATACAACTCTCACGTTTATGAATTTGGAACGGCAGTTTAATTTCGGCCTCTGTCTGCTCCTCATCCTTCAATACTTTTACAATCCGTCGAATTGACACAGCACCAATATCATAATAAGGAATGCTGATGGTTGTCAATCTTGGACGAATGTAAGATGCCATTTCAATGTCGCCCATTCCTGTAACAGAAAGATCTTCTGGTACACGAATTCCATGATCATGACAATAATTCATCACGCCAATTGCCAGTTCATCACTTGCGCAAAAAACTGCAGTTGGATTGCCTTTTCCATTCATAAGCTCTTTAGCCGCATCATATCCCGCGTCTTTTGACATGGATTCTGTTTCGACCACAAGATCACTTGCCAAACCGCTGTCTTTCATGGCTTTCACAAAGGCATCACGTTTTACTTGTGCTTTTGTCTTCTTACTCGGTTTTGTTCCAATATATGCAATTTCTTCATGATTCAAATGCAACAAATAATTGACCATCTCATAAACAGCAATTTCATTGTCAATATCCACGGAACGATATTCTTCCCGATAATCGTTCGTACTCAAGAAAACAAAGGGAATATTGAAGGCATTAATATACGCTTCTACATCCTTCTCAAGTTTTGCAGACATGATAATCAGTCCCTCGACTTGTTTCCGATTCAATAATTGCAGATAATTCAACTCTGCATTTTTATCCCCATAGCTTGAGCAAAGCAAGATGTCATAATTATACATTTTTCCGACTTCTTCAATTCCACGCAACATATTGGCTACATGTGACTGTCCAATATCTGGAACAATGACTCCAATCAAGTACGATTTCTTCGTTACCAAAGAACGCGCCACTTCATTTGGACGATATCCTAGCTCTTCAATGACATCCATTACTTTTTTCTTTAATTCTGGACTCACAGGCTTTGAATCATTGACTACGCGTGAAACAGTTGAAATCGAAACACCTGCTTGTTTTGCAACATCTTTTATCGTTATTGCCATACGCCACCTCCGCAATTATTTTCCTATTTTCCCTACCTTATAATTTATCACATTTTCCTAACAAAGGATAGCGTTTTTCCTAACAAAGAACCATGATTACGACAAATATGTCAGAATTTGTGTAAATGGCACGTAGACCAAGTTAATTAGGAAAACATCTACCAAAATAAAGGTGATGATTTGCGCCATTTCATCATAATCTTTCGTCCGTCCCAAAACAAATAGCAAACCATAGGTAATGGCGTTAATTAGGAGCGGAACATACAAAAAAGCACCTGGTCCATTCAGAAATGCTGGCGCATTAGGAATGGGGCCGCCCATATAACGGAGACGATAAACCAAGATCATATTAATTACGACATACAAGGCCAAATAAAAGTAAAAATGCTTCTTTTTCATGGCGCGATCCCGACGTGTGTTGATTAATATCGCTGCTCCAAGCACAATAAAGAGTACTAAAAGTTCAATCAAGAGATGGATGATTCCATTAGAAATCACCTGTACCGGTGCCGTTAATCCAAATCCAATTCCCTCAATCCGATCCTGATCCATCAGCGGGTGAAACACTTGATAATCCGGATGATTGCTGGTAACCATCAGCCAATAACTCCCCGCCGTCACATCTTTGAAGAATGCATACTCATACCCATTCCAACTAACCATCATTGGTGATACCGAGTTTTCATAGGTTGAAGCGAGGAAATGTACGTCCTGTGGTGCACGCATCTCTCCTTCCAGAGTGACCAAATTCATAAATTCACTATTTTTCCTGATATTTGGATCAACGGTACAAGGTTTTTTCCCATTTTCCCCAATACCCGCCATCGTCGAAAATTGCGAATGATAAATTCCAGTTGTCAAGATATACGGCGTATCATCCCAATATCCAGCTTGAATCGTTTTTCCCAGAAGGTTAGTTGGAATTTTCTCGGAATGAATGACCGCCAAGCTTGTCGGATTGATGGTGATTTTTTCCAAACTAAAACTGGTAATGCCACGGTCGCTCCGTTTTTTTTCATAAATCACATAGGACTCGTTCAATTTCTTATTGTTCAGGATATTCAAGTTTACCAAGGTCACCGGCAAAACGGAAGAAACTGTTGTTAATTGCTGTGGCGTATTTCCTTCAAAATCTGTTAAAATCAATTCATTTTTTGTCACACCTTCCGACAGAGCGTAGCTACGATCAGTATAATAGAGCAATGCGAAATTGCCATTGACCCACTCTGCTTTTGCCCTCGTAATGTCTTTTTTGCTTATGTAAGATCGATCTTCCACAATCCCCTTCGCTGACACCTCATATAGTGTCGCTAAATTGCGCGTATACAACAAAAACCGGCTAGGATCAGATGCACAAGGTTCAAAACCCAAAATTTCGTTGGCAAGAAAAATAGGATCCCCAAAGTGACGACTTTCTGCTTCACTTGCGTTTTTCTCATATGCATAAGCAATCACCTGATCCCCCGTTTGATAGATCAAATAGGGCTCTATATAGTACATGGCACGAATTGCATTTTCCTTAATCAGACTTTCTGATTTGTCACCAATGATCTGGCCCGCCTCATTCATCTTTGTAATTTTTACATCGCCATTGGAATCCATGCGGAAAGTTACCAGCTGATCATCGATAACAGCTGCAGTATATGGCTCCAGCCAATTCATCTCATCGATCTGACTTGGGATCCCCCACTCAGAGCAATACTGCTGATATTGAATCTTGTGATAATTCCAGCCGTGATAGGCTGAAATTCCTGTCACAACTACCAATAAAAGCAAAACAAAGCTTATGCGTCTTTTCATATTTCGCTTTTTCTTTCTCATAGTCAAGTCCCTCGCTTTCATTCAAAAAAAACCCTCAAGCCATTTTTGCTTAAGGGTGATTAGTCATAATCCAAAGTGCCGTACCTAACTCATAATTCACGCCCGCGATCTCCGCAGGTGGGTGAACTGTCATTGATTAGCCGAGTCCTCCGAAAAGGCATGCGCCCGAACAACAAACCCCGTTCTCCCGAAAACATTATGTCGGTTGAATTATCAAGAAAGATACGAACACCCCAGAACTTTTAATACTTATATTATACCATAATTTTTACTCAGTATGCAGCCAGCAAAAAAAACCGATCGCCTACATACTATATTACAAGGATTGATGATCTGTCAATATTTTCCTAAAATCATCTGGAATAGACGCCTCAATGAATACCTCTTCTTTTGTTCGAATGGATTGTAGTACCAAACTTGCTGCATGAAGCATCTGACGGGGTGCCATTTCTTCATGGCCATATAAAGAATCTCCCAATATCGGCCAGCCTTTATGCGTAAGATGCACACGGATTTGATGCGTTCTTCCCGTATACAAACGGACCTCCAGCAAAGAAACCTTTCCATTGGTATCCAAACGTTTCCATCCAGTTTTTGAAGGTTTCCCATCTGGATGAACGATTCGCTTTACCGAACCTTCAACCGAATCTCTTGCAATGGGTGCTTCAATGATACCTTCGGAAGAAGGCATTCCCTCAACCAGGGCTTGATAAGTCTTAATCTTCTCCTGATCGCTCAATTGCTGATGGGCATAGGAATGCTTGGCGATGAGTACAATACCCGAAGTATTCATGTCCAGACGATTGACAAACCTCGCCTTTCTCTTTAACCCAATTTCTTGGAAATAACCCGCGATGGCATTTGCTAAAGTCCCTGTAAATACCTCTCTGGATGGATGCGTCAGCATATAAGGGGGCTTATTGACGGCTAGCATATCCTCATCTTCGTAGAGCACATCCAAGGGAATCGATTCCGCTGGATATTCGATCGTCTCATCTGGGAATCGAATGGTTATCACTGATCCCGGATGGATTACTCCTGGACGAGCCGGAAAGGCTCCGTCAATTTCCACCAAACGCTGACGGATCATGCGGCGGAATTGTCGACCTGATATACCCATCAAGTCTTCCAAAGCTTCAAGAAGAGAAGCGTATTCTTTTTTTATTGACAAGCAAAAATCTTCTTTCATAATCGTCCCTTTCTTTCGTTTCAACTTTCCCCATTATAGTTTATAATAGAGATTGAGTAAATAGAGGAGGAGAAAAATGCAAAAAATCCAGAAAATAAATATCCTTCACAATTATCAAAAGCCTTCAGAACGTGTTGTGGATGAATTGCGCAAAAAACTCCTCGCGGCAAATTTTGAAGTGTCTGAAAACTATGATGATCATGCCGACCTCAACATTTGCGTTGGCGGCGACGGTGTCATTTTAATTGGTATGAAAGAAGTGGGCTTTCCAGAAATCCCCTTTATCGGCATCAATACTGGACATCTTGGATTTTTTCAAGAGCTATGCCCAGAAGACATCGACCGTCTTGTCAGCCATTTGAAGGATGATGATTATCAATTGGAACAGCTCTATCTCGTCGAAAGTGCAGTTTGCACCGAAGACCAATGCATTCCCTTGACTGGAATCAATGAAATCGTAATCAAAGGAATTAATTCCAAAGTCATTCACCTGAATATTAATATAGGTGATGAAACCCTAGAAAGCTATTCCGGTGATGGGATTATCGTCTCTACCCCTATGGGATCTACCGCATACAACATGTCCGCTGGAGGTAGCCTCGTGTATCCAACCCTGGGCGTATTGCAAATGACGGCTTTAGCACCCATTAACTCACGTGTATATCGCTCTCTGACCAATAGCGTGATCGTTCCCTTTAATATGACGATCGAATTGATACCTGAATATCGAGATGAAAACTCCATTTTGATTGTTGTCGATGGTGTTCAATTAACCTACCGGGACATTACAAACCTGAAATTTTGGGTTTCGGAACGCAAGCTAACAAGACTAACTACCCACGAGCACCATTTTTGGGCTAACATTAAAAAGAAATTTTTATAGGCACACATCGCACCCAATTTTCTTTATATTGGGTGTTTTTTTACCCCTTGACAGCCTTTTTAAAGAAGCGTAAGATAAATTCGTTATTGACATATGTCAATAAGGTAACGCTTGCATGTTTAGGAGGACACCGATGGCTTCAACACTACTTTTACCCTGTATCATCTTATTGATCGCCATCACTATGTCCATGGTCGGAAAAGGCGGTGGCAACTTTTATGTCCTTGCTATGGTGCTGGCCGGAACGTCCATGCAAGTTGCTGCAACGACTTCACAATTGATTATGATGGCTACAGCCTTTACTTCCATGATCATTTTCCACAACCATAAGCGAGTTGACTGGAAACTCGCCTTGATGATTGATCCACCCACAGACATCATGGCCTTTGTTGGCGGTTACTTCGCTGGCTATCTAGAAGGTACAACTCTCAAGCTCATGTTTGCCGGTTTACTAATCATCATTTCAATCTTTATGTTTCTTCCGGTCCATGAAAAACCGCAAGAAAAGAAGAACAAATTTGGCTATTGGAACCGTCAATTTGGATCCTATCAATATACCGTCAACCTTTGGATCACCCTGCCCATTACAGCGGCAGTTGGATTCTTCGCAGGAGCCATTGGCATTTCAGGTGGCGCCTTCAAAATTCCCTTGATGGTCATGCTCTGCGGCATCCCAATGGAGATTGCCGTAGGTACATCCTCTGCCATGGTGGCAGTAACCGCTTTGATGGGCTTTCTCGGTCATAGCATCCACGGCAATGCAAACCTTTTATTCGCAATCCCTCTGGTGGCTACAGCTGTCATTGGTGGCTGCCTCGGCAGCAAGTACGCTGTAAAAAGCAAACCAAAGAATCTTCGCACCATCTTCGCCTTTACAAATCTGCTGGCAGCAATCATCATGATCTTCAACATTCTTCAGTAATCAAAAAAACGGGCCCCTTTAGAGGAGCCCGTTCTAATTTATTCTATTCGCCCTTATGAAACCGATATTCCAAAATAATAAATCGACTTCCCTTATTTTCTTTGACGATCAAATAATTCGGAAATGCGCGTTCGCAAGAACGATAAATCTCGCTCAATTGCATATCGCTGGCCAGATAAAGACGTACATGAGTCCGTTGCCATCCTAAAGCTATCAGATTTTCAGTCTTCTCTTCCCCCACTAGTTTTGCAGGTACTGAAGCAAATACATTGCCAAATTCAACGGAATTTGCTGTCCAAAAGTCATTAAAGGCTTCTAGGGCTCCACATAAAACCAAATCCGCACGGCGGAGTTGAGAAAATTGCTCTAGATAATCGCTCTCGTAGATATCGTCTTTTAAAGTTGGTTTATATACAAAATCAATCTCCGCCAACAATTTTTCAACGATCCCCTCACGAATTTTTGGAACCTCTTCTTTCTTTTTACAATCCTCTTCTCGCTCGATCATCTCTTTCAGTTCTTCAAGGGCCGAAATCGTTGAGCGAATGGATTCTAGGCGCTCATAATTAGACTTCGAAAACTTCAATTGATAAACCTGTTTTTCGATTGCTTCAACCTGCCATTCCACCTTATTTCGCCCCCCTTATGTTTCATATATTATACCATAGTTTGCCTATTTCGTCTGTTGCACAAGAAAATGCAAAAAATCTGGAAAGAACCTGAATAATTATGTGAATTATTATATACTAATAATGAAATCATTTAGAGGAGGCTACCGATGAATCAAAAACAAGTAGCACCATATCAGTACTTTGTTCAATCATTCGATCACCTCGAGTGGCTCACTGAAAATCAAGACGTAGCTGCTTTTATTCAATTATCTATTCAAGCTCATGATTTTAAACAACACTTCGAGCGAATCTGCTCACAGCATAATTATTCCGGGCGTTCTATCCTATCGCTTTGTCAACCCATTCTTTACGATCTTTCCAAGCGACAACCGCCCGATGACTGGCTTGCCTATTGCTATCAGTTTATTTTAAAACACGCTTATCCTACCAGTATCGAAATCGAATTTTCTCCTCATTTGGAGCTGGCTGCGGAATTATTTATTCATATCTTCCATTTTTTCAGTGAAATCGAAAAGAAATCCACTCGCGTACCCTTTGATTATCGTCTAGATTTTCTTCCCGTTGAGGATGAAATGATTATCAATCGACACGAATATCGGAAATTCGTAACCGCTTTTGATCGTGACATGATCTACGAATTGATGAAACTCCATTTTGAATTGACCAACCACAACAATATTCACCATGTTTCCGGTGTACATTCCCTGGCTGTTCATCTAGGACGTCAATGTTTCCGATTGGGTCTTCCTGTGGACTTGGGGGTAGTTTCCGGTGCCGCCGCTTCTCACGATATCGGCAAGTTCGGCTGTACAGGCGAATGCTTGCAACGTGTACCATACTTTCATTACTACTACACCGATGAGTGGACCAAGCGTCACGATTTGCTCTATATCGGTCATATCGCAACCAACCATTCCACTTGGGACCTGGAACTAGAAAACCTACCCGTGGAATCCCTACTTCTCATTTATTGCGATTTTCGTGTGAAGAATCGAATCCTCCCCAATGGAGAACGCCACATGCATATTTTTTCCTTGGACGAAGCCTTCGATATCATCTTGAATAAACTCGACAATGTTGACGAAGCAAAGGCGAATCGATATCGGAAAGTCTATGCAAAGCTAAAAGACTTTGAGTCCTTTCTCCGTGATCAAAATGTCAACCTCAATCTGGAACATGTGCCGCAGGAGCCTGCTCCAGTTCGCCATTATGCCCTGATGCACCATCAAGAGGTCATTGAAAATATCAAATTTATGGCCATTCGACACAATATCGACTTGATGCATAACTTCCGGTCTGTCGGATCCCTAAGCAGTATTTTGGAGCAGGCCCGCAGTGAAAGTGATCCACAAAAACTTCGCGGCTATCTCCAGGTGTTAGAGGAATATACCACCTACCTGACACAAGATCAAAAGCTCATCACCATTCAATTTTTATATGATCTTTTAACCAATAAAGATGGTGATATCCGCCGTCAGGCAGCCGGTGTCATTGGTATGCTCATTGCCAACTTTGACGAGGAATATCGAAAAGAAATTCCCAAAAATGTAAACCTGCCAGAAGCAGTCTATCGCAGTGACGACCTGCTGGAAAGTTACATTAAAAAAATCTTGCATCCAGATCCTCAACTAATTGATCAACACCAGATCTGGATAACCCACAACTTGAGGGTTGTTCTAGCTACTTTATTTCAGCATGCAAAAAAGGGAAAACTGGATACCTATCGAAAAATCGTATTATCCAACTACAACAAAGAAAATTTTTCAGTCTATCGAACCAAGTTCTATTTAATGCAAATTATCAAACGAATTCCTATGAAAAATTTTGACGAGGCTGTTATGATTCAGCCCCTTCGCCTTTTATTAAGCGCACTGTCTGATCAAGACCGTATAATTCGTGTAACCGCCTTGGAACGAATCTGGAACCTCGTCAATAAAGTGCCCAATCAAGGGTGGTTTATCGACGAACTCGGTCGAATATTAAAGCGGAAACTTGAAAGATCTGAAGATCCAGCCGAAAACTATCTTCGTTTAAAACTTGCTGAACGCATTAAAGTGCCAAAGCCTGTTATCGAGCATTACTATGGCATTTGCCGAATCGATGGCCAAGATCTATCTGACATCTACCTGCAAAACCTGAAAACAGCTACCCCATGGGTATTCAAAAAAGTGCATGTTCATTTGCTTGCTGATTTTCTTATTGCTGGATTTCCAAATATTGATAAAATCCATACAGCCATCCATTTTTGCAACCTATTGAAGGTCAGCGAAGTAGAGAATGTGAGAAACCACGCAGGAATCGCCTTGGTAGAAGTCTTTCCTTATCTCAGCAAGGAACAAAAAAACGATGTGACCATCGAACTTATGCGTGCCTTAGAGATGGAAAACTTTCAATTCACTAATTTTATTCCCCGCTATTTGGGCAGGGTCATGCTCCATCTACAGCCGAGAGAATTAGATGAAATCATCGCTGATTTTGTTGATAAAACAAAGGTTTCCAACCAACAAATTACGGTTTTAATGTTAAAAACCATTGGCATTTGTATAGAGAATTACGCCCAATACGCACCACGATTCCAAGAAAATGATGAGGTAATTAGACACCGTCTAATCACCATGGTCAGCCTAATCTTGAATAGCTTTGTAAACTTCGATCAAGAAGTAAAGCGTGAAGCCTTCCTTGTGCTTGGTAAAGACGTCTTTGGTTCAAACAAATTAAACATGAAGGAAAAACAGAATCTATTGTCCATCGTAGCGAAAAAAATGTTGGTTTTGGCCGAGTCAGGACGTAGAACTGACTTGCTTCAACTGAATGATTCTGTATCCCTGAACCATATCTATCGATTCATTGCAGATTACGAATTCACCAATAGGAAAGTTCCTGTATACACCAATGACAAAAAGGCCTTCTTCCCGGGAACCTTCGACCCATTCTCCATCTCCCATAAAAAAATTGCGGAGAGTATTCGGAATATGGGCTATGAGGTCTTCTTGGCGGTGGATGAATTTTCTTGGTCAAAGCGCACACAACCCAATATGATACGAAGAAATATCATCGACATGACCATTGCCGATGAACTCAATATCTATCTCTTCCCTGCTTCCTTATCCGTCAATATTGCAAATTCGACAGATTTGAGGGAGTTGCAGGACTGCTTTGGAGATGATCCGGTTTCCATCGTTGTGGGAAGCGATGTGATTCTTCACGCCTCTGCCTATGCAAAAACTGAGGATTTCTCCATTCACGATTTTCCTCATGTCATTTTTGAGAGAAATTGTGACAAGGTAGATCCAGATCCACTCCAACCATTTTTGAAACGAATGAAAGAACCAGCTGTAAGACTCTGTTTACCCGAGGAATATGAGGATATTTCTTCCACCCAAATTCGGAAGTACATCGATCAAAATCGGGATGTTTCTATGATGATTGATCCCCTTGCGCAAAAATACATTATGGCGCGTGGTTTCTATCGCCATGAACCGCAGATGAAATCACCGGTGTCCACCAGCACCTTGAGCTTTGAAATCATTGAAGAATTTCGCTATGAAGTCATTTCGGAACTACGCAATCAATTTGGCGACTTTCCCATTGATTTCAAAAACTTTTTCACCTTAGACAGCTCTCGACTTTTGATTGCAAGGGAAACAAACGGGCAAACCATCGTTGGAGCCGTTCCTTTCCGATGGTTGAGAAACTCGATGATCTTCCGTGAATTTCACGATCATACATCCGCTGATTTTATTCGACAAAAAGCAGTCGGACGGATTGCCTTAATCGCTGGAATTTTCACTCATGCCGGATCTCCATATCGCCATTTGGGACAAATTCTTTTAACTGAAACCCTGAGTTTCGCACTTCAGAAGGATTACACCTCTGCTGTGTACCACGAGCCTCTTCATCATCCCGCAATGGATGAACGCAACTATAAAATTTTAAAACTACAGGGCTTCATCCCCGTTCCGCAGGAATCCGGGGAAACTAAATTGCCAATCTACTTGGTATCCATGACAAATCCAAGTACCTTGTACCTAAATATTAAAGCCTTGTTGAAAGAACCATACCTCCACAATCCAAAAGTCATACGTGTCATTCATAAAAGTCGCGACGCCCTGAGAGAAGCTTTGGTTGCTTTGTATCCAGGACAATTATTATTGACCTTTGACCGGAAAATCATGAATGAGAAGCTGATGGAGATCATCTGCCGCAATAATCATGTCGACCCTGTTCAAGGACCAATTCGGACCTTGGGACCTAATCTATGTGTTCCATACGGGTCTATTTTGAAGGGACGATTTGTACCCAATACGGCAACCAAAACCCTCCATACAGAGAAGACCTATACGGGTGATACGCATTCCTTTTATATTCATCAAACGCCCTATTACCTCAGTTTGGATGAGCAGATTCGTATGTTGAAATCCTTCCAAAGGCCAGTTCTTTTGATTGATGATATCCTGCACAAGGGCTATCGAATAAAAGCAGTTCTACCAAAATTCAATCAACATCATGTGCGGGTGGAGAAAACGATCGTTGGCATCCTTTCTAGTCAGGGACAAGAATTGATGGAATTACAAGACTTGGATGTAGAATCCGCATACTTTGTTCCCAATCTAAACGTATGGTTCAATGAAAGCATCCTTTATCCCTTTATCGGAGGAGACGCCGTTGAACGAATGGTCGATTACAAGTCAAATATGATTCCATCTGTGAATTTTGTATTGCCTTATGCTTCACCAAGCTATATTAAAGATACGCCAGTTTCTGCAATTTACAAGTTGTCAGAAACCGTCCTAAAGAATACCTATCAAATATTCCGTACCTTGGAACGAGAATATCAGCAACTCAATGATCGTGCATTATGCATCACCAATCTTGGTGAAATCTTTTCCACACCTCGATTCCCTGATCGCAGTGATTTACTGGAGTATGATCCCTCTTTAAAGGTATCAAACTATCTCGAATACGATCAGGCGCACTTAAAGCGTATTCAATCACTCTTTACTCGGGAGGAAAAATGAGACCCTATTTCTATCATCTAATGGATTCACAGATCGCTTGCATCGCTGACCAGCCAATTACCAAATGGGAAGAATATATGGTCCCTCGATTTCCAAATGAAGCCACAGAAGCCGTGATATTCTTCTCCGGCGATCCTAGAAAAAACGCAGCACAATTTCCTCTTATCCAACGAGAAAGTCTTGTCGATCACGATAGCTTGGAGCGACTAAACACACCGTCGCCCCAAGCTTCATCCCTGATTGATTTTGTTCCCGAAGGACTTCCCTGCCGCGCCATCAATCGTTCCTGGCCAAAATGGGAACAACTGATAACGTCTCCCCCGCGAAAGCGCAAAGGTATCCGACTGAATCTGGTCGCCCTGGGAGATGTAGGCAGCACCCTTTTAATAGGCTTGTGCCTGACCGGGAACGATTGCATCGATGAAATTGGAATCTATGATCGAAGCCCCGAGAAGCAAAAGCGCTTTGTTCTTGAAACCAATCAGATCCTCACCTTCGGGCAAAGCAAACAGACACCCCGAGTACGAGCCATTGAAAAGGAAGAAGTCTTCGATGGCGATTATTTCGTTTTTTGTGCTTCAAAGGGAATTCCACCATTGTCCCAAACCTCTGGTGATGTTCGAATGGTGCAATTCGAAGGCAATCGAAAGATCCTGAAGGAATACGCGCAAATGGCAAGACTCAATGATTTTCAAGGAGAATTTTGCGTGGTTTCCGACCCTGTCGATCCCTTGTGCCTGTCCGCATATTTGGATAGCAATACATACCAGGATCATTTGGACTACCAGGGACTTCGTCCCGAACAAATCCACGGTTTCGGCCTTGGTGTCATGTATGCACGCGCCGCATATTTGGCCGAATCCACCATTGGAGATTCCGAATTTTTAACTCATGGACGTGCCTATGGTCCCCACGGAAAGGGACTGGTTATTGCAAACTCCATTTTGGAATACGAAGAAGAGAAAAGCATACTGCTTACGAAAGCGACTCTTCACGCCAACCACCTGGTTCGCGAGGTAGGCTTTAAGCCCTATATCGCACCCGCCCTTTCTTCTGGAGCCTTATCCATCCTTTCCATGATTCGTGGCAACTGGCACTTAAGCGCCAATTTTCTTGGAGGCGTATACTTTGGTGCCGCCAATCAATTATTGGCTTCTGGCGTTGAATTTGAACGATTAACTCTCCCCGTCCCGTTGATGGAACGATTAAAAGAAAGCCATCACGGATTGGAGGCGATTTTGTGAAACCTTTTTATGTTATTCAACTGGGAGAATCCTCTCGACAATTGAAACGCATGTTGGGCGCGGCATGGACCCACCACCCGGATGGTGTCTTTTGCATGGGTGACCCATTGCCAAATTTACAAAACGCAAAGATCCTCTTTGCCATCCAAGTTAATGTTTGGAATCTCTGTCCGGAATTATCCGCCTTTCTTATGAAGCTGGATCCAAGAGCACAGTCCCTCTCTGGAAGTGAAGCAGCAATCCTGATTCACAGCAATTCGGAACGCTATAGCCGTGATTTTGCCGTAGACTTAATTTTACGCGCCAATGAATTGGGGTGCAGGTTTATGGGACGCCCCATTGTTGAAGCTGCAAAAGACCTGGTCAATTGGCAACTGATGGAAACCGTTAAAGGCAAAAGCAGACAAGAGATTTGTTTAACAGAATGTGAAAATCTGGTGGTTCGTTTGCTGGCAGACAGCCCTATCGTAAAGAAACATCCCTCTCTCCTCGTACTGCATGCGAGCAATGAAAATACATCCAGCACCTTGCAACTATGGGCAATGGTGAAAAAGCATTTACCCAAGTCGGTAAGGGTACAAGAGATCCATATTGAAAATGGGACGGTACGTGACTGCATTGGCTGCCCCTACACCACCTGCAGACACTTTGGCCAACAGATGCGTTGCTTTTACGGTGGCGTTATGGTGGAAGAAATCTATCCTGCCATCTTGAAAGCCGATGCTATTCTATGGGCCTGCCCCAACTACAACGATGCCCTATCTGCAAACCTGACAGCCACCATCAACCGAATGACAGCGCTATTTAGAACCCATAATTTTTATAACAAAAGCCTATTCGGCATAGTTGTTTCGGGTAACTCGGGTTCTGAATGCCTGCAACATCAATTGATCAGCGCTTTGAATATCAACAAAACCTTCCGTTTGCCGCCTCAGTTTTCTCTAACTGCAACTGCGAATAGCAAAAATGCCATTTTAGCCCGTTCAAACATCGAATTTCAGGCTTCTGAATTCGCAAAAAATCTTGTCAATGAAATAAAAACAAGCTGGGTCGATTAATCGACCCAGCTTGTTTTTTTGTTATTAAAATCTATTTTTCATAGAAATCGTCAGCCGCTGACGAAATTCTCGCAGTTGCTTTAAATTTCCCTTTTTCTGCAAAAGCATAAATTCATCATAAAGCTCGTCGATCTCATCAACCTTGCCCGACATATACAAGTTCTGCAGCATATTCATAGAATCTTCCACCAAATGCGCACGAGAAGCAAATAATTCCTGCGCATCCATAATCTCTTCCCGAATTTGCGACATCTGCCGATCCAAATTATAAACCGCCTCCGCAGCCTCCTGCAATCGTGCACCAATATGCTCTGGAATCTGCTGATCAAATTTATAGTTTAAGGAATGTTCAATGGTTGCCCAAAAATTCATGGCAAGAGTACGAATCTGAATCTCCGCTAAGACCGGCTTCACGCCATGAGCAGTATTCACGCGATAGCGAATAATCATATGGTAACTGCGGTATCCGCTCTCCTTATGATTGGTCACATAGTCCCGTTCTTCCACCACTTCCATATCATAGCGACTCTTAATCAAATCTACCACGCGATGAATATCATCCTCGAACTGACACATGATTCGAATGCCGGCAATATCCTCAATTCCCGTTTCCACATCTGAGATCGGAATTCCCCTCAAGTTTGCTTTGTTAATAATGCTATTGATCTCTTTGACTCGTCCCGTAACAAACTCGATCGGAGAATACTCATCCATGGCACGAAATTCTTTACGAATTCGCTTGAACTTCAATTTCAACTCATCGACGGCTTGCTCATATACAATTAAAATCTCTTTCCAATTTGGAATCACGTTACACGCCTCCAATCTATCCGAGTATTAAATACCCCAAAATCTGGGATTTAAAATTCTGCGTTTTTCACCGTACGTGGAAAAGAAACAACGTCACGAATATTTGCCATTCCTGTCAAATACATAATCGCTCTTTCAAATCCCAAGCCGAAGCCAGCGTGCTTGGCCGTTCCGTACTTTCTAAGCTCCAAATACCACCAGTAATCTTCTTCACTAAGACCCATTTCCTTAATTCTTGTTTGCAAGACATCCAGACGTTCTTCACGCTGGCTTCCACCGATAATCTCACCAATACCCGGTACAAGCAAGTCCATGGCCGCTACGGTCTTCTTATCGTCATTCAAACGCATATAAAAGGCCTTGATTTCCTTTGGATAATCCGTAACGAATACAGGACGGTTATACACCTCTTCAGTGATATATCGCTCATGCTCCGTTTGTAAATCGATCCCCCATGAAACTGGGAAGTCAAATTTATGATCTGCCTTTTGCAAAATTTCAATGGCTTCCGTATAGGTAATGCGGGCAAAATCAGAAGTAAGAACATGATTTAGCCGCTCCAGCAATCCCTTGTCCACAAACTTATTGAAAAATTCCAACTCTTCTGGCGCCTTCTCCATTACGTAAGAAATAATATACTTCAACATACCTTCAGCCATTTCCATATCATCTTGAAGATCAGCAAAGGCAATTTCTGGTTCAATCATCCAAAACTCCGCTGCATGGCGTGCCGTATTGGAGTTCTCAGCACGGAAAGTCGGTCCAAAGGTATAGACGTCTCTCATAGCCAAGGCATAAGTCTCAGCAGACAATTGACCCGATACAGTCAAATTCGTTTCCTTCCCGAAGAAATCTCGCTTTTCATCCAATTTGCCTTCTTCTGTACGAGGCAGATTTTGAAGATCTAGTGTTGTCACACGGAACATCTCTCCTGCGCCCTCAGCGTCGGAACCCGTAATGATTGGTGTATGCACATATACAAATCCTTGATCCTGAAAATATTGATGAATGGCAAAAGCAGCCAATGACCGAACACGGAATACAGCTGAAAAGGTATTGGTCCGCGGTCGTAAATGCGCAATCGTTCGCAAATATTCAAAACTATGGCGTTTTTTTTGCAAAGGATAATCACTTGGACAATCCCCTAGCATTTCAATCGAAGTTGCTTTCACCTCATAAGGTTGTTTACTTTCTGGTGTTAGTACCAGGATTCCTTTCACTTTCAAAGATGATGAAACACTAAATTTCTTTATCACATCAAAATTTTCCAGTTCGCCCTCATAGACAACTTGAATGCCCCTAAAATGAGAACCGTCATTTAACTCAATAAAACCAAAATGCTTGGATCCGCGATTGGTGCGCACCCATCCCATTACGGTAATTTCTTGATTTTCAAAGCGTTCTGCATGGTTGTGAATTTCTCGAATCTTAATGCCTTCCATTTTCTTCCTCCTCAATTCATGAATTCTGCCTTGATCCTTGTTCAAGACAGATCCTCTTCGTTTACACCCTACTCGTTGATTGAACCCTTGCCTTTGTCAGCAAGTTGAATCCTTGCTGAAGACGTAACGAAGATTGATTCATTGTAAATAAAAAAACCTCTCATCCCAAAAGGGACGAAAGGTCTATTCGCGGTACCACCCTAGTTACACGCGAGATTGCGTGTCACTCAATCCGATAACGGTCGGTTGCCGTCTGCATATACTCCATCTGTTTCCATGCAGCGCCTCAAGGATGTTTTTCATCTCTGCCTTATGACCAGACTTTCACTGTCTCTGGCTCGCTTTGCATAAGTAACAAAAACTACTCTTCCTATCGTTAGCTTTCCCTATTTATGATATTACAGCAAAGCACTTTTGTCAATCGAAAAACCCACTTTCAATCCGCTTTCAAAACCGCTCAAATCAAGGCTTTCATCCACCGGTTCTCTACAAGCTATTGAAAGTGCTCGCCTTTGTTGTCACAATGTATTGAAGGACCCCAAGTGTCACTGTCGCAAAGATTGCAATGATGAAAAATGCGCGTCCCAAACCAAAGAGATCTCCGATTTTACCAACAAGCGGAAACAAGACAATCATTAGAATACTAAAGAGCATGCTCTGAAAAGAAAGGATGGTCGCCCGTTGCTCAGATGGAATCAATCGATTGATATAATCACTGATGGAAACAAACATTGCACCCTCAACAAGGGATAAAAAGATAAATGCAAACCAAGTAATACTCGGTATGGCCATCAGCCAAAAGCCGATAATTCCCAATACTGGAAAAGCACGCAGTAATTGATCAGGGGAATATTTTTCATCAAATTTATGAACCCTCGACGCCATAAAAGCTCCTCCCAAAGAACCAATGGCCAAGGTAGCGCCAATTTCAAACTCCGTACGGCCAGCTAATTTCATCAAGTTCTGCATGTAAAAAAACTCCGTTGTAAAATACAAAGAAAAGACCTCTACCACAACAATTAGAAAACCAATCTTCTTATCCGCCGCAAGCACACCCATGCTGCGCTTTAATTGCTTGACCATGGTTTTAAACCCATTTTCCTCATGCTCAATTTTTCCATACTCGGGCTCTGTAAAGGAAAAGGTCTGTACAAGGGTAAGCACACCGATTACAAAAGCAAATTGATATACGAGCAAATAATCGATTGTTGCCAGATAACCACCGATTAGAAGAGCGCCTGTTGATGCCAACTGATAGAAGATCTCCCTTCGTCCCGTAATTTTCATATAGTCATTTTCTTGGCCGATCGACTTGAGGGAATCATAGATCAAGGCATCTCCCGCTCCAGATTCAAGGTTATAACTCAAGGCACTGAAGATAAAACTCATCATAAAGAAAACCAAGTTCGTAGACAAGAGCATGATCACTGTTGAAACAACAGCCAATAGCCTCCCTAAAATTCTGCTGGTCTTTCTGCCATATAAGTCCGCAATCATTCCTGTCGGCACTTCCATCGTAAAGGAAGTAATATGAAAAATCGATTCCATCATCCCTATTTCAAATAAGGACAAGCCTCGATAAGCCAGATAGAGCATCCATACCCCCTGGGTCAAATTAAAATTAGCCATGAATGAATACAGGTAATTCTTTTTCACATTGTCTCTCAACTTATTCTCAACTGTTTTTGTCATTGTTCTCCCTCTTTCTGAAATTCATCAAGTATTGTAATTCCCACCCGGTCTAAATTGGACATAAAAAAAACAGATCAACAAAAGTTGATCTGCAACAAGCTTGATCATCCATTTGCCCTTTACGATTCATATCGAATTTTAGACGCACCCGTCCCGTAAAAAGCAGAAATTCCAGAAATTGCTAGCAAACATAAAGGTAACTTGGTTAAAGTTGTATTGATTTGATTTTGACCTCTCATATTCGCCCTCCGGCCTCTAGTTTACCATGAAATCTTTCCTTAGGCAATTCGAATCCACAGCGCATACCCAGCCCAATATGGATCATGATAAAGCCCCATACCAAAAGATATGGGGCTTCGTCTTTTACTTGAGAATCCGGTAGGACAAGACACCACCGACTCCATCAATCTCTATGCTTGCACCCATGGTCACCGATTCTCTTAAAATCAACTTGGCAAGGGCTGTTTCCACTTCTCTTTGAAGATAACGTTTCAGTGGTCTTGCACCATAGATTGGATTGTATCCATGTTCAACAATCACATCGCGCGCACCTTGTGTCAACTGAATCTGAAGCTTGCGATCCGCTAAACGCTTCTGCAGGATCTCCAGCTGCAAGGTCAAGATTTGGTAGATCTCTGATCGACTCAAAGGCTTATAGAGGACAATTTCGTCAATGCGGTTCAAAAATTCTGGTCGAAAATGTCCACGCAAGCGACTCATAACGGCATCCCGAGTCCTTACACTAATGAGCTCCGTAACTTCTAGTTCTTCCAATAGAAGCTCGCTCCCCAAATTCGATGTCATAATAATCACCGTGTTCTTGAAATCTACCGTTCGTCCCTGCGCATCAGTAATTCTTCCATCATCCAAGACTTGCAAAAGGATATTAAATACCTCCTTATGCGCCTTTTCTATTTCATCGAAAAGAACCACTGAATAGGGCTTACGGCGAATGATCTCGGTGAGTTGACCGCCCTCCTCATAGCCCACATATCCTGGCGGTGCCCCAATCAATTTGCTGACAGCATGGCGCTCCATGTATTCACTCATATCAATGCGAACCAGGTTATCTTCAGAATCAAAGAGGGTCTCTGACAAAGCCTTGGCCAACTCCGTCTTGCCGACGCCCGTAGGTCCTAAAAAGATAAAGGAACCAATGGGTCTACGGGGGTCCTGGATCCCAGCGCGAGATCTAAAAATTGCATCGGAGACCAATCGGACCGCTTCGTCCTGGCCAATCACCCGTTCATGCAGACGATCTTCCAGACGTAGAAGTTTTTCCTTCTCACTCTCCACCAGTTTTGCTAACGGAATGCCTGTCCACCTGGAAATGATCTCCGCAATTTCCTCCTCAGTTACCCCTTCTCGAAGCAGACTATCCCGCTCTCCTCTACGCATTTCCATGTCCTTTTCTGCGGAATGAAGTGCTTCCTTCGCAGCAGGTAATTCACCATATTTCAATTCAGCCGCTCGATTTAAATCATATGCCCGCTCCGCCTCCTCGATTTTAAATTGCAAATTTTCCAGGCGTGACCGCAATTCCTGCACATTACCAATTTGAGACTTTTCCGCCTCCCATTGTGCACGCATGGCTGTCAATTGCTCTCGATCCTGGGCTAACAAACGCTTGACCACTTCTAACCGTTCTTTACTCATCTCATCCTTTTCTTTCTTTAAGGCCGCCTCTTCAATTTCTAGAGTCATCATCCTTCGAGAAACTTGATCGACTTCCTCGGGCATGGACTCCATCTCCGTTCGGATCATGGCACAGGCTTCATCCACCAAGTCAATCGCCTTATCTGGCAAGAATCGATCCGAAATATAACGGTTAGAAAGGGTCGCTGCCGAAAGCAGGGCCGCATCGGCAATTTTAACGCCATGAAAATTTTCATAGCGCTCTTTCAATCCCCGCAAAATTGAAATCGTGTCTTCAACGGACGGTTCATTCACAAGCACCGGTTGGAAACGTCTTTCCAAGGCTGCGTCTTTTTCGATATATCGGTGATATTCCTTAAGGGTCGTTGCTCCAATACAATGAAGAAGGCCTCTGGCCAGCAAAGGCTTAAGCATATTTCCCGCATCCATGGCACCCTCAGTCTTTCCAGCACCCACCACTGTATGAAGCTCATCCATAAAGAGAAGGATCTGACCGTCGCTTTCTTGAATTTCCTTTAAAACTGCTTTGAAGCGCTCCTCAAATTCACCTCGATACTTGGCTCCAGCAATCAAGGAACCCATGTCCAATGAAAAAATCCGTTTGTTCTTCAAACTCTCCGGCACATCACCTTTTACAATCCGTTGTGCCAATCCCTCTGCAATGGCTGTTTTCCCCACCCCAGGCTCTCCAATCAAGACAGGATTATTCTTTGTTTTTCGGGATAGAATACGTACCACATGACGAATTTCTTCATCGCGTCCAATCACCGGATCCAGTTGATTTTCTCTGGCTTCCTTTACCAAATCATGACCATATTTTTCCAAAACATCATAAGTCGATTCCGGATTTTCCGACACCACCCGCTGATTCCCACGAATTCCTTGCAGGGCTTGTAGAAATCGAGCTTTAGTCAAATCAAATCGGTTTAACAAGTCTAGCAAATCTTTGGGCGCCTCATCGATCAGTCCCAAGAAAAAATGCTCAACTGAATAATACTCATCCTTCATCTTTTTGGCTTCCCGCTCCGCTGCATTCATAACTCGATCCATCGCGGCCGATACGGACAATGTTCCACCCTGCATCTTTGGATAACCCTCGATCAAGTCGGTTGCCTCTTTCTTCACCCTCGCAAGGTCAATATCCATCTTCTCAAGGGTTCTTGGAATCAGTCCCTCCGAATCCTCGTTGAGTGCAAGAAAAAGATGCATGGGTCTCAACTCTGGACTGCCATTTTCCTTGGCTATTTGCTCTGCACGCTGCAAAGCACTCATTGATTTTTGTGTCAATCGATTCATTTCCATCGATTTGCCTCCTTTCGAATCTCCTCGCCCCAACGACTTAAGACCTCTCGTCCCCGTTTTTCCCGAATCACGGGATCATCGGAGGAAAAATACTGCTCAATGGCCGTATTCAACAGTCGCAAATAACGGCTGATCAATCGACTTACTTCCTCATATGCCGAAGATCCCACATACAAGATCTTTACAAATTGAATGGTACCCTTTCCCTCATTCCGATACAAGCAATTCTCTCCCTGCATAAAGGGGACGTACTCTGTCTCCCAGCGATTCATCTGCAAAAAAAATGTCTCCAATGCATCCGCCAAAGATCGGGACGTAGTGCGGGAAAAAATCTTCAACACCGCTTGGTGGTCCCCGTCTATTTCTTGCCATTCCAACCGATAGCGAAGGGTTGGATTGTACTTAAATCGGATGGGCGCCTGATACACCAAACTTTGTGTTTCCCGATTCGGCAATACCTGAATATGCTTCTGTGCGGATAATCGCTTTGCGATCTCTTCCATCATCTCTCTCACCTGGGCTTCTTTGGTTTCCACCCCTGCATATTCCGCCAAAATACGTTCGATCAATCGCGAACGATTGCTTTGCTGCAAATAAGCTTCCCGATCAATGGCTTCCACCACCCTGTCAGAAAGAATTAAACTATATAAACTGCGACTCATGGCTTCACCTCCTAAATTAATTCTACTGCGATATATTTCGTAAGTCAAGTTATATAAGATCGTTTACGAATTATTTACAACAAAAGAAAAACACCCGAAGGTGTTCTCTTATTCAACCGCATGTAATTCCGTCAAAACACCCTCAGCCAATTGATCCAGCTTGGCTTCCGCCTCCGCTGCATTCTCAGCGCGAGAATAGAGATAAAGCTTAATCTTCGGCTCCGTTCCCGATGGACGAAGGGCATACCAGCTATCCCCTTCCATCTCGAACTTCAAGCCATTGGTCGGCGGGATCTCGACGGATTCTATTTTGCCAGTTTGCGCAATGGTTCGCTTTTGAACCGCATAGTCCGTTGCGGCCAACAACTTGATGCCACCAACCACACTCGGATAATTGGCACGATAGCTGGTCATCATCCTGTTGATTCTCGCCGCTCCTTCAATCCCTTCTAGGACCAAAGCAACCTGACGCTCTCGGTAGGTCCCATGCTTGACAAAAATATCCTCTAAGATATCCAATAGGGTTTTCCCTTTTGTTCGATAATAGGCTGCCGCTTCCGCCAAGAACATCGCCGCGTTCACCGCATCCTTGTCACGAACGAAATCACCTGCCAAGAATCCAATGCTCTCCTCATAGCCAAAGACAAATGTTTGCTCTTTGCTTTCTTCCCAAATACTTGCCCACGAACAAATATTTTTAAATCCGGTTAAAGCTTCAAAAGTCTTGACCCCATAGCCTTCCGCGATCACCTTGGCCAAATCACCCGTAACAATGGATTTGACGATGGCAGGATTTTCAGGCATGGTGCCTAATTCCGTATAGGACTCCAACAGGTATTGAACCAAGATGGCGCCCGTTTGATTTCCATTGAGCGCTGTATAGCCGCCTTCCTTGTTGATCACTTCCACAGCTAGTCGATCGCAATCCGGATCTGTCGCAATCAAAAGATCAGCGCCGATTTCCTTGCCCAAACGCTCCGCATAGGCAAAGGCCTTTGTGTCTTCTGGATTCGGATAGCCAACGGTTGTAAAATCAGGATCCGGCATCTCTTGCTCCGGCACCACCGTAACATCAGCAAACCCCCGCTCGGCCAAAATTCGGCGCACCGGCACATTGCCTGCTCCATTCAAAGGGGTATAGACAATCTTCAGGGACTTATCCAATTCCGCGTCCCGCAAGGACAACGCCTTCACTTTATTGATATAAATATCATCAATTTCTTTTCCAATCATCACCAAGAGGCCAGATGCAAGTGCTTCTGTTTCATCCGCCATGGGAATCGATTCAAAATCCGTAATCTTTAGAATTTCTTCCGTCACCACATCGGCAATCTCTGGAAGAATCTGAGCACCATCCTCCCAATAAGCCTTATATCCATTGTATTCCTGTGGATTATGGCTTGCCGTTACAACAATCCCCGCTCCGCAATTCAAATGACGAACGGCAAATGACAATTCCGGTGTTGGTCGAAGGTCTTCAAATAAGTAGGCTTTAATTCCGTTCCCTGCCAATACCAAGGCAGCTGTTTTGGAGAACACATGAGAAAAATGGCGGCAATCATAGGCAATCGCTACACCTCGATCCATAAATGCCTGTCCCTCCGATTTAATAACTTCCGCCAGTCCCTGGGTCGCTCGGGCAACGATATAGGCATTCATACGGTTGGTGCCAGCGCCGATGATGCCACGCAAGCCTGCTGTACCAAATTCTAAATCCTTATAAAAACGATCCTGAATCTCAGTTTCATTTCCTTCCAGTCCACGAAGTTCTGCTTTTGTCGCTTCGTCAAAGAAAGGATTATTCATCCATTGCTCATACACATCGCGATAATTCATCATAACCTCCCGTCTAGCACTCTTCCTTTATAAGAGCTTTTGCCATGTTGACTGCCAGTTCATCCAACAAGACTTCTTCTGCGTAGTGCATGCAGCTCTGTGCCTCGACATTGGGACCAACAGGCTCCAGTTTCAATTTTTCAAAAGTTGCCAAGATCCCTTTCAAACCACCACCGCTCCAAGTATAGTTTCCGAAAGCGCCAACCGTTCGATTTTTTACACCCCAATGCTCTAATTTTGACAAAAGGTCCGCAACCGGAGGAAAAACAGCATTGTTATAAGCACAAGACCCAATAATCAATCCCTCGTACTTCCACACCTCTTGTAGAATATAAGACAAATGAGTTTTAGACGCATCAAAAAGTTTAATCTCGGTGACACCATTCTCACGCAATCTTCGGGCAAGCCGCTCAGCCATTTTCCCTGTATGACCATACATAGAACCATACACAATAACCACGCCCGCTTCACCTTCCAAGCGCGACCATCGATCGTAAAGATCCAAAAGATAAGGGATCTTTTCCCGCCAAACAGGTCCATGAAGAGGACAAATTGTCTCAATCTCCAGGGCAGATAATTTCTTTAAGGCACGCTGAACCTGTGCCCCGTATTTTCCTACAATATTGGAATAATAACGGCGCATTTCGGATTCGAATTCTCTGGGAATATCAAAATCCGAATCAAACAAACCGCCATCCAAGGCGCCAAAGGATCCAAAGGCGTCTGCCGAGAACAAGACCCCTTCCTTTTGATCGTAGGTTACCATCACTTCCGGCCAATGCACCATAGGCATCATGGAAAACATCAACTTTCTAGAACCAAGATCTAACTCGTCGCCTTCCTTTACTTCAAGCCTGTTTCCTTCTACGCAATAAAAATTGTCTAGAAATTGAAACGTTTTCTTATTTCCAACCAACTGCATATCTGGGTATCGTTCCGTCATCTCTCGCAAAACACCGGTATGATCGGGTTCCATATGATTGACAATCAAATAATCCACCGGACGCCCCGCCAACACTTCATCCAGCTTTTCTAGATAATCTTCCAGAAAGCTGCGTTCCACGGTATCTAGTACGGCAATTTTCTCATCGACAATCACATAGGAATTGTAGGCCATGCCACGTTCCAAGGGCCATAGGTTTTCAAAACGATGTTTTTGGCGGTCATTGACACCAATCCATGAAATACTGTCGGTAATTTTCGCAACGTGATTAATCATTTATTCCTCCTTGCAGCAGGTCCCGTTCCGCCAATCGCTTGATGGCACCAAGAGCGATCAGAATCTCTTGTTTCTCGCCTTGAGCTGCACGGTCTGCCTCATCCACATAGTCATTGATGCCTTCTTTCACATCCGATTCATATTTTACAACATTATTCAAAATACTGCCGGCACGCAAGCCACGCAAAGACGCAATCACAAACAATGCCGATGTTTCCATATCCGAACCCAAGAGCTTATTTTTATGCGCCTTTGCCATGCGCTCACTCTCATCATCAATATAAAAGCTGTCATGGCTGCGAGTGAGTCCAACAAAATGACGCAAACCCTTAGCCTCCGCCTCTTCCACTAGGGCCCGAAGTACCGAAAAATGAGGCACTGCCGGATAATTATGCTCTACATACATCCGAGATGCACCTTCTTCTCGTACGGCACCCGTGGAAATAATCAAGTCGCCAATCTCAACTTCCGGTTGAGATGCACCCGCACTACCAATTCGAATCAGGGTATCCGCTCCACAGGCAGACAGTTCTTCAATTGCGATGCATGCAGAAGCACCACCGATTCCCGTCGAGGTTACTGTAACCGCAACCCCTTGATAGGTCCCTGTAATGGTTCGAAATTCTCGATTGTATGCGATTTCTTTCCAATCATCCAAAAATTCTGCAACCCGCAACACCCGCTCAGGATCTCCCGGTAAAAGTGCGTATCGTGCAATTTCAGATGGCTCGCATAAAATATGGGGTTGTTTCATTGTTTCCTCCTCGTTATTGGTATTGAATCTCTTTCACCAATTCAATTCCATTACTCATCATTTGATATAAACTCATGATATTCATCAAATCCCCATGATGTATCCCCAGGTGGAAGGTATCCACCAGATCCATGGGAATCACTATTTTTCCTTCAAAATTATACTGATTCAAATAAGTCTGCAGGGTAATAGCAAAATGCTGAATGCAAAGATCCGTACAGTCCCCAACAAGAATAAAGGTGTCTACACGGCTTTCTTTCAGCCAATTTAAAAACTCCGTCGTGTGAAAACCATTGGTTGAATTTTTACTGATGACATGGCTAAAGTGATAGCCCTTGATTTCATCCACCAATTCACTCTCTTTTTCATCCGCCAAACAATGGGCGGGATAAAACTTCATTTCCTTGGACTCTTTGCTATGACAATCTCGAAAAGCCAGCATCTCAATTTTCCGTTTCGAAGCTTCTGATAACAATCGACTAATTCCTGGAATTAAACTTTTCACACGTTCATCCGCTAAGGGACCTTCCTTGGCAAACCCATTCACCAGATCCATAACAATAACTGCTGTTCGGTCAAATTGCAATTGTTCCAAAACCATTGGCGGTTTTGCCCTCAATTGCTCAATCATTCCCTTGATTGCCTCTTGCGCCTCTTGTTCAAAATGTTCAGAAAGATTTTCTACTTTCATTTCGTCTTCCTTTCCTACTCAATATTTGATTCAACCTCAAAATCCAAAATCTGCGAGAAATCATGTTCTCCTCGGATTCGCAAGGCTTCTTTAGCTTCTTCATACTCGTCAAAATCAACGATCACATGCAAGATTCCGCTATATTCCGTAGCAAGGTAATACCTGCGATTGTTGCCTCGATACAAAAAATGAGGTTCAACTTGATCCATCAATTCCAAACGAACATCCTTTTCTCCTGTTTTTGAGAAGTATGCGTTATTGTTCTTCTTAAAGATCATTTGACGAATCTGACCTGGTCGAGGTGCTTTCGCCTTTTTGAATACTGGTGCTGGTTTTTTGTTTCTGTCTCTTCGATCATTGCTATGCTGATCGCGTCGCTTTCCGCGATTAGAAGAACTCTGGTTCTTTTTGCCGGATGGTCTAGCACCCTGCGAATCTTTTTGTCTTGCATTTCTATCTTCAGAAGATTTGCTTTGATTTCGATTTCTTGAATCCTTGGATGGATCCTTTTTTTGAGGTGCTCTCTGAGAGCTTTGCTTTGATGTTTGCTTTGATGTTTGCTTGCCTTGCTCATTCTTTGCTTTATCTTCATTTGAAACCGGCGGCTTTTTCCGTCTCCGATTCGATGGTCTTCTTCTATTTGATGATGGCCGTTCAGACTTCTTCTCTTGAGGTTTTTCTCCAGACTGATTTTGTTTCTGTTCTTTCGGTTTTACAACCGGTTGAGTTTGTTTTTGATCTTTCGGCTTTATAGCCGGCTTATTTTGCTTCTTCTCTTCCGTCACGATTCTCCGCCTCCTCTTTTGCCTTTCGCACCGCTTTCACTGTCCAATCCGTTAGGGACCGAATCGTCATCTTTTTCATGGAACGCACATAAGTTTCTAATTCATCGTTTGCGAATGGTTTTCTCCATCGCTCAGGAATTTCGGAAATCCCATTCATAACACCCAGTACACTCAAAATTTGAGCGGCATTGCAATCTACATCCTGCCCCATTTTTCCAGACAGTACAATTGTCTCGTTAAAATCTCCATTTCCATACCAAAGAGCAATAACTTCTGCTGCCGCATTGGGATAGGCGTGGATCCAATTATACCGCTTCACTTTTTCTTCGCATAGCTTCCATGCTACTCGCCAGTCTTCATGCATATTGCATTGATTAAAAGCGAACTGAACGATTCGCGTGTATTCACTTTCCTTTGGTAATCCCTCAATAACTTCTCGCAACATAACCCGCAAATCTTGTCGCTCATAGGCCATGGCAACCAGCATGGCATTAAATACCTCGCCGATGATCCCGTTGTTGATATGCGAAATTTCACCATCTTTCCAAGCTAGTTCCGCTGCTAATTTTGGATTTCCAGGTGCTGCCATGCCGCAAATTGCTCCACGCATCTGCGCCCCAATCCATTCGTTAAAAGGATTATAAAGACGTCCAGATTCCGGCGGCATAATGCCCATTCGAATATTGTCCAAGGCAATCTGTTCTGCGGACCAGCCGGCTGGCACCAAGGCCATCCATTCAGCTGCAATTTCCTTAGAAGTTACTTGATACCCAGAATGATCAAAAGCATTCAAAAATGCCAGTTCATAGGTAATGTCATCGTTCATGGTGTTGGGCTCACGAACATACTCATCCAGATCACCAAAGGCTTTCTCCAACTGCACCGTGGTATATCCTTCTAGTGCAGTTCCATAAGCGGCACCAATAATCTGCGCCATCCAACCCCCATAGGTTTGATCTAAAAATCGATCTGTCGATACGTCACAATCCATAGATATCGGAAAGCTCGAATCCTCAGCAAACTGAGTAAAATTATCATAGTATGCCGACCGCCAATAACTATGTGCCATATCCTTTTTAGCAGTATTCACTTTATATTTCAACTTAGCCGTAACACGATGAAGAGCCACCATATCTTCAGCCTCAAAGGCCGCCAACCCCTCTTCATATAAGTCCATCCCATTTTCAACCAACTTACCTTGGTTTTCAACGGCCTGGATGGAAGCAAGCATCAAGCTCTCCGGAGCATAAGAACCCGGAACATGACTGTCCCAATAGAGGCGAAGCATAAAATCAACCTGCGCTTCTACTTCATTCATGGCATCCCAGGTTTGTTCGTCTTCTGCGAGACGTCGCGGGACTGCTTCATCTGTAATTTTTCGTACACTTTCCCATGCTTTCATCCTCAAATCCTTTCCTTTCTATTTTTTATACCCTATTTATTTCTACGGGTCGAGCACCAAAAAAACTGGTCTCTCCATGCTCAAATCCCCAACAATATGCAAAAAATTGAACCCCAGCTTCACACGCTTCTCTCACCGCCTGCGCAAATTCTGGATCTTTCTCAAGATTCGGAGTAATTCCCTTGGCCCATGCGTTTTGTATGACAAAGATGACCGCTGCTTCTTGACCCGCTTCTACAAGCCTCTGAAGATGACGAACATGGCGAGTTCCCCTGGTCGTCGGTGCGTCGGGAAAATACCCCCACTCCTCACGCTCCAGTGTCACACCCTTCACCTCAAGCCAACGAATGCCCCTTGGGCCATGCAAGGCAAAATCAAAACGACTTTCTCCACAAGAGGCTTCAGATTGAATTCTCCCCCACTTCTCATTTGGAAATATCAGCCCTGTTTCAAGCGCTTCCTTCACCAATCGATTTGGCAACTGTGAATCGATTGACACCCAAATCCCTCGATATTTCACCTGTCGCAAGCTCAATCGATATTTCCTTTTTGGATCTAAATGAATGGCCAAGGCAATCGCCACACCGGGAATCAACAACTCTTGCAATCGTCCCGTATTGGGAACATGCGCCCGCTCTACTTTACCATCAATCTGAACTTCCGCTACAAATCGATTGGGTCTTGCCAAAAAAACACCCTCTATCCATTGAATTCCCATATGCGTTTACTCCCCATCCAACTCTTCCCTTGCCACAAATTTCCTTGACGCAATGCCTGATCAAGGCCATTGAGAATTAATCGTTTTCGAACCGCCCACTTAGGAGCAAGCAAGCGATCCCGTGGTGCATCTCCTGTCAATCGATGAATTGTAATATCCGGTGAAAGCCCAACTAAGCACTTCACCAATAAATCGATATAAGCTCCTCTTTCCATCATATCAAAAGGATGTGCTTGATACCACTCCGCAAGGGGTGTTTTGATCATGATATGAAGAAGATGAAGTTTTATTCCCCAAGGAGCAAGATCTCCAACCGCTTTCACACTCTCAATCATCTCATTTTCTGTCTCACCGGGTAAACCCAATATCAAATGAACGACCACCCGAATCCCGCAAGATTGAAGTCGTTCCACCATTTCCATGGCTTGATCCAAATCCTCATGGCGATTCATCCACTCCCTCGTTGAAGCGTGAATCGATTGAATCCCGATCTCCACCCACAAAAAGGTTTTATGACTCAAGCCTTCCAATAAGGCAATCACATCATCATTCAGGCAATCTGCCCGGGTAGCGATCGCTAATCCTTCAATGCGCGGATCCGCTACTATCTCTCGATATAATTTTCCTAACGACTCGGTTTCACCATAGGTATTGGTAAAATTCTGCAAATAAGCCAAATAACCTGCCTTAGGCCATTTCTCTGTCAACAAAATTATCTGCTGATCGATCTGTTCCTGTAGGGGAGCCCAACGACTCCCGGCAAAATCACCGCTTCCTCGCTCACTACAAAAGACGCACCCTTTCTCAGAAAGGGTGCCGTCTCGGTTTGGACAAGTAAATCCGCCATCCAAACTCAATTTCACCATCTTTTTGCCGAACCGCTCACGCAATTCAAAATTCAAATTATGATAGCGCTTATCATTCCACTGATTCATCTAGATTTCTCCCAGATATTCCTCCAAGGTCACCCCAGCTTCGAAAATCTTTGTTGCATCTTCAATTCCGACGTAGCGTAAATGCCAAGGTTCATATTGATACTTGGTGATATCCACGGTATCGATCTGATAACGAATAATAAATCCAAACTCATGGGCATGCTCAGCAACCCAAATCCCCTCCATCGTTTCTCCAAAGGCTTCATCCAAGGCGTTTTTGACGCTCCAACTGGTAATATCCGCCGCCATTCCCGTTTGATGCTCGCTCTGCCCTGGTTTAGCACTCACCTGATTGGCCGCCTCTAATCCATCAGCCTTCACATGTCGCGCAAAAATGATCTTTTGGATATCGTAGCTTCTAAATCCCGAACGGAATACCAGTTTAACCCCAAGCTCATCCTTACAGGCGGCAAACAGGTCTTCTAAAGCGCGAGCCGCCGGTTCCCTCAGCTCCCGTTTCTCTTCATAGTAGTTATACACATCCGGCTGCACCAAATCTGCTGGCACATAATCAGCTGCCAAGTAATAGGTCTTGTTGGCCAGAACCAAAAGACTATCTGGTTGATTGATCAATCGACGATCGGCTTCCAAAAGGATTCGATCTTGCGTCCACTCTGTACACTCTCCATTTGGAATCAAATCCTCCTGGGTCAGCTTAAATGTCGCTATTGCCGCTTCTGTTTTTTCATCCAATATGCCCGTTTCATCCACATCGTAATTCATCAAATACAAGGCCTTTTGCATCGGTAGAATCGCTTCTGTCTCTTCGCCAAATTGAAAGACAATCGGACTTTCATCCATCACTAAAACCGGTTCTGCTGGTTCGGATTCCAACTCTACTGGCTTTACAACCACTGGCTCCACAGGTTTTTCACCCTCAACCGTGGCCTCCGGTGTTTCTGCGCGACTACATCCTGTAAAAAATAGTAGTGTCATTAGCACGATAATCCCTGCTTTTTTCATGTGTCGACCTCCCTGTTTGTCTCTCTCTATGATACCATTTTTTATGTGTAAAAGCATATATTTGATTTAATCCTTGACAGAGAGGGTAGAACTATATAGAATACAAAAAACGCGATGATGAAGGAAAGTAGATTAATTTATTCTTCCCAGAGAGAGAGGAGTGCTGTGACCTCTTAAGAATACTTAATCGAAGTGCTCTTCAGAGCGGACTGCCGAATCAAGTAGGCACGTACGGGATTCTCCCGTTATCGAGAAGCTGATATGATTGTATCCGCAATGAGAGGGTTGTATAACCTAAAACTAGAGTGGAACCGCGAGATAACACCTCGCCTCTTAATTGAGGCGAGGTGTGTTTTTTATTGAAAGGAGAAAACAATGATTGTCAATAATTTAATTGAACTGATTGGACATACACCCATGGTGAAACTGCAGAAAATCACTCCAAAATCCGGGGCTGAAGTATATGTGAAGCTAGAAGGAATGAATCCAGGTGGCAGCGTCAAGGACCGAGCCGCATTGGGCATGATTGAAGCCGCAGAGAAAGCTGGAACACTAAGGCCGGGCATGAAAATCGTTGAACCCTCCAGTGGCAACACAGGCATTGCTCTCGCTCTAATTGGTCGCTTGAAGGGCTATGACATTACCATTATCATGCCAGATAGCATGAGCGAAGAACGCCGCCAATTGATTACCGCCTACGGTGCGCATCTTGAATTAACACCGGGATCCAAGGGCATGCAAGGTACCATCGACTTAGCCCTCTCCATGCAGGAAAGAGATGCAAATGTTTTTATCCCCTATCAATTTGTCAACAAGCACAATCCGTGCAAACATTATGAAACCACGGCAGAAGAAATTCTAGCCGACCTTCCTAAAATTTCAGCCTTTGTTGCAGGCGTAGGTACAGGTGGTACGATTACAGGCGTTGGTAAGCGTCTAAAAGAAGAAAACCAAGAGATTCAGATTATTGCTGTCGAACCTGAAGAGTCCGACGTGTTGTCAGGTGGAACTCCCGGTCCCCATAAGATCCAAGGGATTGGTGCAGGCTTTATCCCAGAGATCTATCGTGCGAAATACGTTGATGATGTGCTAACCGTCACAACGGAGGATGCCTTGGCCTTTGCCAAACGATTGGTTAAAACTGAAGGACTGTTTGTGGGTATCTCCGCCGCAGCCAACATTCTGGCGACCCTGCGTTTAGCAGAGTCCTATCAGGCTGGCGATCAGCTTGTGACGATTGCCCCAGATGGAGGCGAGAAATATCTTTCTATGGGAATTTATGCGTAAATAAAAAACGGAGAAAGAGGCTTTCCTCTTTCTCCGTTTTTCTCTTTTCGCTAGTACTATACGCTTGCTTTTTTCACTGCATTTACTGTCCAGTCTGTCAAAGAAGTGATCGTCATTTCTTTCATAGAGCGTACGTACGTTTCCAAGTTATCATTTGCAAACGGTGCTGTCCAACGTTCTGAAACTGAGTCCAATCCGTTCATAATACCAAGTATGCTTAAAATCTGTGCCGCATTGCAATCCACATCTTGACCCAATTTCCCAGACAAGATTAAGGTACGATCAAAGTCGCCATCACCATACCACATAGCAACTACTTCCGCTGCAGCATTGGGATAGGTGTGAATCCAGTTGAAGGTTGTTACACGCTCTTCACAAGCCGTCCAAGCTGGTCGCCAGTCTTCATTTGACTGACATTGATCCAAAGCAAAACGCACAACCTGCGTATACTCCGCTTCAGCAGGCAATCCATCAATCACGTCTACTAGCATGGCACGTATATCCTTACGCTCATAAGCCATTGCAGCCAGCATGGCATTGAAGACCTCGCCAATAATCCCATTACTAATATGAGAAACTTCTCCATCTTTCCAAGCCAATTCAGCGGCTAGTTTTGCATTTCCAGGAGCCGCCATGCCACAGATTACTCCGCGCATCTGTGCACCAATCCATTCATTAAATGGATTGTGAAGACGTCCTGATTCAGGTGGCATGATGCCCAATCGAATATTATCGAGAGCAATCTGCTCGGCAGACCAGCCTGCCGGTACTAAAGCCAACCATTCCGCCGCAATATTGCGGGAAGTAACGCCGTATCCTTCTCGATCAAAGGCATTCAAAAATGCCAATTCGTAGGTTATATCATCATTCATAGTATTAGGGGTACGAACATACTCATCCATTTCCCCAAACTTTTTCTCCAATTGTTCCGTCGTATAGCCTTCCAAAGCTGTTCCGTATGCGGCTCCAATAATCTGTGTCATCCATCCAGCATATGTCTGTTTCCAGAAATGTTGGCTTGTTACATCACAGGCGATGGTTTCAGGAAATCTTGTTTTTGCTGCAAAATCTTCAAAAGTCGAATACAATTCTGTTTTCCAGTAGCCATGCTCTGCATTGACCTTGGCTTCATTCACCCGATTTTTAAGGATGGCAGAGATCCGGTTCAAGGCAACCATGTCATCGTTTTTCACAGCCTCTTGACCCGTATAATACAGATCCATTCCTCCCTCGACAATCTTTCCTTGATTTTCAACGGCCTGGATGGATGCCAATGCCAAGCTTTCCGGCGCAAACGATCCCGGCACATTGCTGTTCCAATACAATTTCAACATAAAATCAATCTGACGCTCCACCTCATTGTAAGCGTCCCAAGTTTGCTCTTCTTCCGCCAAACGAACCGGAATCGCTTGATCGGTAATCTTGCGTGCTTCTTCCCATGCTTTCATCTTCCACTCTCCTTCTTTTTTCTCAGCTTATCCGAGATTTCTCTTTATATACTAGGACATTCGTCCTTTTCTTAATATGCATGCCTTATAATCGCCATGAAAAAACAGCACAAATTTCGTGCTGTCTTTATTCCATCAATATTACTTAACTCTTAGACTTATCTAAAATAACTCTAGGATCGATGGGGCATCCCAATTTACAATAGCTAAAAAGCCCACCAATAAAAAATTAAATAGCGCCAGACCAAGCGGTTTTGATTGTTTGCTGTGTTTATAGTATTGATAAGCGTTCCAAACAATCACGATTTCCATTGGAATCAGGATCGGTATGGTCACCTCTCGAATCGGATAAACAAATAAAACAAAGACAAAGAAAATAAGCCATGCAAAATATCCAAATCGATCCCGTTTCATTTCTCGATCCCTTCTGGGATAACTCCCACTTTGATAATGATCCTCCTTTGCCAATCGATAAATTCGAATGGTAAACCAAAGCGTTAACACAAGGTGAATTCCATTCAACAAAACAATCATCTCATCACTCCTCATCTTTACTATACCCATTCATTTTCTTGTTTTTTTTGAGGTGTAAAGATTTAATCCAAACGATTAAACGGTCAATCGATTCCATGTGATCACATTTGCAACAACGACAATGATCCAGAAGAGAATCACAAATAAAATCGGCTTCACCTTCTTATAGATCCGATAGTGCTGAACCGCTGTCCACGTATAAAATGCTAGCAGAACACCCAAAAACGGAGCCGTTAGCCATTTAATCGGATATAGATTCATAGCCAAAATATATGAAAACATTAAAACAACAAACAATACGCTGTCTTTCCAAGTGGTTTTCCCTTTTGCCGGGTATGCCCCTTCCTTAAAATTATCAGCTTTAGCTGTTCGATAGGACCGATAAATCAAGATGATCATGCTAACCAAATACATTCCATTATAGATGATTTTCATACAACTTTCCTCCAAAAATAGGTTCGCATATTTTCTCTATTTTCGTGTTTCGCTAAAAGTAATCTTTTCTCGCCATACTTCTATCAACGTGCCCGTCAGAGACTTTGTATTGAGCTCCATTTCTTGGACATCCTTTGCGGGCATCCATCTTGCTTCATGCAGTTCCTCATAATCCACGGTTAAGGTGCTGTCCCCGTCCAAGTCGGCAAAAAAACCAGAAAGCAATCCGCCTGTAATCCCCCAGGGCTGGCTATCGAAGTATTTGATGTTCTTAACCCTCACACCGGTTTCTTCCATGACTTCTCGTTTTACAGCCGCTTCCAAGGTTTCGCCGACTTCCACAAACCCCGCCACCAAGGCATATCGCTTATGGGCACGGTTTGCATACTTGGTTAACAATAACTCGTTTGCATTAGATACCGCCACAATCACCACCGGACTAATTTGTGGGTAGATTCGATTGCCGCAATGCTTGCAGGTTTTGGCTCGTTCGTCGGTTCTCGCTTCCATTGGCTCACCACAGGCACCACAAAATTTTGTTTTCTTATACCAGTCGTAAATGTGCGAAGCTGTGAGGGTGATATATGAAAATTTGTCCGACCGGTTAGAGAAAATTTCACTTCTTGAGCATGTCAAAAATCTCTCACTGAACCCTTCCGGCAATTGGCCAATCAAAACAAAATATTTTTCATTCTCGATAGAAAACAAGTAATAAAAATCCTGATCGCCCCACTCAACACCTTCATTTTGTAAGTCTTTATAGATAAAAAAACACTCATCATCTTGAGATCTCAAGATAGAATTTCCCTTGTTGTCAAACAGTAAGACCTTGTCATTTATAGAAATTTTCGCGTCTTGATATTCAATGTTGATTTGTTCACTTAACCCTTCCTGATACATCTGCTGTCCTTTCTAATTCTCTGTTTATTCTTACACTTTCATATTTTAGTATTTTATCACAGTTTATGTCTTTCAACTTCTTAATCTTAAATTCTTTCTCTTACTCCATTCATCGATCCCCATACCCTTCAAAATTTTGCATACAAAAAGAAGGCCGAAGCCTTCTTTTTAATCTTGTGGATCATACATTAACATATACCTGACTGATCCACACCTAAGTGGATCATACTTTAACATATACTTGACTGATCCACACCTAAGTGGATCATACTTTAACATATACTTGACTGATCCGCCTCCGCCCTCAACCTTCGGTTAGTTCCTAACCTCCATAACGGCGGATAGTACAAGGTTATCGCAGTCGCTCTATCTTCGCCTGCGGATTCGCTTCGCTTTATCCGCCTAAATAAGCGGATCTTACATCGCTGTTTGCTAATAGTTCTTTGGCATCGCCAGACATGACAATCTTACCTGTTTCCAAAACATAGGCACGGTCCGCAATGGAAAGTGCTCGTGTTGCATTCTGTTCAACAAGCAATACCGTTGTTCCCATCGCCTTAATGTCTTCAATAATCGAGAAGATCTGGTCAACCAAAATCGGTGCTAGACCCATGGATGGTTCATCCAAAAGAATCAACGTCGGGTTTGACATCAATGCTCGTCCCATGGCCAACATCTGTTGTTCGCCACCTGAAAGAGTACCCGCCAATTGACCCATTCGTTCCTTTAACCGTGGAAAACGGGTAAAGATTTTTTCCATATCTCTTCGAATCTGAACGGTATCACTTCGAGTAAAAGCGCCCATTTGCAGATTTTCTAATACCGTCATCTGCGCAAAAATTCGTCGCCCCTCCGGTACATGAGCCATACCCATATATACAATTCGATGCGCAGGAACTGAGTTGATTTCCTCGCCTTGAAATTTCACAAATCCTTCAGTTGGCTTTAGAATCCCCGATATCGTATGCAGAATTGTCGTCTTCCCAGCGCCATTGGCACCGATCAAAGAAACAATCTCCCCTGGCTTTACATCAAAGTCGACGCCCTTGATCGCATGAATCTTGTCATAATATACATGTAGATCTCGTACTTGTAGCATGCGTCTCCCCCTAACTGCCTAGGTATGCACCGATAACCTGTTCGTTTGAACGGATTTCTTCTGGTGTTCCCTTGGCGATAATTTTTCCATAGTCGATTACAATTAGTCGTTCGCAAATCCCCATAACCAAATTCATATCATGCTCAATCAACAAAACGGAAATCTGAAAATGATCACGAATAAAGTGAATGGTGTCCATCAATTCCTGGGTTTCCTGAGGATTCATACCAGCAGCTGGCTCATCTAGCATCAAGATCTTGGGATTGGTTGCCAATGCACGAGCAATCTCTAACTTACGCTGTTTTCCGTAAGGTAAATTTTTCGCCTTTTGCTCGGCATACTCTTCCATTTCAAAGATTTTTAGTAGCTCCAGTGCTTCTTTTTGCGCCTTGGCTTCCGCATTATCATACTTCTTGCCACGCAGAATTCCTGCAAAGGTTCCATACTTAATTTCATGATGAAGTGCAATTTTCACATTTTCAATTACCGTTAGTTCTCTAAATAAACGTATATTTTGAAAGGTTCTTGCGGCACCCATCTGTACAATATCATATGGTTTCTTGCCTACAACACTCTTTCCGTCAACTTGAATGTCACCTTCCGTTGGAAGATAAACACCCGTCATCATATTAAAAATAGTGGTTTTCCCCGCACCGTTCGGTCCGATCAAGCCAACCAATTCTTGTGGATTGATATCAATGGAGAAATGATCAACCGCTTTCAAACCGCCAAAGGAGATCCCTATGTCCTTACAACTCAATAGACTCATTCTTCTCCTCCTTCCACAACCGGTTTTTTCAATCGTTTCATCAAAGCTTGGATAGAAAATTCACGTTGTCCAAAAAATCCACCTGGCTTAAAGATCATCATAACAATCAATAATGCCGAGTAAAGAAGCAAACGATACTCCGAGAAGGATCGAAGGGCTTCCGGCAAAATGGTTAATGCGATCGCAGCCACAACAGAACCCGTTAACGATCCCATGCCCCCCAAAACAACAATAACCAAAATCTCAACAGATTTCATAAAGTTGAAGGTCTTTGGATCCAAAACCGTCATATAATGTGCAAATAAGCCGCCACCGATACCGGCGAAGAAGGCCGCCATCACAAAGCCCAATAGTTTGTACTTGACCGTTGGAATACCAACAGCTTCTGCAGCAATCTCATCCTCACGAATCGACATAATCGCACGACCCTGTTTGGAATTGGTAATCGCATAAAGAACAAATACAACCAGCACACAAACCCAGAATACCAGGTTGAAACCAGCCAACTTTGGAATTCCTTTCAAGCCTCTAGCACCACCCGTTATGTTCAGGTTAAAGAGTAGAACTCGAATGATTTCGCCGAATCCCAGGGTGATAATACCTAAATAATCCCCTCGCAAACGCAGAGCAGGAATACCAATCACAACACCCATCAAACCAGCGGCAATACCACCAAGCAATAAAGAAAATAACAATTGAACCGATCCAGTCATGCCAACGGTTTTTGTCACAATTGCTGCCGTATAGGCGCCAACCGCCATAAAGCCTGCATGACCCAGAGCCAATTGTCCCAAAAATCCTGTCGCCAGATTTAAGCTTGTTGCTAAAATCACATTGATCAAACATGCGATCATAATGCCTTCATAATAACGGTTTATCACTTTCAACTTAATTAGTACGAATAATATCACATAAACAGAAAGTACTAAGCCTAAATTTATGACAATGCGTTTTCTTTTTTCTGTCATCGCTTACACCTTCTCTCTTGTATTCTTGCCAAGCAAGCCTGATGGCTTGACTAGTAATACGAGAATCAAAATGCCAAATACTACAGCATCAGACCATTGACTGGATATATAGCCTTTCGTCAAACTCTCCACGATTCCCATAATAAATCCACCGATCATCGCACCTGGAATGCTGCCAATTCCGCCCAAAACAGCGGCAACAAAGGCCTTTAGGCCTGGCATCATACCCATATAAGGCTCAATTTGTGGATATGCAACTGCATACAAAACTCCACCAAGGGCGCCCAGTGCGGAACCAATGGCAAAGGTAACGGAAATAATACGGTTAACGTCAATCCCCATTAGGGTTGAAGCCGCTTTGTCTTGAGACACAGCACGCATTGCTTTTCCGGTTCTGGTTTTCTTAATAAATAATTCCAAAAGAATCATAAATCCAACTGCCAGTACTAGTGTAACAATCGTCAAATAGCTAATTTGTACCCCGCCTAAATTAATTGCTTCCTTAGAAATAACAGGTGGCATTTTTCGTGGATCCGGCCCGAATAACACCAGTGCGATATTTTCTAATAATAAACTCATTCCGATCGCTGTGATCAAAGCTGAAATTCTCGGAGCATTCCGCAAGGGCTTATAGGCGATTCGTTCAATCACAACCCCCAAGAACGCACAAAATACCATTGATACCAATAATGCGAGTGGAAAAGGTAACCCCCATAATCCAATCGCGAAAAAGCCTACATACGCACCGAGCATCATAATATCCCCGTGTGCGAAGTTAATCAGCTTTACAATTCCATATACCATGGTGTAACCCAATGCGATCAGCGCGTAGATGCTGCCTACGTGGATACCATTGATTAACTGCTGTATGAATTGCATGTCGCATCCCCCTTCTTTAAACAGAAAGAAGAATAGGAGAGATGAGTCTCTCCTATTCTCGCATCCCGTTCATCGTTTCTTATTTTGCACCAAACTTACCGTAAAGCACATCTTTTCCATCTTCAATTGTAATGATTGAAATACTCTTCTCTGGATTTCCGTCCGCATCGAATACGATGTGGCCTGTAACACCGTCGATTGATGTGTTACCCATAGCTTCAATAATCGCTGCTTTGTCTGTAGAACCTGCAGACTCAATCGCTGCGAACATGATTTCTGCGCCATCATATCCCAAGGCCGCCAAAGCATTTGGTGCCTCACCATATTTTTCTGTGTACTCAGAAATAAATGATTGAACAAACTCATCCGGGTCATCTTTTGCATAATGGTTTGCGAAGTATCCGCCTTCAACTGACTCTGGAGAAACGCCTAAAACGCCATCCCATCCATCAGCCCCAACCAAGGTTGCATCTACGCCAACTTCCTTAGCTTGATCAGCGATCAAACCAACTGTATTGTAGTAATCTGGAAGGAACAAGACATCCGGAGCTTCTGCTTTTACATTTGTCAAAAGTGCTTTAAAGTCCTTGTCAGTTCCGCCAGTGTAGCCTTCTACTGCAACAATTTCACCGCCAGCTGCTTCGAATGCCGCAACAAATGCGTCTTTCAAACCAACCGAATAATCATCCGCTGTATTAAACATAACAGCCGCTTTTTGTGCTTTCAATTCATTAAATGCGAATTGGCCGATTACTTTGCCTTGATACGGGTCAATAAAGCATGCGCGGAAGATATTGTCACCAATTGGTGTAATCTCCAAGTTGGTTCCTGTAGGTGTAATCATCGGTATGCCAGCTTCCACTGCCAATGGAGCAATCGTTAATGATGTTGAACTGATAACCGCACCAATAAATGCGTCGATTCCATCATTATCAACCAATCGGTTAAATGCATTAACAGTTTCAGTCGCGTCACCTTTGTTATCGTAGGAAATCAGTTCAATTTGCTTCCCCAAAATACCGCCAGCTGCATTTCGTTCTTCAACAGCCATTTCAACTGCGTTTTGCACTGCTTGACCGTAAACTGCTACTTGGCCAGTTGTTGGTGCAATGAGACCAATTTTCACCGTCTCTGCTTCTGTATCGCCGCCTGAACATCCTGCAAATGCGCCGAGGACCAATGCCACCAAAATAAATAATGCTACGTATTTTTTGCCTCTCATATCAACCATTCCTCCTTCTCGATTTCACTTTCCTCTGCTAAAGCAAAAGAAAATATTTCTTTAACTATATTACATTTTGTTCATAAACACAAGAAGGTTTTTTAAAATATGTTTTCGGCTGACAGTCAATCGTTTTTTTTAGAGGCTTTGTATTCATTTTTCTCGTTTTTATTATTTTGCGTCAAATTTTCCATAAAGTGTATCGACACCATTAACAACATGAATAATTGAAATACTCTTCACAGGATTACCGTCTGCATCAAATTGAATATGTCCGGTAATACCTTCGTAATCGGTTGCTTGCAAGGCTGCTACCACTGCATCTGAATCTGTTGATCCAGCTGTTTGAACCGCTTCAATCATAATCATAGCCGCATCGTAGCCCAACGCTGAGAATGAATTTGGCATTTCACCTGTTTCTGCTTCAAATTCTGTAATAAAAGCTTGTACATTTTCAGCCGGGTCATCCTTTGCAAAATGGCTCGCATAATATGCGCCTTCAACCGCTCCGTCTGTTACGCCCAAGACTCCGTCCCAGCCATCTCCACCGATCAAAATTGATTCGATGCCCAATTCTTTGGCCTGCTCAGCGATTAAGGAAACCGTATTATAATAATCCGGTAAGAACAAAACGTCTGGTGCTTCTGTTTTAACATTCGTTAGAATCGACTTAAAGTCTTTGTCTTGTCCGCCTGTATATCCTTCGAAGTTTGTAATGGTCCCGCCAGCCGCTTCAAATTCTGCTTTGAATGAATCTGCAAGGCCTGTAGAGTAGTCATCAGCTGTATTAAACAAGATGCCGACACGCTTTGCTTTCAACTCTTCTGCAGCAAACTGTGCCATAACAACACCTTGATAAGGATCAATAAAACATGCGCGGAAGATGTTGTCGCCAACCGGTGTAATTTCTAGATTTGTTGCCGTTGCTGAAATCATAGGAATTCCAGCCTCTACCGCCAATGGTGCAATTGTCAACGTCGTTGAAGAGATTACAGCACCAATAAATACAGAAATTCCATCGTTGTCAACCAAACGATTGAATGCATTGACAGACTCTGTAATATCACCTTTATTGTCATAACCGATCAATTCGATTTGCTTGTCCAACAAACCACCCGCTGCATTTACATCTTTCACTGCCATGCGAACAGCTTGATCAACGGCCTGTCCATAAACCGCTACCTGACCAGTTGTCGGTGCAATCGTTCCAATTCGAATCGTATTCGATTCCTCTGCTGCACCACCACATCCAGCAAATGTCAGTACTACCATACTCAAAATCAAAAATAATGCTGTTTTTTTCATCTTTTGCTCCCCCTATTTCGTTTTTGTCATATGTTTTACATATGCCTAATACATTAGCGTCTTTTTCGTCATTAATCAACCCTTATTTCGATAAAATCAGCAAAATCGAATAGTCGCAATTTCCATAAAATTCTTAAAAAGGAATAGTGATCAATATATCCGTTATGATAAGGGTAAAGATATGAAGGGAGGGCAATATGAAACGGACAAAAGTTTGGCTATTTATAATTGGAATTTTAGCATCCATTATCCTGACATCACTCTTGATAAACTTTACAAGCCGTTTGGAGAACGCTCACAAGAATGCGCTGAACAATCAAATGAAGGAACACTTTCTTGTCAAGAGCACGCAGGTTAAGTCACAACTGAATCTGCTCTCTAATCATATGACAAGTATAAGTGCCTTCGTCGAATCCACTCGTAAGGACCTTGATTTTGATGAACGATTTGAACGCTTCGCTTCTAATAATCAATCTTTATTAAAAGGGATCAAGAATTATTCGGTCGCACCAAACGGAATTCAACGCTATGTCTATCCACTTGAAGGAAACGAAGAAACCTTGGGCCACAATCTATACGACGATCCCCGAAAAGATGTGCAAGACGCGCTTCAACGCATGCAGGAAACGCGCTCGGTTGTTATTAATGGACCCTATCCCTTGCGCCAAGGGGGCCAAGGACTTGTTTTGCGTTCACCCATATTTGAAAACGGTCAACTATGGGGTCTTGTTAACGTTGTCGTCGATCTTGATTACCTCATTTCCGAACTAAGCCTCGATGATGACCCCTATTTTAACTACACACTTGGAACAGAAAATACAGCCTTTAACGAGAGTGCCTCTCTATCTGGAGAGTCTCTTCAAACCATAGCTTTTCCCTATTTTGATCATATAATCGTTTTTTCCGGCCTGCCAAAGCATACACAATGGCCTATTGTCAGCTATCGATGGTTCCGCTTGCTGGGTTTTGTAAGTATTATGTCGATTCTTCTGCTTTATACACTGCTGTTGGTTCGAAATCATCATCTTGATAAACAACTGCTGCATGCCAGTTACTATGATGCTTTAACAGAATTGCCCAACCGCCGAAAAATGAATGAAGAAATTCAATCCTTGATCGATCAGTCGACCCATTTCTTTTTGATCTATCTAGATATCAATAACTTCAAAGAACTAAATGATGTACACGGCCATAGCATGGGCGATATCCTTCTAAAGGCCTTTTCCAGCCGCCTAAAAAAAGCTATGCTTCCAGATAACCTCTGCTTTCGCTGGGGAGGCGATGAGTTTATTTTAATTTATGTACTTCCCCATTCACCCGATGTCTTACTTGAGCTAAAATCTAAGCTTCGCCACCTGGAAAGTATATTAACGGATGAATATCACTTGGGCTCCATTCGATATCCACTTCGCCTCAGCATGGGAATTACACAACACCCCACTATGAGCGACCAAATCGATGGTTTGATCCAGCAGGCAGATACAGCTATGTATCATGCAAAACTCGTGGACCATACAAGCTATGCCTTCTATGAAGCAGCTATGTTTGAAAAATCCGAGCAGAGTCTGCAAATCTCTCTCGCCTTGCGCGATGTCTTGCAGAAAAAAGGATTAACTGCCTACTTCCAACCCCTGATCGACATTAATTCCGGCCGGATCATTGGAGCGGAAGCATTGGCGCGTTGGCTCGATGACAAAGGCAATAGCATTCACAATCCCAGTGAATTTATCCCAATTGCTGAACAGACCGGACTTATTAAGAAAGTAAGTTTCTGTATCATTCAGCAAAGTATCGATCTTATTGCCATGATTCGAGAGAAATTCCAAATCGATTTTCCCATTGCCGTTAACTTGGCTGGTACAGAAATTGATGATGAATTAATTCAATGGATTCACGAGCAAATGGATGTTAAGAATCTCCCCTATTCCTTATTGGAATTTGAAATTACCGAACGAATGGCAGTTGCCGCCATTCCACAGATGTACGAACATTTAAACGCCCTTAGATCCGATCATTTCCGTATCTCACTAGATGATTTTGGGACGTCACAATCAACTCTACGTCTTCTCCAAGATCTCCCCATTGATATCATTAAAATCGATCGACGGTTTGTAAATGGTCTGGTTTCTGCCGACACACGTGATGCAACCATAATCCGTTCGATCCTTGCCCTCGCACGCGAACTCTCTCTCGATGTCATCGCAGAGGGTGTTGAAACAAAAACGCAAAGAGATTTGCTGATTCAATTTGGATGCAAGCATGCACAGGGCTATCTATTTTATCATCCACAACCCATCGATCAATTGCTCCATCTTCTCGATGATTCAAAAAATTAGGTGCGCAAAAATAAGCATAAAACTTTCAAATAAAGAATTATAAAGAAAAGAGGCTTGAATTTTCTCAAGCCTCTTTTCCTTTATTTTCCGATATCTCTTCGTATTTGTTTGCCTTCAAATTTAATGGTATCCATTGCCCGATACGCTTTTTCATAGGCTTTGTCCAGGGTATTGCCCAGCGCTGAAACCGCAAGAACACGTCCGCCATTGGTAAACAACTTTCCGTCTTCTGCCTTGGTGCCGGCATGAAAAACCAGTTCACTACAAGCCTCTAGCCCTTCGATGATACACCCCTTGGTCGATGTAAGCGGATACCCCTTTGAGGCAGCCACAACACTGACACAAACCGCAGGATCCCAAACAAAATCCGACTTATGCAAATTCCCATCAAGGGTCTTCACAATCAAGTCCAACAGATCGCTCTTCAATCGTGGCAGAACCGATTGCGTCTCGGGATCGCCCAATCGTACATTAAATTCTAACACTTTCGGTCCGTCACTGGTCAACATTAATCCGATAAAGAGAATACCTTTAAAGTCCCAAGGCTCCGCTGCAAATCCCAATTCGATCGGCACAAGAATTTCTCTTTCAATTTGTTCCATCCATGCAGGCGTGACTTCTGGATTGGGAGAAACGCATCCCATACCACCTGTATTGGGTCCCTGATCATTATCAAAGATCCGTTTATGATCCTTTGCGCTCTCCATCGGAAACAAATGCTTGCCGTCACAGAAACAAAGCAAAGAGGCTTCCGTACCCTCCATAAACTCTTCGATCACAACCAGCTTTCCAGACTCACCAAAACGTTCCTTCACAAACAAATCATCCAAGGCTTCTTCAATCTCTGTTTGAGTAAAGCAAATATAAACACCTTTTCCAGCTGCAAGGCCATCTGCTTTCAAAACTACCGGCAAACTCATTTCATCCAAGTGCGCCTTCACCTCGGCTGCAGAAGACGCTTCCGAGTATCCTGCCGTTGGAATGAAATGGCGGTCCATGAACCGTTTCGAAAAGCTCTTGCTGCCTTCCAACTCCGCTGCCGCCTGTTTTGGACCAAAGGCTTTGATTCCTTCCGCCTCCAAGCGATCCACAATACCAATAACCAATGGTGCTTCCGGCCCCACAACAACTAAGTCCACTTGCTTGTTGTGGCAATAGGCAACAACGGCTTCCACATCCGTAGGATTTAAGTCAATATTTTCTGCAATCTCTTTGGTTCCAGCGTTGCCCGGTGCAACCAGCAGGCTGCTACACTGGGGGCTCTGCGCAATCTTCCATGCGATTGCGTGTTCTCGACCGCCGTTTCCCAATATCAATACTTTCATTATGACTCCCTCCTAATGACGGAAATGTCGTACGCCTGTAAAGACCATCGTCATTCCATATTCATTGGCTTTATCGATGCTCCTTTGATCATTCTTAGAACCGCCAGGTTGTATAATCGCAGTAATGCCCGCGGCATGCGCAGCTTCCACACAATCCTCAAACGGGAAAAATGCATCCGATGCCATTGAAGCGCCCTCCCGGCTCACATTTGCCTGTTTGATGGCATTCTCCAATGCCCAAATTCGAGAGACCTGCCCAGGGCCATTAGCCACCAAGACAGCGTCCTTGGCCAAAGAGATCCCATTGGATTTTGAATTCTTCACGGCTCTCCAAGCAAAATCAAGATCTTTCCATTCCTTTTCAGTTGGCGTTCGCTTTGTTGCAACGGAAGGCTCTCCATCCATCAATTTCACATCCCGATCCTGAATCAGCAAGCCGCCAAGAACGCGTTTGTAATCCTTCCCAGGGTTTTTCTCTGTAATGGTCGGCATTAGAAGCAGGCGAATATTCTTCTTTTGTGTCAAGCAGACCAGCGCCTCTTCTGTATAGGCTGGGGCTACTACCACCTCGATGAAAACCTTTGAAATCTGCTCTGCTGTAGCCAAATCCAGTTCTCGGTTCATGGCTAAAATCCCACCATAGATCGATACAGGATCCGCCGCGTTGGCCTTGAAGAATGCTTGAGACAAAGAATCTGCCTGTGCGATCCCACAAGGATTAGCATGCTTGACAGCAACGACTGTCGGTAGATCGTTCCCATATTCCTTCAAAATTTCCAGGGCACCGTTGGTATCATGGATATTATTAAAAGACAATTCCTTGCCATGCAATTGGTCCGCTTCCACCAAACTTCCCTTTGTATCAAAAACTTCCTTATAAAAACTTGCTTTTTGATGCGGATTTTCTCCATATCGCAAGGATTGTTGTCGTTCAAAAGTCAGAGTCAATAATTCCGGCTCTGTATTCTCTGTTTTTTCCAAGAAATACTGGGCGATCAAGGCATCGTAATGGGCCGTATGCATAAAAGCTTTTGCCGCCAAACGTTCATTCAAGGCATACGATGTAGCTCCCTCCGCTTTAATAGCTTCAAGTACTTCCTTGTAGTCGGCAGGATCGACCAAAATGGCAACATCTTGATAATTTTTTGCTGCCGCACGGATCATAGATGGGCCGCCAATATCAATATTCTCAATAATTTCCGCATGAGTGGAACCTGGCTTTTCTAAGGTCTCACGAAAAGGATATAAATTGTTGACAACCATATCCACAGGCGAAACACTGAGATCTTCCAATTGTTTCATATGACTGTCCAAAGATCGAACCGCTAAAATACCCCCATGAATTCTCGGGTGCAAAGTCTTTACACGGCCATCCAAACATTCAGGAAATCCCGTTACCTCTTCGATGGGAAGCACGGCAATCCCTTCTTCTTTCAAGAGGCGTGCAGTTCCTCCAGTAGAAACAATCTCCCATCCCTCTTCTGCCAATCCCTTACATAAATCCAGTACACCTGTCTTATCAAAAACGCTTACTAATGCTCTTGGCATTCCTACTCCTCCATTCCCACAATATCAACACAATTATGATTTACAATCAACCGATCCTGGCAAAAAAGCCGAACGGCTGCCACCAATAGGCGATGTTCCACCTCTAGTACTTTTTTTTGCAAAAGGGCTATTGTATCCTTTTGCTGAACCCGTACGCACTCCTGTAAGATAATCGGACCTGCGTCCGTTTCTTCCGTTACAAAATGTACCGTTGCGCCCGTTACTTTAACACCAGCATCCAACACCGCTTGATGCACACGTTCCCCATAATAGCCTGGTCCCCCAAAGGAGGGCAAAAGAGCCGGGTGCACATTCACCAATCGATTGGCATAGGTTTGAATAAAGGTAGGTCCAAGAATTCTCATGTACCCAGCCAAGACAATCAAATCGACCTGATAGGCCTCTAATGTATTCAACATCATCTGCTCGTATACACTTCGCTCGGCAAAGGCATTAGAATCAATACAGATTCCATCAATGCCAACAGCCCGTGCCCGTTCAAGACCCTTGGCCTCTTCATTGCTCGACAAAACCAAGACAATCTCGCCATCGAGACTGTCTTGGTGATCGATCAAGGCTTGCAAATTACTTCCGTTACCCGAGATCATTACAGCTATGCGTTTCTTTTGCTTCATAGTTTCACCTCTTGATTTCCGGCAATAATCTCGCCCAGCAAGAAAGCTTCCTCCCCTGCATGAGCCAAAAGTTTCAAAGCTGCTCTTTCATTCTCTGGTGATACGATGATCACAAAGCCCACGCCCATATTAAAGGTTCCCAACATTTCCTTGCTTTCAATTCCGCCTAATTCTTGAATGCGGCTAAAGATCGCCTGCTTGGGAATCGCTTCAAAATCAATGACTGCATCACAGTTTTCAGGGAGAACGCGCGGTACATTCTCATATAAACCACCACCGGTAATATGGCTCATTCCCTTGATTTCAATCTCTTTTAATACCGCTAAAATCGGCTTTACATAGATCTTTGTTGGCGTCAATGCCACCTCTCCAAAAGATGGAGCCCCTTGAGTAACCGGTGTGTCCCAACTCATCTCTGCTCTTTCCATTACCTTTCGGAAAAGGGAAAATCCATTGGAATGAAGTCCGCTAGAAGCAAGACCAATTAGTTTGTCACCAGGAGCAATTTCACTGCCAGTGATCATCTTTGCCTTTTCGACAACCCCAACGGCAAATCCAGCCAAATCATATTCGTTTTCCTCATACATGCCAGGCATCTCGGCAGTTTCACCACCGATCAAAGCCGCATTGGACTGAACACAGCCTTCTGCAACCCCTGCAACAATGGCCTCAATGCGCTCTGGATCATTCTTGCCAACGGCAATATAATCCAAGAAGAACAAAGGTTCAGCTCCCTGACATAGGATATCATTAACACACATGGCAACGCAATCAATCCCAACGGTATTATGCTGATCCATGGCAAAAGCCACCTTCAGCTTGGTTCCAACCCCATCAGTGCCAGAAACCAAAACAGGTTCTTCATATCCGGTCGGCAGACTAAATCCGCCGCCAAATCCCCCAAGAGACGTTAAAACCTCAGGCCTCATGGTGCGCGCAACATGCGACTTCATTCTTTTTACTGCTTCATAACCTGCTTCCTTATCAACTCCCGCTTGAGCATAGGTCAAAGGCTTATTTACTTTACTCGACATCGAAAGGCACCTCCATTGGGTAATCTCCATCAAAACACGCTCGACAATAGCCACGGTCTCTTCCACAAGCATCTTCAAGCCCATCTAAAGAAATATATCCCAGGCTATCCGCACCAATCATGTCCTTGATCTCTTCAACCGACATATTCGAAGCAATCAATTGCTTTCGATAGGGGGTATCAATTCCAAAATGACAGCTATAAGCAACCGGCGGACTCGACACACGGAAATGAACTTCTTTAGCGCCTGCCTCTCGCAAGAGTTCCACCAGGCGTTTTGAAGTGGTACCACGAACGATGGAATCATCCACAAGGATCACTCGCTTTCCCTCAATATTCCCCTTCAATGGATTTAACTTGATTCGAACACCCTTTTCTCGTTGCTCTTGATTCGGCTGAATAAAGGTTCTGCCAATATATTTGTTTTTTATCAATCCAATTCCATAAGGAATGCCAGATCGTTCTGCATAGCCGATGGCTGCGGGAATACCAGAATCTGGTACGCCAACAACGATGTCCGCTTCAACAGGGAATTCATCCGCCAAAATTTGTCCCGCACGCTGCCGGGAATCATAGACACCAATCCCGTCCATAACAGAGTCTGGGCGAGCAAAGTAGAGCAATTCGAAAATGCATAATCGTTTCTTGGTCCACTGATTCAATCGGTCAGAACGAATGCCTTCTGGTCCAATGGAGATAATCTCACCAGGTTCAACATCCCTCACCAGCTTGGCTCCAATGGCGTCTAGGGCACAAGATTCCGATGCCAATACATAGCCATCCGCCGTCTTCCCTAAGCACATGGGTCGCATCCCATGGGGATCGCGTAGACCAATCAAATGATCATCAATGGTTAAAACCAAGGCATAAGCACCCTTGATAATTTCCCCAACACGTTTGATGGCTTCCAATAAGTCTGCCTTATAATTTCTGGCTATTAAATTCAGAATGACTTCTGTGTCGATTGTTGTTTGAAAGACAACCCCAGCATCCTGAAGCATATTGCGAAGGGCCTTGGCGTTGACGAGATTTCCATTGTGTGCCAAAGCAATCTGGCTATCTCGGTAATTGGCAACGATCGGCTGAGCATTTTCAATTTCACTTTCTCCCGATGTGGAGTAGCGTACATGGCCAATACCGATATTACCCTTGAAAATTTCCATATTGGGATCTCGAAAAACATCTGAGACCAGACCCATTCCCTTGTGGGACTGAATTCTTTTCTGATCATTGACTGCAATGCCGGCACTTTCCTGTCCACGATGTTGCAAAGCATACAGGCCATAGTAAATGGATTCCGCTGCGTTAATTCCCGGTTCGTTATAAACGCCGATGACACCGCACTCTTCATGCAGTTCTTCTGCGCCCCAAGGATCCTGGACCATCTTATTCTCCCTTCACACGCGAAAGCATTTCCGCGTAAACCGATTCAACATCCCCAAGATCTCTTCTAAAACGATCTTTGTCTAGTTTCTTCCCAGTTTCTGCATCCCAAAATCGGCAGGTATCTGGAGAAATCTCATCCGCCAAAAGAATTTCGCCCTTGTAACGACCGAATTCCAATTTAAAGTCAATCAAACGGATGCCTCGCTCTGCAAAGAAGGCAAGTAGCATCTCGTTAATCTTCATGGTATAGTCCTTGATCGTTTTAATCTCTTGGCGAGTCGCCAAACCCAAGGCAACAGCATGATCATCATTGATCAAAGGATCACCAAATTCATCATTTTTGTAGCAGATCTCAAAGATCGGCTCCAACAATTCCATACCTTCTTCAATGCCTAGGCGCTTACACATGGAACCGGCTGCCGTATTACGAATAATGACCTCAAGAGGAACGATCTCAACGGATCGAACCAATTGCTCTCGTTCAGACAAAACAGAAAGCATATGTGTAGGGATGCCCTTGGCTTCCAACATCTCAAAAAGAATGGCACTCATTTGATTGTTAATCACGCCCTTGCCTGTGATTGTACCCTTCTTTCCTCCATTGAATGCGGTGGCATCATCCTTATAAAAAACAATAACCTCGTCTGGATTTCCCGTCGCATAAACCTGCTTTGCCTTACCTTCGTACAACAATTTTCCCTTTTCCATAATCGTCTCCTCCTATCCCTTGATCCGCTCTTGCATCATTTGATCTTTTTTTAATACGGCAGCTGCTTGGTCTGCCTTATTGGCGTGCAACTTTTCTTTTAAATCGTCCGATTTCAACGCCATCATTTGAATGGCCAAGATCGCCGCATTCTTTCCGCCGTTGACAGCAACCGTTGCCACTGGAATTCCAGGAGGCATTTGCACCATGGCCAGCATGGCATCCATGCCTTGAAGGGCACCAGATGTAACCGGCACTCCAATAACAGGAAGCGTCGTCATCGCTGCCAAAACTCCAGGCAAATGCGCTGCCATTCCGGCAAAACCAAGAATCACAGATAATCCACGTTCTTCTGCAGTTTTTGCAAATTCAGCTGCTTGATCTGGTGTGCGATGCGCCGATAAGACTCGACACTCCACCTCAACCCCAAAATCCTTGAATACGGCCAATGCTTTTTCAACAATCGGGAAATCCGAATCGGATCCCATTACAATGCCTACCTTCATGACTTACCTCCCTTATCTAAAGTACTTGACACCAGAAGCAAAGAGCTTCTGATCCATTTTTTCTTCTAGGTTCTGATACAATCCATTGCCAATTCGTTCCGAGTGACCCATCTTGCCAAGTATTCGTCCATCTGGCGAGCAAATCCCCTCAATTCCCCAATGAGATCCATTGGGATTAAATGGACTTTCCTCTGTAGCTTGACCCGAATCATCAACATATTGAAAACAGATTTGACCATTTAATTTCAAATGCTGCAGACTCTGCTCCGAAGCGACAAATCGTCCTTCACCATGTGAAACCGGAATCGCATGCAAATCTCCTACTTCTACCCCGGTCAACCAAGGAGAGTGAGAGCTGGCAACTCGTGTTCTTGTCACCATGGACACATGGCGTCCAATGGAGTTGAAGGTAAGTGTCGGCGACTGATCGCTTAATTCTTGAATGCGACCTGTTGGCAAAAGTCCCAACTTAATCAAGGCTTGAAAGCCATTGCATATACCGATCATCAAACCATCTCTCTGATCCAAAAATTCTTGTACCGATTCCATCAATCGTGGATTTCGGAATGTATTTGCGATAAATTTACCTGAACCTTCCGGTTCATCACCAGCGCTAAATCCGCCTGGCAATGCAATAATCTGTGCTGCATCAATTCCGCGCTTAAAGGCTTCAATGGTTTCTTGAATCTGCTGTGGTGTCTGATTTCTCATCACCACCATATCGATTAAAGCGCCTTCCTTCTGGAAAGCTCTTGCCATATCTTCCTCGCAATTGGTGCCCGGAAAAACAGGAATAAAAACACGAGGTTTTGCGTAGGAAATACTCGCTTTCCGTTTTGCTCGCTTTTCAAATCGAATATTTTCAACCGCTTTACCCTGCTCCAAATGAATTGGGAACACCTTTTTAAGCGGCAGCTCCCACGCCATTTGAAGATCTGCCAATGGGAGTGTCATCTTCTTGGCAACAATCCATGGCTCTGGAACCGTAATACCCAAGACCTCACCATTAAACAATTGTGCATAATGGCTCACATCAGCGCTGGTATCCATTTCAAGAAGGAAACCACCCATTTGAGGCAGGAAGAAATCTTCTTCTGTAAAGCCGTCCATGATCTTTACGCCAATCTCGTTGCCAAAGCACATCTTGCTTAGAGCACCCGCTATCCCTTCAAAACCAATCGCACGAGCCGTTACAATCCGTCCCTTTTCAAAACCATGGTGAATGGTATCAAAGCGCGCCTTCATCAAGGGAATATTCGGCATCAAGTTTTCGTTCAGAATTGCCGGCAAATACAAAACGTAATGACCACAACTCTTAAATTCGCTGGAATGAACCTTGTCAACCGAATCATGATTCACTGCAAAACTGATCAAGGTCGGCGGCACATTCAAGTCATCAAAGGAACCCGACATGGAGTCTTTTCCACCAATTGCCGGCGTTTCAAAGGCCAACTGTGCATGCACGGCACCAAGAAGTGCCTGGAATGGCTTGCCCCAACGCACTGGATCCTTCTCGAGTCGTTCAAAATATTCTTGAAAACTCAATCGTGACTTTTTATAATCACCACCCATGCCAACGATCTTAGCTAAAGAATCCATAACCGCATAGACTGCGCCATGGAATGGTGACCATGATGAAATCCTCGGATCAAAACCATATGACATCAAGCTTGCCGTTGAAGCCTCGCCCTTCAAAACAGGAATCTTAGCAGCCATTCCTTGTTCTGGCGTCTTCTGCTTTTTCCCCCCAAAGGGAAGCAGAAGGGTTCCAGCTCCAATGGTAGAGTCGAACATCTCCACCAAACCTTGCTGGCTCCCAATTTCCAAGGTGCCCATATGGCGAAGCCATTTTTCTTTTAAATCCTTGCCTTTCGTTACCATATGAACCAAAGGTGAGTCCATTAAGATCGGTGCTTTTACTAGAATCTTCGCTCTCTGTTTCGCTCCATTGGTATCTAGGAAGGCTCGAGACAAATCAAGAATGGTTTTCTGTCTCCAAACCATTTCCAATCGACCCGTATCGGTGACAAGGGCAATTTCTGTTGCCTCTACATTTTCTTGATCGGCCAAGGCAATAACTGCCTCAACATCTTTCGCTTCTACAACAATCGCCATCCGCTCCTGCGATTCCGAAATCGCCAATTCAGTTCCATCGAGTCCCAAATATTTCTTTGGCACGCGATCAAGATCAATGCGAAGGCTGTCTGCCAATTCACCCACGGCAACACTGACGCCGCCCGCGCCAAAATCATTACAACGCCTGATCAAACGCGAGAATTCTGATTTTCTAAACAACCGCTGAAGCTTTCGCTCCGTCGGTGGGTTTCCTTTTTGTACTTCAGCTCCACACTGTTCGATTGATTCACTGGTATGGGCTTTCGATGATCCCGTTGCTCCGCCAATTCCATCTCGTCCCGTACGTCCACCCAAAAGTAAAATTCGATCACCAGCTTCTGGACGTTCCCTTCGTACATGAGAAGCAGGAGCAGCAGCTACCACGGCACCAACTTCCATCCGCTTGGCTTTATAGCCCGGATGATAAATTTCAGCTACCTGGCCTGTTGCTAGACCGATCTGATTTCCATAGGACGAATATCCGCGCGCCGCTTCCCTAGTGATCTTCCTCTGTGGCAGTTTTCCAGCTAAGGTATCGGCTAATGTTTCCCGCGGATCTGCCGCGCCAGTTACACGCATGGCTTGATAGACATAAGATCGACCCGACAATGGATCTCGAATCGCTCCACCCAAGCAAGTGGCTGCACCACCGAAGGGTTCAATCTCTGTTGGATGGTTGTGGGTTTCATTTTTAAACATTAAAAGCCAGTCTTCTTCTTTTCCATCAATAATCACTGGAATCTTAATCGAACAAGCATTGATTTCTTCCGATAAATCAAGATCAGGAACCTTGCCTTCCTGATGCAAAAATCGCATCCCAAGGGTTGCCAGCTCCATCAGTGTCAAATCTTTTGCTCCCCGACCCAATGACTTTTTCGCAGCCAAAGCCGTTTCTAAAGCCTCTTGAATCGGTGCAATCCCCAAGCCGTCTTCCAATTGAATCTCTTCCAATTTTGTTGAGAAGGTGGTGTGGCGGCAATGATCTGACCAATAGGTGTCAATTACTTTAATCTCTGTAATCGTCGGTACCCGATTTTCTTCCTTAAAATACGCCTGAACAACGAGCAGATCTTCCAATGTCATAGCTAGACCTTCCGTCTTCCGATAGTCTGCCATTTGCTCTTTTGTTTGCTCCAAGAATCCATCAACACTTGTAATCATTTCAGGTATTGGGAAATGACTAGTCAAAGATTCTGGTTTTTCCATTCCTACCAAACCCGAGTCCACTGGATTGATTAGAACCTCTTCTATTCTTTTCTGCTCTTCTTTTGAAAAGGAACCAAAAAAACGATAATGGGTCGCCACTCGCACGATGGGACGAATCCCTTCCGTGATCAAGGCAATCGCCTCTTCGCATGAATCTGCCCGTTGATCAAATTGACCCGGTAGAAATGAAACCACCATATTCCAATCGCCCTCTTCCGGCAAAGTTTCCTTATACCAGCGATCAACTGGCGGCTCTGCAAAAACAGTGGTAATGGCTCGTTCATATACGTCCTCTTCCACCCCTTCTACATCATAGCGGTGATAAATCCGTACGCGATCGAATTCGGCAAGGCCTAAGTCTTTCTCCAAGCGCTTTTGCAATCGCTGCGCTCCCTCATGAAACGGCTCTTTTTTTTCTACAAAAATTCGTTGAACCATCTGTTCCTCCTTAAAGAATAAAAGAGTCCGAATAGTTTTCAGCTACTCGGACTCTCGGTTATACGTTTTACGCAAAATAAGCTAAGTAAATCTTAACCAGGAATAATAGCCCGACAATATAAGTAAGTACCGGTACATCTTTCGCTTTTCCTGTAAATGTTTTTAGTAATACATAAGAGAGAATACCAAATTCAATTCCTTCTGCAATTGAGTATGCCAAAGGCATCATAATGATTGTCAAGAAGGCAGGAATCGCTTCCGTGTAATCATTCAAGTCAATCTCTTGAATTGGACTCATCATAAACAAACCAACAAGGATCAATGCAGGTGCAGTAGCCGCGCCTGGAATCGCGATAAATAATGGTGACATAAACAAGGCAATTGCAAACATACCCGCAGTAGACAATGCAGTCAAACCAGTACGACCGCCCTCAGATACACCTGAAGCAGACTCGACATAAGTTGTAACCGTCGATGTACCCAAGCACGCACCAATGGTTGTTCCAATCGCATCGGCAAACAAAGCTTGCTTGGCGCGAGGAAGTTTTCCATCCTCATCCAACATGTCAGCTTTCGTTGCAACACCAACAAGAGTGCCCACTGTATCAAACATATCAACCATTAAGAAAGTAAACAAAACTACAACAATATCAAACAATGCCTTTGGATCCGATAAGAATCCAAAATCAAATTTAAAAGCGACTTTGGCTAATGACGGTGGTGCACTGATCATGCTCTCTGGAACCGGAGTCACACCCAAAGGGATGCCAACAAGTGCAGAAAGTAAAATACCAAACAATAAAGCGCCTTTGACATTCATCGCTAATAAAATACTCGTTACAATTAGACCTACAATTGCAACAATTACGGTTGGTGACGATAAATCCCCAAGAGCAAGTGGCGTTGCACCATTTACAACAACCCCTGCATTTGATAAACCGATAAAAGCAATAAATAAACCAATACCGACTGAAATTGCTTTCTTAATATTCGCTGGAATCGAGTTGATGATCGCTTCGCGAACATTCAAGAAGGTTAAACCGATAAAAATAAGTCCTTCAATTAATACAGCCGTTAACGCCGTTTGCCACGTGTATCCCATTTGTAGAACAACTGTATAGGCAAAAAATGCGTTTAAACCCATGCCCGGTGCCAGTGCAAATGGATAGTTAGCCACAAGACCCATGGTGATCGTTGCTATGATTGATGCCAATGCAGTTGCTGTAAATACGCCACCGAAGTCCATACCCGCAGCCTCTAGTGTTAATGGATTGACGATCAAAATATAGGCCATCGTCATAAAGGTTGTGATTCCTGCTAGAATTTCCGTTCGAACAGTGGTGCCGTTTTCCTTTAATTTAAAAAATGATTCCATTTATGTTCCTCCTCGTCTTCTGTACTAATGCAAATACAGTTTAACAAAGGAGGAATGGAAAGTCAACGCAAAACACGAATGTTTTTTATTAAAATAATTTCTTTCTTCGTGAATAGATCTTTTTACACAAAGTGTATTCAATAGCGTTCCATATTCATACGGATATAAGAGGTAAATGTTTGCATAAATTCAAATTCCGTTCGAAAAATGCAAAAAAAAGCGAACAAGTCCTGCCCGCTTTTTCCTTTATGCATTCTCATTTAGAGGATTGGCCGCATAAGACCCCAATAATTGGTACTCCAAGGAGCGTTTGCTTAATTCAGCCAGCATCTTCTGAAAGTCATCTTCATTTGCCGTTCGTTCCAAGTCAATAAAAAAATCATACTCCCAGGGCACCTCTTTTGCCGGATGTGATTCAATCTTCAACATATTAATATGATGTTCCGAAAAGACACCCAATGCTTCAAATAAACAACCGGGTTGATGGGAAACCCTCAGAATCATTGACGCTTTCGTAAGTTCTGTATTCTCAATAGGCAACTTCGCAACAACCACAAAGCGTGTCGTATTGGTTCGCTGATCTTGAATTTCCGCTTTTAGGATCTCCAATTGATAAATTTCTGCTGCCCGCTTACTGGCAATCGCAGCAACAGTTTCATCCTCTTCCTCCGCAACACGTTCTGCACTCTTGGCTGTATTTAGATAAGCATGTTGCGTCCACTCCCGATGCGCCCCCAAAAAAGCCTGGCACTGTCGAAGAGCTTCCGGATGGGAATAAACGTCTTTAATCAATTCCAACTTGCTTCCCGGTTTGGCCATCAGACAATGGCGCACAGGTACGTACTCTTCCCCAACAATCTTCAATCCAGCCTGAAGAAGCAAAGTATATACGGCACGAATAGCTCCCGTCGAACTATTCTCTATGGGCAACATGCCTGCAATAACCTCATCCGATTGCACTGCTTTTACCACTGCGTCAAAGGTTTCAAATGCTCGATGTTCGAAGCCATGAAAAAAAGATCGTGCTGCAATTTCAGAAAAAGCACCCGGAACACCCTGATATCCAACACTCTTACTCGTCTCCATGTTCGCCGCCTCCCAAAATCAAATCCGCCATGACCATGGCAGCAATTGCTTCCACAACCGGCACCGCTCGGGGGACAATGCAAGGATCATGTCGACCCGTTAACGCAAGTGTTTTCTCTTCGCCTGTTTTCGTCACTGTTTTCAATGGTTGACTGATCGATGGAGTCGGTTTAAATGTCACTCTGCACCGAAGTGGAGCTCCCGTCGTAATGCCACCAACAATGCCGCCATTGTGATTAGACAAAAAGATGATTTCATCGCCGTCCATGCGCATTTCATCCGCCGCCTGAGAACCAGTTAATTCAGAAAACTCACAGCCATCTCCAAACTCTACAGCCTTTACTGCTGGGATACCAAACAAGGCTTGAGCAAGATTCCCTTCTACTGTATCAAAAATCGGATTTCCTATCCCTGCCGGTAATCCTGTAATCAGCAGTTCAACAGCACCGCCAAGGGAATCTTCATGAATCCTGGCTTCTTCAATCGCTTCAATCATTTCCTTGCGGTCCCATTCCTGGGATACGGCAAAATCCAATTTCGCCAAGTCCTGCAGTTGGTCATGATTTAATGTATCGATCGGTTTGGTTCCCAATCCACCAATTCGACGAATTTGAGCAAAAATCCGAATGTTTCTTTCCTCGAGCCACGGGCGAATTAAAGCACCCGCAAACACCATTGGAGCCGTCAGTCGACCAGAAAAATGACCGCCTCCTCTGGGATCATTGGCATCATCATAACGAATACTGCCTGAATAATCCGCATGCGATGGGCGATACAAAGATGCCAATAGCGAGTAATCCTTTGACCTTGTATCCGTATTTCGTATCATGGCACAAAGGGGTGTTCCCGTCGTCTTTCCTTCATATGCTCCGCTGACAATCTCCGGAAGATCAGCTTCTTTCCGTTTTGTGCTCCAAGGCATATTGCCCGGTTGCCTTCGTTTCATTTCGAAAAGAATCCGTTCTTCATCGATCAAAAATCCCGATGGCAATCCATCCAAAACAACACCGATGGCTTTGCCATGGCTCTCTCCAAAAATACTCATCCGAAGATTTTTTCCCCATTGACTACTCATTGATCATTCCTCCTAGTCGTTGAAATTCATCCCAAAAATGCGGATACGACTTGTTCACTGCTTCACTACCTGTCAGCTCTACAGTGCCCGATGCACGAAGACTCGCGATCCCCAAGGCCATAGCAATCCGATGGTCATTCCATGAGTCTACGCATCCACCGGTTAAACCCGAACCACCCTGAATCAAAAGTCCTTCTTCCAACTCTTCAATCTGCGCACCCAATGTAGTCAATTCTTTCGTCGTTGAAGCCAAACGGTCCGATTCTTTGATGCGAAGCCGTGCCGCATTAATCACCCTCGTCTCACCCTCACTTACCGCTGCCAACACAGCCAAAACTGGAATCAGATCCGGTACATCACGCGCATCAATAACAACTCCATGAGTTTTCGATGGGTAGACCCACAAGTCCTCACCCTTCCATTCCCATCGACCACCCATCTCACGCACAATGGCTAGCACGCCTCGATCTCCTTGGGTTGAATTTTTCTTTAGGCCACGCAAGCATAAGGCTTCCTTGCCAATTAAGCCTGCGACTAGCCAAAAGGCTGCTTGCGAAAAATCAGCTTCTACATCATAATCTGCTCTCACATATGCTTGTCCGCCAGATATAAAGTATCCAGTCTCGGTGCGTTCCACCTCAACACCAAAGGCTTTCATCGCTTCGCGAGTTAATTCCACATAGGGTTCCGATTCCAAATCTCCCCGAATGTCCAATCTCAATTCTCTCTGTGCAATCGGTGCCGTCAGCAAAAATCCTGTGAAAAATTGGGAACTGATATGCCCGTCCAGCGAGAAAGCCGAAGGCATTTCAAATCGATTCTCTGTGACAAGAGGCAGTTTCCCCGGATATGTATAACTCGTTTTTACCTGATCAAAAACCTCCAAAATGGGGTCGATTGGTCTTGTCGGTAAACGTCCTTCTCCAATAAATTCAGCTCGCTTCGCCAAAGCAGCGGCAATCGGAATCATAAACCGCAAGGTTGAACCCGATTCACCACAATCTATTTTTGCATCCAGCGTAAGTTTTCGCACGCCAGAGACTTCCCATATGCCCTCACCTAAATCACTAAAACTTGCACCTAGGCTTTCCATCGCTTCCCGCGTGGCCCGCAAGTCACGGGAGTCATCAATTCCACTAATCCGAGAAAGACCCGGACTCAAAGCTCCCAAAATCAAGGCTCGATGCGAAACGCTTTTAGATGATGGAACACGCAAGGTTCCCTGCAAACTCGATGGTTGAATCACTCGTTTCATTCCGTTACCTCCTTTAAAAATTCTTCAATCACGCCATACTCCACAGGACGCACGACTGCCTGCCCCACCTCTTTCAATGCCACAAGATGTAAGAGCCCTTTGCTTTTCTTCTTATCCTTTTTCATAACTGCAATCCAATCTTCCGTTGGAATCGGAATCGATTGAATCGGTAAACTAAATTGCCTTAACAAGGCAGTCAGCTCCTCTTCAACTCCCGCTTCTGTAATTTCTAACTTACGACCGATCTGGGCTGCCATAATCATGCCAATAGCAACTGCCTCACCATGGGCGTATTTTTTGTACGCCGTAAACTGTTCAATACCATGCCCAAAGCTATGACCAAAGTTCAAGATTTTTCGCAATCCTCTCTCCTCTTCGTCCTGGCTTACCACCATCGCTTTCAGCTCGCAGCAACGGGCAATGACTTTGGCCCAAGCCGGTCGCTCTTCTACGGCATCATGTAATTTCGCAACATCCTTAAGTAAATTCGCATCTAAAATTGCTCCTGTCTTTACGATCTCAGCAATTCCGTTTCTAAATTGTCTCATCGGCAAAGTTTTTAACACAAAAGGATCAATAAGTACGCCCTTTGGTGCATAAAAACTGCCAACTAGATTTTTTCCTTCTATAACATTCACACCGACCTTGCCGCCCACACTACTGTCTACCTGAGCCAACAAACTCGTTGGAACCTGTACAAATGGAACACCCCGCATAAAGGTAGAAGCAACAAATCCAGTCAAGTCTCCTACGACCCCGCCACCTAAGGCGATAATTCCGCTAGAACGATCGTGTCCTTTTTCCAAAAGCCAATGATAAATCATTTCGACAGTCTGAAGATTCTTGCTTTCCTCACCCGCTTCAATCATATAGACATCCGCAGAACCCATTCCCGCTTCCTTTATCCCTGCTTGCAATCTCTCCAAGTAGATCTTGCCAACGTTGGTATCGGTAATTATCGCCAATTGTGCTGAAGGCACCCATCGACGAATCCAATTACCCGCCTGGTCAAATATTCCCTCTTCAATTAGAATTGGATATTTCCCATGTTTTGATTGTACATCGATTTTTTCCATACCCTACTCCTTTATTCCCTCTTGAATTCCCTTACTTATGGCTAGTGTTTCCAATATTTCTGTTCCGTTTTCCGACTTCAAGCAGTCCTTTAAGTGATTGAGTTTATTTTGAAAGACTTCCAAATCCTCAAGAATCGCCGGTGCATTATATAAGAAGATATCCCTCCACACCCTCGGATCACCAGCAGCAATACGCGTTGAGTCTCGAAATCCTTCTCCAATGTAATTTTTGCAAGTCTCTGCACTTTCCAGCAAAGAAGAAAGCAATACTGCTGATAAGTGAGGCATATGACTCGTTTTTGCTACCATTGTATCATGTTCGGCCGGACTCGTCTTAACGATTTGTACATCAATCGCTTGCAATATCCGAATATAGGCCTTCACAATGGCGGAATTGGTTTGGCCAGTTAAAAAGAATACCTTCCCATCGAACAAATCAGTTCGCGATGCGGAGAAGCCATTGAATTCTGCCCCACACATGGGATGCCCGCCTAAAAAGGAAACAAAGTCCGGCAACAAGGGCTCAACCTCTCGATGTACCCGTCCCTTGACACTACCCAAATCCGTTACCAAAGCCCCTTCTGACATCCATGGAATCAACTGATTGATAATGGTTGAATACGCACCCAAGGGTGTAGCCAAGACAATCAAGTCATATTTTTCTTCTTGTGTCTGACAAAATCCTGCATCAATAACGCCGAGAGCTTTAGCTGCCTCCACCGATTTACAATCCAAATCCAGTCCATCCATTTTAATTGCAGGAACCGCGTAACGAATCGCCTTCGCAAAAGAGCCGCCCATCAATCCCAATCCAACTACCAAGATTCGCTTAAAGTCTGATTCCATCACTCTTCCTCCTATTTCAGGTCGCGTACCGCTTCGTGCACCACTCTTACAGATTGCATCAAATTCTCAAAATGCTCTGGATACAAAGATTGTCCGCCGTCGCAAAGTGCTTCATCCGGGTTTGAATGAACCTCGACCATCAAACCATCCGCTTTAATTGCTGCAGATGCCCTTGACATTGGAATGACCATATTTCGTCTACCCGATGCATGACTTGGATCAATCATTATCGGTAAATGAGACATTTCCTTGATCGCCGTAACCACATTTAGATCCAAGGTGTTTCTCATGTACTTCTCAAAGGTACGGATCCCTCTCTCGCACAAAATGACATTTCGATTGCCTTCCGACATGATGTATTCCGCCGCTACCAGTAATTCTTCTAAGGTTGCTGACATACCGCGTTTCAACAATACTGGCTTGTTACCACGTCCAACACGCTTTAGCAATGCAAAGTTTTGCATATTACGAGCACCGATCTGAATCAGATCCGCATGTTCTGCTACAACCTCATAATCTGCAATGCTCATCAATTCCGTCACAGTTGGAAGCCCAGTCATTTGACCTGCTTCCTTCAATAATTTTAACCCTTCAACGCCCATTCCTTGAAAACTATATGGCGATGTTCTCGGTTTGTAGGCCCCGCCGCGAAGAATATTCGCGCCGCCCGCTTTTACCGCTTTTGCAGATGCCATCATTTGCTCTCGGCTTTCAATGGCACAAGGTCCGGCAATAACAGCAAATGATCCATCACCTACAGGCACATTGCCTACCATGACAACCGTGTTTTCTTCCTTGAAAGATCGACTGGCCAATTTATAAGGAACCGTAATGCGATACGCTTTATCCACCATCGGATCCATGATAAACTCAGACAGTTCAAATTTAAAGGTATCTCCAATCACGCCGATTACTGTTCGGTTTGGTCCTGAACTTACATCTGCCTCATTTCCATTCTTGTGGATATGATCGACCACCGCTTGAATATCCTTGTCTGTTGCATTCTTCTTCATTACAATAACCATAATTTTCCTCCCTTTCAAAAAAACATAAAAAAAATGCGAGGAATCATTTCGATTCCCCGCAGCTAGTAGTAAGGTGCATTTCCTATGCCGGTTCCCCTATGATTCGATTTGTTCGTATATGATTGAATGCAAAATAGCCAACGCCATAATAAAAATAATAGCCTTGGAAGAAGAACGTAAAATATGCAATTGCTTGTTGCTTCAATTGTGTTGCGCTCTCTTTGATTGCTTCAATCAATCGATTCATAGCGACTCCTCACTGGATTTTTTATTAGTGTAAAGCTTTCGTCACACATTGTCAACCAATAAAAGTCAATTATTCCCAAGGAAGCGTTTTCATAGATACGGTTTGCATGAAAAATCCTAAAATATTGATAAATGCATATTCGTTCTCAATATTTTATAAGGTTTAATCTCAGTTTACTTATTATATATTTGCATTAACAATAAATCGTTTACAATTAATAGGAATTCGTATAAAATTGATTTAAATACAGAGAACAGGAGGAAATTATGGACCATACAGACCTTGCCATCCTACATGCACTGGATAAAAACAGCCGTGCCACGGTATCTGAGATCTCTAAATTAGTCAGCTTATCGACGCCCGCAGTTTCTGAAAGAATTAAAAAATTAGAAGAAGCCGGTGTCATCGAGCAGTTTACCATGAAACTCAATCACAATAAAATGGACCTGAGTTTAATGGCTTTTGTCTTTGTTTCCCTCAAGGGCGGCGCTTCCATTCCCCAATTTCGAGAATCAATACTTTCCTTTCCCGAGGTCCTAGAATGTCATCATATTGCCGGAGAATACGACTATCTACTCAAAGTCATCCTGATAGACACACAAGAACTCGAACAGTTCATCAGCAAGAGATTAAAAGGCATCTTTAGTGTTCAAAAGACCAATACCCTGATCAACCTTTCAACCATAAAATCGGACCTGAACAGAATTGCTCGGCCATGATATTCAATGGGACCTTTGGAATCATCCTTATGAGTTTCGGAGCACCCACTTTTTAAGCAAAAAATAAAAAAAGCTATCGAATCAATTCGATAGCCTTTACTCATCCTCTTTGATTTGCAAACCTAATAATTTGGACAACTCAACGGCTTGATAGACATTCACAATTACACCCTTCAATTCTTCCGCATACTCCGAAACACAAATTCCCTCCAAATCACAAGCAGAAAAATCTACACCCTTTAAGGACGTTTGAAAAAACTCAGTCCGAATATACTGTGACTCTTTAGTTTCAAAAGACTTCAGCTTACAGCCCGCAAAAAAAGTGTCCGATAGATCGCTATCCACAATAGCACACTTATCGAACTGAGCCTTGGTGAAATTCGCATACCGCAATGCACTCTTTTCAATTGTAAAATCAATAAACTTGCATTCCGAAAAATTAGCACCTACCAATTGAGAGCTTTTGAACTCACACTGACTAAACCAACTATGGGAAAAATCGCAATTGGGAAAGGCACAGGAATCAAAGACCACATTTCTAAAGGAGCATCGCTCCATCACTGTCTTCGAAAATGTACAATGATCAAAAAACACATTTTCAAAATAAAGATTATCAAATCGTTCATCTTCTACGTTTTGTTGTTGCAAATGAAGATCGCTTAGATCCTCTTCCTTCTCCATGCTTTCAAGCAACTCACTCCTTGCATCTCTGCAAACTGCTAAACACGGAGTTAATTTCGACTTCTTAATTTTCACGACTTTTGCCATAATCCAACCACTTCCATTCTGTAAAATATGATCAATCATATCACAATTCAAAACTAGCAGTCACTCTTAACTAAAAAAAAACTCTACGAAGTTTCAGCCATTCATCCGTAGAGCTTTCAATATATTTATACAAGCTGCAATTTATGGTCAAGCCGCATCCTTGCGGTAAAAGAGCAAACCACTCAAAATAATCACAAGAGAAATCAACATATAGATTCCAACATTGGGATTTTGAATACCTCCGACAACGATGACCAAGGCACCAAGAATGGCACAAATAGGCTTCACATATCGATTGAAGAAATTCAAATCCTTGAAATTTCTCATATACCAAACATACAAAATAATATAAATGCCATAGACCATAACAATTGGAATCTCATCCAATCCGATATACATACCAAACAGATTGTTCAAGCTAGCATACCAAAGAACAAGATAAATGATCGACAAAGCAAAGGCTGCAATTGCTGAATGTCGTGGCATATTCGTCTTTTTATCCACCTTTGAAAAGAATTTAGGTGCAGGTCCTTGTCCACGAATAGCCAGCGAATAAGGGATGCGCGAATTGCTCAAAGCCAAACCATTTAATGTACCAAGGCACGAAACAACAACAAAAGCAATCAAAATACTGCCACCCACATTACCAAACAAATTGTTCGCTACAGAAGAAACGGCTTGATCCCCTTGTATGAGGATCTGCTCCGCTGGCAGTGAGCTGGTGATGCCCAAAAAGTACAAAATATAAATAAAAAAAACGATAAAAGTCCCCATTACCAAGGCCTTCGGCAAATTCTTCTTGGAATCTTTTATTTCACTGTTAACTGTAACAGCAACAATCCAACCTTCATAGGCAAATGCAGTAGCAACCACGGCAGATGCCAAAGTACCTCCCGATTTGCTTATGCCGCTGACGCCCATGCGCATATTTTCAACAAAAATACCATTGGTGATTCCACCAATAACACCCAGAAACGCAATTAAAGCCAAGGGAATCAACTTAATCACCGTTGTTGTCACCTGGAATTTTCCTGCAATAATTGGTGCCATATAATTCATCAAATAGATCATCACCATGTATACCACTGCAAGAAACCATGTTGCCAAAGAATTAGAAGGATTATCACTGCCCATTAGGATCATCGTGTATAGAGAACTCACCCATGCCAAAATTGCAGACAAGGGCGAAAAATAAATCACGCAATTAAACCAACCTGTTAAATAACCGACGCGCTTTCCATATGCAATTTCTGTATAATCAACAATTCCGTTAGTTCTTTCGATACGTCCTGCAAACTCTGCAAAACACATAGCTCCAAATATCATGGCAAAGGCACCAAGCCCCCACGCAATCAGGGCCAATAGAACATTCCCGTCGGTTAGGACCAACACATCATCTGCTTTAAAGAACACACCCGAACCAATTACCACACCTACCACCATGGCAATCGCTGTCGGCAAGCCATATTTTTTACTTAATCCTTCCATAACATCTCCTTCTCTTCAAATTTTCTAAAAATTTCTGCATACAAGTATTCCAACTGATTACCTATCTCATACCCACTTTCCATGCCACAATAAAAGCCCTGCAGATCTATTTCACTGATCCGCAGGGGCTTGTGATCAATCTATTCATTTCACATAATCGCTTAACAGCGTTTAAACTTGCTTGCGATAAAAGATCAAACCGCTCAAAATCAAGACAAGAGAAATCAACATATAGATTCCGACATTCGGATTTTGAATACCACCAACAACAATGACCATTGCGCCTAAAATCGCGCAAATCGGTTTTACATATCGATTAAACACATTCAAATCATTGAAATTTTTCATATACCAAACATACAAAAGAATATAAAATCCATAAATCATCACAATCGGTATTTCATCCAAACCGATATAACGACCAAACACATTGTTCAAACTTCCATACCAGATTGCCAGATACATCATCGAAATCACAAAAGCACCTATCGCTGAATGCCGCGGCATATTTGTCTTCGGATCCACTTTAGCAAAAAACTTTGGTGCAGGCCCCTGGTTTCGAATTGCCAAGGAATATGGAATTCTCGAATTTGTCAAAGCCAAACCGTTTAAGGTGCCTAGGCAGGAAATCACAACAAATGCAGTAAGGATACTTCCGCCAATCGTGCCAAACATATTATTTGCCACCATACTGACCGCTTGATCCCCTTGCGTCAAAATCACATCCGTCGGCAAAGAACTGGTAATCCCCAAGAAATAGATCACATAGACAACAAATACAATCGCTGTTCCTAAAACCAAAGCCTTGGGCAGATTTTTTTTAGAATCCTTAATTTCACTGTTTATCGTAATCGCTAAAATCCAACCCTCATAAGCAAAAGCTGTCGCAACAACGGCAGATGCCAATGTGCCGCCAGACTTTGTAATCCCCGAGGCTGCTGCTCTCATATTTTCTACTAAAACGCCATTCATCATTCCGCTCACAACACCCAATACTGCAATCAAGGTCAGTGGAATCAGCTTAATCAACGTTGTTGTTACCTGAAACTTACCAGCCAATAAGGGTGCTATGTAATTCATGATATAGATCAGTAGCATGTAACTCACTGCCAAAAGCCAAGTTGCAAGAGAATTTGATGGATTGTCGCTGCCCAGAAGGATCATGGTATAAAGAGAACTGACCCACGCTAAAATCGCACATAAAGCCGAAGAATACAATACACAATTGAACCAGCCGATCAGATAGCCCATTCGATTTCCATAAGCAATTTCCATATAATCCACAATTCCATTGGATCGTTCGATCCGCCCCGCAAACTCGGCAAAACACAATGCGCCAAAAATCATGGAAAAGGCACCAAGACCCCAGGCTACCAAGGCCATAAACACATTGCCATCGGTAAGAGTCAATACATCATCCGCTTTAAAAAATACCCCAGATCCAATTACAATTCCAACGACCATGGCTATAGCTGTCGGTAATCCATACTTCTGCTTCAATCCATCCATAGCTTCTCCTTAATTTATGTATTCTTATGATTAAATAACAAAGATAAAGATCATCCCAAAACGGAATGATCTTATCAGATTTTCATTTCCTTGCATCATATTATCATAGGCAAACGTCAAGCTCAACCATTAGAATTATTGAATGCTCCCTAACAATCTTTTCGCACAGTTCTTATTCACCTTGCCTTTTCAACCAGCCTCTTCTTCCTGAATACAAAAAATCAAGGCATCAACAATATCACCATCATATAGAACACCCTTGCCATCTTGAAGAATTGCAATCGCGCGGCCAACACTCATAGCATCGCGATAGGATCGATCCGATGTTAAAGCATCAAATACATCCGCTACTGCAATAATTCTTGCTGCTATTGGAATCATTTCCCCAACAAGTCCCTGAGGATACCCGCTTCCATCTAATCGTTCGTGATGATATCGCACACCATCAAGAATAGACTGAAACTGAGAGTATCCACTTAACATTTCAACCCCCTTCATTGAATGCGTTTTGACTTCTTCAAACTCTAGTGTTGTCAAAGAACCTGGCTTTTTCAAAATTTTTCCAGGTATGCCCACTTTCCCAATATCATGCAACAGAGCTGCCGAATAAATATTGCTCTCTTCATCACAATCAAGATAGTTTGCAATTTTTAAGCTGTAATTAGCAACTCGCTCAGAATGCCCTTTCGTATAAGGATCCTTGAATTCTAGCATCTTGATCAATAATGCATAAACTTCAACGACATCTTGCTCCAACCTTTCATTCCGCATCTGAATTGCCATAGATAATCCGTTAATCTCGTTTTCCAATCCAACAAATTCTTGGTATCCTGACGGAACCATCCGATGGTTATAATCCCCCAATCCAATCAACTCCACCTGCGATTCAAGTCGTTTGATTGCATTTGTTGCCGGCAAAAATGCCGACTTAATGTATTGATGCTTAAAGAATATATACAAGCCAAATGCCATAATAAAATACAGACCATAAGGCAGATAGAAATACCGACCTAAATCATGTAAGGTATATTCAACATTTATGTAAGCAGGAAGTTCTGAATCAATCGGGTAGGAACGAACGATGGTTTGCCAATGAAAGAGGTCACGATTTTCGTTAGTTGAGAAATCCCCAATCTCTATGTTAGCAATTGATTTTTCAATCCAAGGTACCTTCAGGAATAACAAATTAGCCTCCGTTACCGGATATGCCAACAAAAGCGTAACATCTCCAGCTCTGGAAATACATTTTGCCCATAAGGTATTGCTTTCCCACTGATACCATGTAGCCATCGATGCATTGGCATCAATTCCCATACTTGCAAAATCCGCTTTCCAATCATGATCACCATATTCATAACTTAAATTTTCGCCGTTGAAAAAAAGTACCACAGCATCACTAATACTTTTATGACTAATTCGCTCAGTCAAGAACAGATCTAAATCCTCTGTCTTCCCATCCTCTAGAGTTCGATTCCAAATATCATTCGATACCCAATGATTTAGCATGTTTTGTATGGAGTCCTCAGCCTCCGTTCTACTCAGTTCAATGAAGCGGCTTGCCACCTCCTCAAACTGAAACACATAATCATTCGTTGTATGATAGATGGTTAATCCGCCGACTATGCTAAGAATTAGCAGGATAATCATCATACGCTTCGAGATTGCTTGATATGTTTTATAAAGAAATGAATTCTCCATACAGCGCTACGCTCCTGTCAGCATATTTGAACTACAAACTCCTAAACATATTAATATTTTACCATCATTTGTTGAAACATTCAATATTCCCATATTTTTCTAACTATATATATATATGACTCAACTCTCTACTACTCAGCAGAATCTAATAGCACAAATGAACTCAATAGCATTCAAATCTAAAGCGACTGCAGGTCTATTCCATAGCACGTTTACAAATAAAAAGAAGGCAATGTCACTGCTTCTCATTTCGATTCTATTTCTATTTGTTGAAGCCTTCTTTCGTTTTACAATTACTTCCATCTCACTATTCTATCAGTATAAATGCCTGCAACAAGTTAAAATGGGATCATCTCGATTCCCCAAAAAAATTCTCTGCAAGAGCATAACCATTTTCCTATTACCATAAACTTTTTATTTAAACCTATTGTATATAGTCTACTCGCTTCTACTAACCCAAAAACAAAAATCTGACCTACTGCCACTAGGATCGCCTGAAATATATGCAAGCTTATTGCGATGATTGCCATTGTAGATAATCTTTTAGCACAGAGACAAAATTTAAAAACCATAAAATATGATCGAGTCAAAACTTTGGAGGAACCATTGCTTGCATTTGCAGAATCAAAAATCTTTCTCATTGACTCGCCAAGGCGATTATAGCTATCACGATTCTTGACGATACATTTTTAAAGGATCGTGACTATCAAAGAAAAACAGTTGCCAAGTATCCATTCACGTTTGACATGCTACTCGAATGGCTAAAAGAAGCCGAAAATGATGGGAAAATCAAATCGGATAATTTATTTATGTCTGCAAGAATATTTTATGCTTTAGTCATAGATGCGATCACATGGCCTGTGCTATTTACCGACGGCCATAATAAAGAAGCTGTAAACCCAATGTTGGATGAAGTAATCGCTGTGTTTTTGGCTCGCTACGGCAACACCATCTAAAGCGTTTTTGAATACCGCTTTATGGATCCATTACTTAAATCATACACTTTGCAAAAAAATCCCGCAGGCCCAATTTTCATCAGGATCGCAGGATTTTTTATTTTATTGAACATTCATTCGATGTACTAGTTTCGTCTTCTCATCCACTTGTTCGACAACAATTAGTTGGATCACTTTTTCAAGAGAACCATCCTCTTTCTCAATCAAGTGAATTTCAATCATGGCTTCTTCGTGGGTTGGCATCTCGGAAAGAAGCTCCTCACACTCAAAAGTAATCATGGGGATTTGAATTGCTCGCCCTCGATACTCGATCAAAAGATTTTTCGCTCCAACATCGACTTTCATTTGTATATCCGCATAAGAAATCCTTACCCGCACATCCTTTTCTTCCGACCGTAAGGGGGCGCGAAAATCAATGACGCCCGTTTCCGGATCGATAACCTTCAGTAAACCAAATGCATCATCTCGAAAAGTTGCAAGCGTTTGACCGGTGAAGGTCCGCTCGCAAATGATCGCTCTGGGTCGATTCATCGATGCATCTCCATTCGACGCAGGCGCTTTATCTCCATTCCCCTCAAACTTTACGATCCAAACATCCCAGCTGCCATGATTGCTCAATACGTCGCCATCTTGTGAATAAACATGACCAGCAAGCACATATCCACCATCATCGGTCAGCTGAATACTGGAGGCTTGATCATTTTCGGTACCACCCAGGCTTTTCTGCCAATTGATTTCACCCTTCTCATCCAGTTTTACAACCCAAATATCGTTATATCCATGATGGCCTGATACATCGCCATCTTGTGATTGCGTTTGGCCAGCAACTATATATCCGCCGTCATTTGTCAGCTGAATCGTATAGGCTTGATCATGATTCGCACCACCTAGGCATTTCTGCCAATCAATGTCACCATTTTCCTTCAGTTTTACAACCCAGACATCATAGGCGCGACGATAGCCCGATACATCTCCATCACTTGACCATGTTGAGCCAACAAACACATATCCACCATCATCGGTTAGCTGAATATTGTATGCATGATCATGAGAAGTGCCACCTAGGCATTTCTCCCATTCAATTTCACCGGTTTCCTTCAGTTTTATAATCCACGCATCAAATTCGCCAATTGGCTCCGATACATCGCCATCTTGCGAATACGTTTTGCCAGCAATTATATAGCCGCCATCCTTCGTCAACTGAATACTTTGGGCAACATCATAAGCACTACCACCTAGGCATCTCTGCCAATCAATATCACCGTTTTCTTTCAGTTTTACTACCCAAGCATCCAATTCGCCATAATCGCCCGATCCATCTCCATGACAACCCACCACATTTCCATCAACTGAATATGTAGAACCAACAAGTATATATCCACCATCATCTGTCTGCCGAATATCGAACACATCTTCATTCTGAGAACCACCTAAGCATTTCTGCCAAATAATTTCGCCGTACGCATCCAGCTTGACAAGCCAAGCATCCATATTGCCATGGTTGCCCGATACATCGCCATCATTTGAATTTGTATAACCAGCAATAATATATCCACTATCATTTGTCTCTCGAATACTGTACGCCTTATCATACAATGAACCACCGAGGCATTTTTGCCATTCCATTTCACCCTTGCCATCCAGCTTCACAACCCAAGCATCCTCATTTCCATGATTGCCCGATACATCTCCATCAGTTGAATATGTAGAGCCAACAACAATATATCCGCCATCTTTTGTCGGCTGAGTATTTTGAGCATATTCAGAAGAAGCACCGCCCAAACTTTTTTTCCATTCAATTTCCGGAATAGCTTGCGTTGTTGCCAAGACTGGATTTGCATTAAATAGTACAAAAGCAGTTACTACAATCATTACCAATTTCTTCATTTTATTCTCCCTCATGCCAGCCTAAGATCCCCAATTTTCTGCTATATCCCCATTCTACTGATTCCCCGTTCTTCAAAGAGGGGCAAATCGATTTTTGCACTCAATCTAATATCCCATAAAAAGGAAATTGATGGATGCTTTAACTATATGGCAAGTCATCTTCCAAGGCAACTATTAATTAAATTTACACAAATTTTCCCTTTACCCCTACGAGAATAAACAACAAACAAAACTAAATAATTAGAGTTCAACACTATCACACTTTAACAAAACTCTACAATGATAAAAGAATCCCGCAAACCTGTTATTGATAAGGTTTGCGGGATTCTTTTATCACACGTAATTCCTAGCCTCATGGTTTTATTCTTGACCATAGACCAAAAAAGCTTGTTTTCGATATTAGATTTACCAAAAGCTATTCCATAATAAATAGGGTGCCATTTTCGGTGTTGTCGATGACAGGGCATCTCTCCCTTACCTGTCTCAACCACTCTTCTTGAATAGACGGCTCACTGTTTGAAACAATACGAACCCTTGTTACGATTTCAGAAAATCCCGCTCTGAATGTAGAATCATTCATCAGGAACTTGGAACCATCTACTTGACCTTCAATGAGAATATCAACCTTCTGCAAATCCATATTCATTTCTTTTGCAATCCATTGACCGGCCGCATTAATGCACCCAGCAATCGATGCTAAATACATTTCAACAGGACTTGGTGCTTCATCTTCCCCACCGAAAAGAGGGGGTTCGTCGATAAGAATGCTGTGTTTGCCTGCTGTAATTTTTGTTTTTGTTGTATTCGTTGCGGTCGCACTGACCGTAATTTTTGCCATATTTCTCCTTTCCCGAAGCATAAATCGAGACGCTCCGTCTACAAAGTCTGTTTCCTAGTTTGCAAACAAGCGATCAAAAACAATACCTGCGAATAGTGACGTTCCATAGTATAATCCATCTTCATCCATTAGATAATTAGGGTTATGATGGGGCATTGTTGTTCCCAGCACTTCATTAGCTGTACCAATCTCAACAAAACATCCTGGGCAATTCGTCGCTTCTGTAAAAGCAGAGAAATCTTCTCCCGGCATAACCGGGTCAATCTTCAAGACACTTTCTTTTCCAAACCAAGCTTCTACAACCCCTTCTACATTCTCAGTCAATTCTTCATCATTGACTACAGAACTGTATCCGAGTTCATAAGACACTTTACAATCAGCTCCGTATGAGGATGCATTCCCTTGGGAAATCTCTTTGATCATGTTTGCCATATTATTTCTTGTCTCTTGCGAAAAAGTTCTTACAGAACCGGTGATGCTCATTGTATTGGGAATAATATTATATGCATGCCCAGCTTCTACTTGGCAGACTGACAAGACAGCTGGTTCAATGCCTTTTATTCTTCTTGAAACAATCGTTTGAAGGTTGCTGATGATCTGTGCGCCAATTACAATGGGATCCACGCAAGTCTCTGGCATTGCTGAATGTCCACCCTTGCCTATGACTTCGATATCAAACCGATCCGTTGCCGCTGTTAAAAAGCCAGAACGAATGCCAAAGGTTCCCGTCGGGAATGAAGAAGACAAATGCAAGCCGTAGATTTCATCAATCCCTTCCATGACACCTGCTTTGACCATTTCAACAGCCCCGCCCGGTGGAAGTTCTTCAGCATGCTGAAAGATGCAAACGACGGTACCGCTCATTTGATCCTTCAGTTCAGCAAATAGCTTTGCAATCCCTAAAAGAATCGCCGTATGTCCGTCATGCCCGCATGAATGCATCACACCTTCAATCTCAGATGCATAAGGCAGATCATTTAATTCTGTCATTGGCAATGCGTCGATGTCCGCTCGCAAAGCAAGAGTCCTACCTGGCTTTGCTCCAATAACCTTAGCGATGACGCCTGTTTTTGTCGGTCGGGATATCTCGATTCCGCCAAAACTTTCAAGTTGTTCTTCAATGAAATCAGATGTTGCAAATTCCTGAAAGGAAAGTTCCCCATGCTGATGAAAATGGCGTCTCCAACTGACGATTTCATCTTTCATCTTTTCAACTTCACTCTTTATCACTTCTATATTTAATTGACTCTTCGTTTCTTTCATTGATTACTCCTTCCAAAACTTAAAATTTTATGCATTGCCTTTCTGCATGAACTGTTCTTATTATATCAGGCCTTCCTATACTAAAACCAGTAAACTCTGCATGATAACACCTATTAAAATTCATCATTCTAGATTAGTATCCCTTTTATCCATTGACTCTAATTTATGGTAAACTAAATGGAGTTAAACTAACGGAAAGAGAAAAGAGGTCAAATGGATATTTCAGAATTAATGTATGACGAAGGACTAGCTGTTGGATATAGCCGGTTTGGTGCCTTAAAATTTGATGATATCGAAAATGAATCGATAGAAAAAATCAAACAAGATCACCCATGGGCTAAATCTATGATCATTGCCACCTTTCACTATAACTTTTATAAAATACCGTCTCAATTAGAAGGCAAGGTCAGCAAAAGAGACTTGTTTAAAGGACGCTATTTGAAGGGGTCACTTGAACATGATACAGCTTCAGAATTCGAAGAATTTTTATCTACAAGAACGATAAAGCATTTGGATATGACGACCTTGGCAACATCAATAAAAAATAATCTCGCTGCGGAAATGGGCATTGGTATAACAAGAAATAATGGATATTTCTATACAGAAGAAGGTTCTTATTGTCACTTGCACGCATGGCTAGTGGATGTGGATGTAACCTGTGACTTTGATGAGCCGCCGACAGAATGTCCAGGACACTGTGGCATATGTGTGAAAAGATGCCCAGAAAAAGCCCTGACAAAAAACTCGAAAGATAGCAAAAAATGTATCGCATTTAAAACCGATCTCATTGTCGAAAACTTTACTATCGGCTGTGATCACTGCCAAGACTTCTGCCCTTACAATAAGCATCGATGGGAATACCAAGAAGAATTTATTGGGTTAAAATACGAATAACTAAAAAAAGCATCAGGCCTTGTATCGTTGTTTCGGCCTGATGCTCGCAAATCAATCTTTGGCTATTCTTTTGGTAATTGTTGTGTGTATATATATATAATTTTATGAGTTTGACTGTGTTCATTGAGCAACTTAGTATGTTTGAAGAATGCTTGCCCGCTAATCGGACATCGATTGATTCGATTCAAAATAGGATTATAAATTAAAACTGTTGAGCAAACCGCGTAATTGCATCCAAACTGTCCGACGGATCTCCGCTGATCTTCAGATTTTCGCAAACCAGCACGCCACCGCATCTCTCCACTTTTTCTCGAATCAAGTCCGTTGCATGACAGAAAACATCACCAAAACTATCCTGATCGCCGCAGCCAAAGACCGCAACCTCTTTTCCAGACAATAATTCTGATGTCATTTTCTTGTCATGATATTCGAAAAAATCATCCTGCAATTCTCCATATCCCCATGTAGAAGATCCGTATATGACCAAGTCTGCTTCTTTCACCATTTCATTAGATGCGTTAACCACATCGCTAATCGTTGTCTCATAATCCGTTAGACTGCTTTGAATTAAATTTGCTACTGATTCCGTATTTCCTGTTGTGCTTCCATAGATAATCGTTACTTTCTTCATGATGCCCTCCTTTTATTTATCATGCAGTTGCTATTTACATATACACCTACACGCTTAACGCATACTCAACAATTTCATTTTTTGCATTTTTTACCTTATGGTACAAAACCTCTGATTCCTTTGTATCTCCATACATTCTCCACCCCATTGTTTTGGTATGCGGTAAGTTCAGCATATTCATAAAACCCAAAACATCTTTGACTGGGTAGCCCAAGAAAAAACCAATTTCATGAGGAAATAGATTATCCCCTTTCAACTTTCCGACTAACATTGAAATATACTCGTCTACATCAAATTCCAAGGGATAACCAAGTTTTTGCAAGTGATCCAATGCATATCTATTGCTTAAAGACCTTCTCATCGATTCACGGTTAAAAATAAATATAGAGAGTTGATCCTTCCTCCTTGTGATCACTTTGAATTCGATGCAATCTCGAAGCATAACACATCTTCTCAATTGTTCCACGGATACATTGATGATCTCGGCTGGCTTTACCCCAGTATAAACAATCCCAATACTCGAGCAAAAACTGCACCAGCGATAATCGCATTGTGCATTCCCTGTAATCCAATTCTTAAGGAAACTATTCATTTCTCACCCCCCCTTCATACTTCAATCGCAGATTGTTAACTAAGACTAACATCATTCTACCACTTCAAATAAGTTTGTCAACGCTAACTTTTTGAATAAATTTGGAAAACCTTCCGCGTATTTTTGTGCCTATGTTTTTGATCCAATTAACAGTCCGAAAGGAAGAATTTCATGTTATTCAAATTCGAGTATAGAAACATTTGACAATTTCCATGGTTCAGTATAGTATTCAATGTAGTTAGCGAAGGCTAACTTCTGATTTCTGTTAGAGTTAGCCTTCGCTAATATTTTAATGATAAGGAGTTTACATATGAAAAAAATCACACTCTTAGCCATCACATTTACCATGGCTATTACGCTTTCCGCATGCTCCCAAGCAGGTGGGAATACAAGTCCTACCACTGATGCAGCACCAGCTGCAAACCAAGAAGCCACAAGCTTGCCCGATCATGAACCTGCCCTCCCAAGCAATGATGCCGACAATAAAATACTTGTTTATCTCTCGGGACCTGAAGCCATGATCAATAAGATTGAAGGGTCGTTTGAGGAGCAACATGGTGATGTTTTAGATATGACCATCATGAGTTGTGGTCAGCTGCGCAGCAAAGTTTGGACCGAAAGCCAGGCAGGAGACATCCAAGCTGATGTAGTTTGGGGATCCGACCCTCTTGTTTACAACAAGCTCGACAAGGCCGGAAAACTCATGCCCCTTAGTCTTGAAAACAGCAAGGACGTCAAGGATCAGTATCTATGGCAGGGCAAGAACTATGCCCTCGCCAGCGAGCGGTATATCATTATTATGTACAATAATTCGCTTCTAAAAGAAGAAGCCGCCCCTACCAGTTTCGCCGAGCTTGCAGCAGATCGATACAAGGGATTGGTTGTTAAGGCGGATGCCAGTCAATCATCAACGGCCTTTGCCATTTCTTCTGCCCTGTATGAACTGGAAGGAAGGAAGATCGACTATTTCAAGCGTTTAAAAGCCAATGAGATCATGTTGATGAAATCCAACGGATTGGTTCCATCAACCATTATGGAGGGCCAGTTCGCCCTCGGCATTGCGCCCCATGATGCTGTTGTTCGCTTAAGCAACAAGGGCAAAACAGATGGATTTGACGTTCATCTTGGTGTCGTATGGCCTTCCGAGGGTGTCATTGCCATACAGCGACCCGTGGCAATCCCAATAAGTGATTCTAGGAGCGAACAAAAACAAAAAACGTCTATGGAATTCGTTAACTTTCTCCTGTCAAAAAAGGCACAAACCATTATGCATAAATTTGGTTTCATCAGTATCAGAAAAGATATTGAAAACACCTATCTGCCAGAGGATGTCAATGTATTCTCAGTTGATTGGGATACCGCGACGGCCAACGAGGAAAGTTTGAAAAATGAATACCAAAAAATCTTCCATTAATTTTCCCTTCAGCAGCATATTACGAGAGGGATTCCGCCTAGATCGCGCAATCCCTCTTCTGCTGTTAATCATACTCCTGGTCTTTATTTTCTATCCCATTGCCATGATCTTCCTGACTAGCATCAACCATGACGGGGTCTTCAGCACCGAAAGTTATGTGGTAGCATTTTCATCCCCGGCAACCTATCATGCTTTGGTCAACACCGTAAAAATGGTGGCCTATACACTTGTCAGTGCCACGGCAATCGGCGGTTCATTGGCCTTGATTCGACATAGAACTGACTTCAAATATAAAAATCTAATTGATTTCTCTGTTTTTTTGTCCTTTACCATTCCCGCCTATATTCTCTCCGTCACATGGGTTGAAGTCTTCAGCCGAGGTGGATATCTCAACAGAATCATAAGACTGTTTGATTCTTCTTTTTCTTATACGCTAAACGCCTATACGCTCGGAGCCAGTGCTATAATTCTTGCCATGCACCTATATCCACTGATCTATTACGGCCTGGGTAACGCATTGCAATTACTTGGTAAAACCTTGGAAGAAAATGCCAAGGTTTGCGGCGCAAACAAGAAACAGATCCTATTTCGCATTACCCTGCCCCTAGTCCTGCCCGCATGGCTTGCAACCAGTCTGCTCGTTGTAAGTCGCAGCATGGCAAACTTTGGCGTACCCGCCCAGCTTTCATTGCCTGCTGGAAAAGAAGTACTTTCCACGCGTGTCTTCAGCGCTATGTCGGATCTTGATTTGAACATCGTTGCCGTACTCTCTGTGCTGCTGATTGCCATTTCGATGTTCTTGTTCATTTGGTCTGAAAAGGCCATCAAGAAAAAACATTATGCCATTAAAACGTCGTCCGCCACTTCAGACCAGTCTGTTATTGCCTTGGGACCTTGGCACAAGCCAGTCCTCGTCTGCCTTGGGATCTTCTTTGTATTCTCCATCATTGTTCCCTTTGTCACCATTATTACATCTTCATTTTTCAAACGCTGGGGCTTGCCGTTATCGATGGATAACCTCACGATCAATAACTACCTGAAGCTGTTTTCAAAAGAAAATCTACTGACCATTCCTTTATTAAACAGCTTATTCTACGGCATTGTCGGTGCAACCGCCGCAACGATCATCGCGAGCTTAACTGTCTATTTCCATACCTATCGGCATGATTTTATTTCATCACAGCTCATTCATATTGCACAATTGCCGATCGCGGTTCCCAATATGATTCTGGCCGTGGCCGCCATGTTTGCTTGGATTAACCCACCTTTTAAATTATATGGAACACGATCCCTCATTATCATTACCTACACCGTCCTCTTTATTCCCATTTGCATCAAGCAAATCCTGGGTGCGTCGAAGAATTTGGATCCATCTCTAGATCAAGCCGCAAGGACCATGGGCATTCCCATGAGAAAACGATATACCCAACTATTTTTGCCGCAGATGAAAAAGGGTCTGATGGCTGGATTTCTAATATGCTTCCTGATTTCACTAAAAGAAATTCCGATTTCCTTGCTTTTATACACCTCTACCACAAAAACTTTAGGTGTCATGATGTTTACTATACAGTCAAATTCCTACGGACTTGAAATGACTTCATCCATATCTGTTGTCGTTATCTTATTAAGTGTTGCCGGTAATTTATTGTTAAAAAAAATTGCTTCAAGGGGAAAAACATGAATGAATTAATCATCGAGAATCTAGGGATCTCCTATCAGGAGAAAGAAGTTCAAACCAACACTTCCAAGAAGAATATAATTACGAACAACTTTTCACTGCGGGTAAAACGTGGAGAATTAATCGTCTTGCTTGGCCCCAGCGGCTGTGGCAAAAGCTCTCTTCTTACCGCAATCAGCGGACTGAAAACACCCGATCACGGCAGCATCCGCTTTGGTGATCATATTTTCTACAGCAAGGAAGAAAATATCCTTATGCCTGCCGAAAAAAGAAACATCGGTTTCGTTTTTCAATCCTACGCCCTCTGGCCGCATATGAACGTTTATCAAAACATTGCTTTCCCTTTGAAAGCGAGGGGACACAAGAAATCCTTCATAAAAAAAAGGGTTCACGACATGCTAGAAATCACCCACATGACCGAGTATGCCAACCGATACCCCTCGGATCTATCTGGTGGAGAAAAACAGCGCATCGCCATTGCTCGTTCTCTGGCATATGAGCCCGCCCTTCTACTGCTGGACGAACCTCTTGCTAACCTGGATGCCCATTTAAAATCCACCCTGATCAAGGAAATTAAAGAGCTTCAACGGCAACTGAACCTTACAACTATCTATGTGACTCACGATCAGCAGGAAGCCTTCGAAATCGCTGATCAAATCGTGATCATGAACAAGGGAAAAATCATGCAGCAAGGTAACCCTATGGATATCTACAACAACAGTGATAACCTCTTTGTCGCCGAGTTCATTGGTAAGAATAATATTATCAATGCTAAAGAACCTGGTTTCTCACGTTTCTTCAAACAATGTCACAGAAGAAAGAACATTTCAATTCGTCCTGAGGATATCCAAATTAGCTCCAATGGAAAACATACGGGTATCATTCGCAACATCCGTTACCGAGGCAGCTATACCGAATATATAGTGGTCTCAAACGACCGCAAACTAATCATCCATGCGCCTGACCGCTATAGCAACAAGATCGGAGACACCATCGCTTTCAACATCCATAAATTTCATTCCTTTTAGACATAAGAAAAAAGAGATCGCTCAAATTACGGGAGATCTCCTTTTTTTATATGCCTATTTTAGATTTGCTTTCACGTACACCCTAATAGCCTCCATAGTTTCTTCCGAAACAACATGTTCGAATCGGCATGCATCTTTTTCAGCAAGATCCTTGTCGATGTTCAAGCTTAAACGCAAAAACTTCGTCAAACACACGTGACGATCCAATATTTTTTTCCCGGTTTCAAAACCCTTCTCCGTAAGACTTATGGTTCCATAGGGCTCTTGAATCACATATCCTTCTTTTTTCAGAACAGACATGGCTCTAGAAATGCTGGGTCTTGAGTATCCCATTTTTTCTGCAATATCCACGGACCGCACTTCTTTATTATTCAAAAAAAGTTCGTAAATAACTTCAAGATACATTTCCTTTGATTCATTATTCTTACTCATCACCATACCTCCCCCAACACCGACCATTTCGGGTCACTTTGATGCTAGCATACATATTTTTTCGTGTCAAGATAGCCCGCCACAACCTAGGTCTCAGCAATCTTTCCCGCTTCAACCAATCTTCATAAATTGACAACTTACTGTCTAAAGTGATAATAACACATACGGTCATTCCAAACGTGACTTCATTGACCATTCCAATTAACCCAATTTTATGAGTCGGAAGATCGTACCCCTCCAAAAGTGGTAAATTTTTCTTCAATATAATTAGCCCTATTATAAATATAAAGAAAAATTCATTAGAATTAAAAATAAGTAAGTAAAAAATCATCCCACTGTAAAACAATAGGATGATTTCCGATTTCTATCGAATTCAATCTTCGCAATTCTGGTGATCTCAAAATCAGAGTATTTTTACAAAACCTAATACCCCCGTCATTCAACAAATCAAAAGAGGTTATGATATACCTTGAAGCTGCATTTTAAGCATCGAAGCAAATATACCATCTTGTGCCTGCAGTTTCCTTGGCGTCCCCAGCTCTTCAATACTTCCTTCTTTAATCACAACAACCTTATCTGCTCCAGATACGGTTCTCATGCGATGGGCAATAATCAACACAGTTTTATTTCTAATCAGTTCACTCAAGGCGCCTTGAATTTTACTCTCATTTTCAGCATCCAAGGAAGCCGTTGCCTCATCTAGAAGTATGATCGGCGCATCCTTTAGCATGGCTCTTGCGATGGAAATTCTCTGTCTTTCACCGCCGGATAAACGCTCGCCATTTTCACCAATAGGTGTATTATAGCCCTCTGGTAACTTTTCAATAAATTCATCACATCTAGCCAGTCTGGCTGCCTCTCGAACCTCTCGATCCGTAGCATCTTTCTTGCCAAGTCTAATGTTTTCCATCACGCTTGAATTAAATAGGATTACATCCTGAAATACAATGGAATAGTACTGCAAGAGCGTTTCAGGATCAATCGTTGAAATATCTTTACCGCCTAAGGTAATGACCCCTTTATCAATATCCCAGAACCGTGCCGACAATTTAGCAACCGTACTTTTCCCTCCTCCGGAAGGACCGACCAAAGCTGTCACTTGGCCTTGTTTTGCTGCAAAACTAACATCCCTTAAGGTCTGCACACCATCGATATAGGAAAAATCAACGTGCTTAAATTCGATATCATAATACTTTGGCTCAAATATCGTACGACCCTCCTGACGCGGCATGCCATCCATTTCTTTCATCCGATTGATCCGCACGCCTAAATACAATAGCAAGGCCAAATTATCCATAACTTCCATAATAGGATTATAGATCCTGGCTGTAACAACAAGAAAGACCAAATACGTAAAAAGACTCACCAGTCCCTGACTTAACAGATAGGCACCTGCCAACATAACACTCGGAAGTCCCAGTTTCAAAACAGCATAAGCACAATTAATAAAAGTTCCCAGCAAGAGTTCTGATTTTATTAGACTCGATTCATAACCGTCCAGTTTATTTTTAAGCGTCTCGCTATAGTCTTCCTCACGGTTATAAGACTTGATCTCATGAATCGAATCTAGTGTTTCCTGAATATGATTCGATATATCTCTCTTCACCCAGTACATATCCTTGTGAGCTTTTTTCTGAAATTTTCTCGATAAATAGAAAACAATAAATGCAACTGGAATTACCCAGAACACCGCAAGAGACATGCGCCAATTATAAATAAACATCATGATGCCCATGATAACAATAGTGATACCAGCAGCAAAGATCTGGGGTACAGCATGAGAAAACAACTGCTCAATTTGCGTTGCATCTTCCATAATGGTTGCACTCAAGTCTGCAATATCTTTTTTGCCAAAGAATGCTAAGGGCAGTTTTCTCAGGGTTTCAGCCAAGCCGATTCGTCTTTTTGCACTTTCTTCATAGATCCTAGTGTAGGTTGAATCATATTGAAAATATGCAATCACAAACATGGCCAGTAAAGAAATAACTGCGGCAATCCCATAATAACCCAGACTGCTCATTGCCTTCTTTGAACCGCCCAACATAATTCCTAATCCTTGGTCTAAAAATTGAAAACCATATATGACTGGCAGCATAAAACTTAAGTTCATAAGCGTTGATAAGACAATTGCACGAACGAGATTCTTTGCGCCTTCTTCTGATAATGCAAATGTGTTTTGTAAGTAATTACGCATATTTTATCTCCTCCTTACACTCTTTTTCGTTTTCAATTCTCCACGCAATCGACTGTTGGTATTCATCCCACATCGTTTTATACAATCCGTCTTTCGCAATCAATTCATCATGACTTCCCTCTTCCACAATTTTCCCATGGTCAATGACAAGAATTCTATCCACATTTTTTATACTGGTTAATCGATGTGCAATCATTAAGGTGGTTTTTCCTCGGCTTAATTCTTTCAGCGCTTTTTGGATGAGATGTTCATTTTCTGGATCCGCAAAGGCTGTTGCTTCATCTAGGAGTACAATAGGCGCATCTTTGACAATGGCTCGAGCCAAAGCAATTCTCTGCTGTTCCCCACCGGAGAAATACGTTCCCTTTGATCCGATCACTGTATCAAGACCATCTTTTTGTTCGTCTATAATCATTCTGGATTGAGACAGATCAATTGCCTTGTCGATATCCTTTTTTCTTACATCCTTTTTCCAAAAAACAATATTTTCTTTTAACGTCCCTTTAAATAGGTGCGTATTTTGAAAAACGAAAGAAATATGATTCATAAGCTCTTTCTTTCCAACATCCTTTACATTTTCACCACCAATCAGCACTTGACCTTGATCAACATCAAAAAATCTTGCTGCCAATCTGGCAATAGTGGTCTTGCCACCGCCTGATGCTCCGACTAAAGCGACCGTTTCCCCTTCTTCTAGCCTAAAACTCACTCCGTCAACCGCTCGCTTGTTACTGCCCGCATATGAAAAAGCAACATCCTTAAACTCAATGGAATAATGATCCACATGCTTGGGATTAGCGCTATACTCCATTTCTGGATAGGCAAACAGATTGTCCAGCCGGTCAATAGCTTGTTTGGCAATCATGCTATTTTGCTGAAAGTACATGGATTTCATCAATAGCATGGTAAATATCGGGGAAATCAAAAGATAAAATATGTAATCAGATAGTACAAGGGCAATATTATCGCCCTTTCCAATTAATAGTATTCCCATTGGAATTAAGAAAAAAGCGGCAGACTGCATAATAATTGTATAAAACGACATGGGTGAACGCCAAAGCAATGTATAAGCATGAACCATTTCCTTATAGCGTATGATGCTATTGTAAAAACGTTTAAATGAAAAGATGGACTGGCCAAAGGTCTTCACAACGGGGATCCCCCTGACATATTCCACAGATTCAGCACCCATCTCTTCCAAAGAATCGAAATAGTTCTTTTGAAACTCTTTGCCTTTTGTGGAGGTCATAAACTTCATGGTGATAAAACCCAGCACGATTGGCACAAGAGATGCAAACCCCAGTCTCCAATTCATGGTAAAGATAAGAACCAAAAGAATTATAGGTGAAAGTATCGTTCCTGCCAGGTCCGGCAATTGATGCGCTAAAAATGTATGCGTAGTTCCAGCTCCATCATTTACGATTTTACGCAATTTACCACTTGAATACTGGTCAAAAAACCCTAACGGCATATTCGTTATTTTTTCCATACCGACTTTTTGCAATCCAACTTCTACGCGAAATGCCGCCAAATGTGAACACATCAAAGCTAAAAAATAGACAACAACTCCCGCAATTGCGCTTGCTAATGCCAGCCAAGCATAAGTTCCTACACTTGAAAGCTGATTTCCCGCAGGATTTGACAAAATCTCTCTTGCAATATACCAAACCAATACAAAGGGGATCATGTTTAAAATCGCTGACAAGCCCGACAATACTAAAGCAAATGGCAATAACACTTTTTTCTTCCCCATATAGGGAGCAAATCGATTTAACAAGGACTTCCTTTTGTTCTTTTCCATGTTCATACCTCCTACCTTTCTTCCCATCACATTATTGTTTTTTGGCAAATAAATCCGTTCTCCGCATAGAAAACATGTTCAGAAACATGCCTCCATGTCAAGCAAACCCTTATCACCTCTCTAAATTAAACTTCAAATAGTCCCACTCAGGTCATCACCTCCCAATAAGTTAGCTATAGCTAACTTAAGGCTAATAATTGAACCCTGGAAAACCAGGGTTTCATTCATTGTCAAGTATATTTTACTAGCTGATCTCATTCTTCATAAAACACGAAAAACCGCATCCATAGAACTTTCCAAAATCCATGAGGTATTTTCTCCCTTTTTCTTCAGGCATGTCATGTCGAATAATCTCAAAAAAACCATTCAAATAGGAATTGCTGATAATATGCAAAAACTCATCACTAATCTCGCCTGCCAAATACCGTTTGTTGCCTATGACTTCTAGAAATTTCTTGGTCGATTCAACTTCATAATCAACAAATTCATCGATGATATTTTCATACTTAGTCCCTGCCGAACAGGTGATAAGCAACTTGAACTCCCTTGGATACTGATAGATCATGTCTAAGTTTTTTTCCATGACCTCATTGGAAAACTCCATCATTCTTTCAATATTCCGATACTTTTCAGCGGCAAAAAACAAGGTTTCCTCATGATCAAAATGAGTTTTAAACGCTTCATAGCTTTCCGCAACAAGACTGTCAAAAAGCCCTCCCTTATCTTTAAACCGAGTGTAAATGGAACCCGTTGCAGTTTCTGCATTCGTTGCAATCCTTCTTAGGGAAGCATCTTTAAATCCATGGGCTAGAAACTCCTTCATCGCGCATTCCTGTATGCGCTCATATACGCCTTCTCTTCGTTTCGCCATTCATTCTCCTCACACAAGTAATCAAAACAATGTTTTGAAACGCTGTTTTGATTATAATTTATCATGCTTCACTTGTCAAACAATATCTTTGTTTCCCTTTTGCAAAACCGATAGAAAAAAACCGCAACCCTAGTATTCAACAAGGTTACGGTTTGTATTCACTTTACTCCCACTCAATTGTTGATTGTGGCTTTGTCGTAATATCATACACGATACGGTTTACGTGATCCACTTGGTTGACAATTCTTGAAGAAATTTTCTCCAATACGTCAAATGGAATCTTCGCCCAATCGCTTATCATGCCGTCTGAGCTGGTTACAGCACGTAGTGCAATAGTATAGCTGTCATGACAGCAAAGTATTGCCAGATCTTTCGATCCAAGCCCGCTTTATAAAACACCCCAGAATCAATTACTCTTCCAAACCCTACAACTGGCATGTATACAACCATACATTTCTCTTCATTATTATCATAGGTGGTCACGTTTAACATTAATCGACTTCCTCACATATCCTTGACAACCTTAAAAGAAATACTTTTTATGCGTAAGGAAGAACCCTTAAACCTTTCATCAATGAGGTTCACGCATTCTTCCTTCAATCCTCATTTCGTAAATCTCAGTTTTTTCCTTCTTACAAACACCCGCTCAGTTTCATGTTTTTTTATTTGTAAGCAGCGACCTCGAAATCCTAGTTCACCCTCAATTATATTTTCACTACTAATCCAACTCCAAACCTTTATTTTTTTCAAAGGTATAACGATTGCTCGAACCAATCAGACGCATATATTTTTTAATAAAATCTTTCATAGCATCCTCCACTGCCATATTCATTTCCATATACTCAATGTCAGGCTCCGCTTTTAGTACTTTTTCCGTTGCATTTTTGGCATGCTTCATCAAATCTGTACAGACGTTAATCTTATTGATACCATAGGCCACAGCTTTTTTAATATTTTCCTCACCCGCACCAGAACCGCCGTGTAACACAAGAGGCATATCAAGCGTATTTTTCAGCTCACGTAATCGTTCAAAATCGAGCTCTGGAATCATACCTTTCGGGTAAGAACCGTGCGCCGTCCCAATTGCAACTGCCAAACAATCGCAGTTTGTAAATTCAACAAATTCTTGCGCTTGCTTTACGTTAGTAAAATAATCAGCATTTTGACCATCTGCGTTCATCGCCAGTCCTACGTGGCCTAATTCCGCCTCACATGATTTTCCCAAACCATGGGCCAATGCACTGGCCATCAATGTACGACTTTTATTTTCTTCAAAATCAAATGATGACGCATCAATCATAATACTTGAAAATTCCCATTTCAATACCTGAATGACGTCCTCAACATTTACACCATGATCTAAATTCAAAGCCACCGGCACACTTGCTTGATCAGCCATTGTTTTAACAATGGCTGCCATCACATCTCCATTCGCATGCGAACGCAATTGCCGCGGCGAAATATTTACAATGACAGCGGATTTTTCTTCTTCAGCACTTTCAATAATTGCTTTTGCTTGTTCCATATTTACACAGTTAATCGCCATAATCGCATAATTATTTTTATGTGCATGGAGTAACATTTCTTTCATTGATGTATACATAATCCTATCTCCTTTAGATAAAACCTTGTCCCTCACTCATCTATTACGACGAATGAGCGATTCAGTAATAATGCTCTCATAATTTATTTTAATAATATCTCGTTCAATTTTAACGTCAATCAGTCTCTCCTAATTGAAACACCTTGCTATAAATGTTCAAGATAAAAATGGGGATGTAATCATCCCCATTTTCTGTTTCCCGATTTTATTAATACTTATGCTGTTTTTGATAACATTTTCCCCTGTGTTGCATTTGCCGAATCTGCCAACGGCTTTTTCCACAGTGCATATGTAACACCTGTAATACAACTCCCTAACAACCAAAGCCCAACAAATAACAATGGTTTCGATGTCATCGGAATAACAAAGACCCCGCCATGAACAGCTGGAGACGACAATGCAGAAACCATACATAAGCCACCGGTAATACTGCCACCGATCATACACGAGACAATCACACGTATAGGATCATTGACCAAGAACGGAATAACAGCTTCCTCGATATATACACAAGATAACATCATTGCAGATTTTGCATTTTCACGATCAACATCATCAAATTTCTTCCTGCCACCAATAAAAGTGGCAATCGCGATTCCAAGTGGTGCCGTCATCCCTGCACACATCTTTGCAGAAGTTGGAATAAAGAACCCGTCTGCATTCAAGCCATTGGTTACCATTGCTGCCGCTTTTCCAACTGGTCCACCCATGTCAAAACACATCATCGCACCAACAACTGCTCCAAATACAAATTTAGAACCCGTTCCCAATCCTATCAACCAAGTTTGCATCGTTATACTAAGCCAAGCAATGGGATGTCCAATTATGTAGTACATAACCAAGCCGCATACTAAGGTCGCAACGGTTGGAATAATGAGAATCGGCATTACACCTTGCAAGCCTTTTGGAATTTTGATTTTTTTCATCATCAAGACGCAATATCCAACCATAACACCACCGATAAGGCCACCTACAAATCCTGTGCCAATACTATTAGCCAACACTCCAAGCGCAAGACCTGGTGCAATACCCGGTTTATCTGCCATCGCATAGGCAGTAAAAGCTGCAACCACTGGAACCGTAAAATTCCATAAACTCTGGCCAATCAGCATGATCGCTTTAGCCAAGGTATCAATTTCTTGCATATTACTCCCGATGTCATAACCGCCCATCATCTTTGCAATCGCTTGCAAGACACCTCCGCCGACAATGACTGGAATCATATAGGAAATACCGGTCATAATTGAATCTTTTAAAAATGCGCCCTGACTCTTTTTCTTTGAATTTTTTCGTATAATTTCTGCCATTACCCAATCGCCTCCAATAATTCTTTTACAATATCATCCGTCTTTTTAACCGCTTCTTGAACACCAACCGTTAATGTTGGAACTTCCTTAAATCTCTCATGATTCTTAATTCTAATATCACTCGCAATAATTACAGCGTCGCATTTTTCAATATCTTCTGTTGTGATTTCGTTATCTACTCCTTGAGCTCCTTGGGTCTCAACTTTCACCTCATGTCCAGCATTCTTTATGGCTTTCTCTAAATTTGCCGCAGCCATATATGTGTGTGCAATTCCTACAGGACATGCCGTTACGCATAGAATATACATCTTCTATTCTCCCTTCTTGGCAAATGTTTTTTTTATATCTTCAATAGATGAGGCTAAGTTTAGTCCGGATCTAAACTCTTCATCCATTAAATTCTTAGAAAGCTTTGATAACATTTTTAGATGAGCATTGTCACTATTGTTTGGCGCAGCAAGCATGATAATCAATTGAACAAGATTCTCATCCATCGCTCCCCACTCAATTGGTTCCTTTATTTTAACAATTGTAAAAGCAGCATCTTGAACACAATCATCTTTGCAATGCGGAATGGCAATTCCAAATCCAATTCCCGTTGCAAACTCAGTTTCTCTTTCAAAAAGACCTTTTATATATTGTTCCAGATCATTTACCTTATTCGCATCAAACATCATTTTTGCAACTTGTTTGATTGCATCATCTTTACCCTTCACTTCCAGATCAAACTTAATTAATCGTTCATCTAGCATATTTACTAACTTCACTACAAGTTCCTCCGTCGTTTCAGTCTGTTTTATTTTGCTTATGGTTTCATTATATCTACATCCTCATTTTTCACAAACCAATCCTTTTCACTAATTTAGTGAATGTATTACCGCGCATTCACCGGTTCACTCTTTTTTGACTTGTAGATCCCGCCGAACTAGCATTTTTCCAATGATTTTCCCCCTTCAACAATCCATTTCACTTGCCAAGTGATGTTTATTAAATTCTCCTACTTGCAAACTATTGCTATAATCAAACCGTAATAAATATTATAAGGAAAGAAAGGATGAATATTATGTTGAATTTTGAATTTTCCACTCCTACAAGAATTGTTTTTGGGAGAAACACACATGCTGAGGTCGGAAAAGAAATTAGGTCACGCAACTTTCATAAAGTACTAATTCACTATGGTGGCACGTTTCTGAAAGAAAATGGCGTGTTGGATGCCGTCCATAAAAGCCTCGAAAAGGAAGGAATTGAATATATCGATTTCGGAGGAGTCGTTCCAAATCCAAGACTAAAAAAGGCACAAGAAGGCGTAGCATTATGTAAAGAAGAAAACATTGACTTTATTCTTGCAATTGGCGGAGGATCAGTAATCGATTCATCGAAAACCATAGCATATGGTTTAGCCAATGACTTTGATTTGGAAGATTTATTCTTGGGTAAAGTTTCTACCACAAAGATCGCTCCAATCGGATGCATTTCCACCATCGCAGCTACCGGTTCCGAAACCAGCAACTCTACCGTCATTGATATTGAAACAGAAAGCAACGGTATTTTGAAGAGATCGTACAATCATGATTGCGCAAGACCTTTATTTGCAATTATGAATCCCGAATTAACTTTCACATTACCAACCTATCAAACATGCAGTGGCGCCGCCGATATAATGATGCATACGATGGAAAGATACTTTACCAATACGCCTGATGTTGATTTAATTGACAAAATGTCAGAAGGATTACTCGTAACCGTACGTGATTCTGTACTTAAAGTGATAAAAGAGCCGAAAAACTACGAAGTACGGGCCAATCTAATGTGGGCTGGAAGCCTCTCGCATAACGGATTAACAGGAACCGGCCGCATGCCTGATTTCGCTACCCATAAACTTGGACAAGAACTTAGCGCCATGTTTGAAGCGACTCACGGCGCTTCATTAACAGCCGTCTGGTCTTCCTGGGCCAAATACGTATACAAAACAAATATTGAACGTTTTGCCCAATTCGCCATCAACGTTTTTGCTGTTGAACACAATTTATATCGTCTAGAAGAAACGGCGCTAAAAGGAATTGAACAATGGGATGACTGGTGCAGAAAAATCGGTATGCCAACCTCCTTAACCGAATTGGGAATCGATCCAACAAAAGAGCAAATCAAAGAAATGGCTAAGAAAGCAGCTGCAACAGGCAATGGAACAATTGGTGGATTCCAAAGACTTGACGAACAAGACATTATCAACATCTACACCGCGGCGAGATAACACAATCTTACTTTGGCAATCCACTTCAGCCAAGTACCCACGCCAAGTATCAATTTATGCAACCACCCGATTTCAACTTTTGTATTTGCATAACAAGTGTTCTATACGTTATCCTGTAACCAAGTATTGGGAAACTCGACGTCGTAAATCAACCTTGACTGAAATGAGGTGTTAATTTGTTACTGCCACGTGAAAAGCAATTGTTAAAAATCCTTTATCATGCCAACAAAGAACTGACTTCCGTTCAACTTTCCTGCATACTTCAAGTCAGTTCACGAACTGTTAAAAATGACATAAAAAAACTAAGAACCGAATTATCATTTGTTAATTGTATGATTATCGCTAAACCAGGGAAGGGTTTTTGGTTGGAGTATCCAAACAAAAGCAAACCCTTTATTGAAAATTTACTAGCAATCAATACCGATGATCATCTTTTATTACCCGAGAACCGAAAGTTTCTAATTGCTTTGAAAATGTTGGAGAAAGATGATTATATTTCCATGGAAGCGATATCGAATGAAATGTTCATCAGTAAAAGCACCGTCATGAATGATATCGAAAAATTGGAAAAATCATTTTCCAAGCATGAACTTCACTTGGAAAAATCGACCAGATACGGAATACGCATTCATGGCGATGAGTTCAACAAAAGAATGACTTTGGTCTATGTCTTAAAGAAAATTGCAAAACAAAAAGGTAACCTCTCTCTCGACAACTTACAAGAACATTTTACAGCAATAGAATTGAAATGCATTGGTCAACTAATTCAAAAGATTGAGATCCGTTTCGATTTGGTTTTTTCTGACCAGTCTTATATTAGCATTGTTCTGCAATTAGCCATTATGATCAATCGTATAAAAGACAATAAATTATGCACGTTGAAAAATATTGAAATATCTGAGAATACACTTGAATGGAAAATAACAGATTTTATTCTTCACCATCTGGAAGATCATTATAATTGCCGGGTCAGTCAAAATGAAAAAGAGTACCTATACATCAATGTTACAGGAATCAAGTATCAAAAAAAAGATATCTATCAAAACAGAAAGCTTGATGATATCAGAAATATTTCACCTGAAACTTTTGATGGCATTACGGAGATAATAAATATAGCTGATGAATTATTTAATGAGAACCTAAGTGCAGACAAAGAGTTTATCATTTCTTTATTTATTCATTTAAATGCTCTTTTTATTCGAATTATGAATTCCATTTATCTGGAGAATCCCTTAAAAAAATCCATTAAAAACGATTTGGCTTATGAATATGAAGTCGCAACCTACATTTCAACTTTATTGGTACAGAATCACTATAGTCTAATAAACGATGATGATATTTGCGATATCGCGCTTTATATAGGAGCTTCCCTGAAACGTCAAAAAACAATACGTTACACCCCTTCAATCGTTATTGTATGTGGGAGCGGAATGTCGACTTCTCAATTTATTGAAGCCAAAATAAAATCTGCTTTTCCCAATGTTGTCGTCAAAGACATCGTTCCACTTTACAGAGCTAATAAAATCAAAATAAATGAACAGGATTTTGTGATTTCTACGGTTCCCTTACATTTAGAAGGTATTGAAGTAATCGTGATTCCGCCAACACTGTCAAAAAAAACCATGAATGCTTTGCGTGATATTTTCAGCCAAACCTCAGACCAGTCATCCTCACCACGCAAAGAATCCTATGACTTATTTTTCAAGCAAGTGAAAAGTAATTTGTGTTGTTTAAAAAGCGATTGCAAAAATAAAAAAGAAGTAATCAATTTACTCGGTACACGCATGCAAACCCAAAACTATGTTGATGATGGGTTTATTGAATCCGTCTTCAGAAGAGAATGCTTGTCTCCAACCTGTGTTGGCAATGGATTTGCAACACCGCACTCATTCAAAGGTCATATCATCAAACCTGCAATTGGCATTATGACTTTAAAAAAACCAATACAATGGGATAATGAAAAAGTTTCTATTGTATTTATGATTGCTTTGGATCCCGATCAATCAGATTCATTTAAAACTATTTTTAAACAATTGGCCGACCTGACCAGTGACATTGAGTTGATCGAAAATATGTTGGAGGCAAACAACTTCAAGGAGTTTATTCAGATTTTCAAATAACAAGGAGTCATATGGAAAATATCAAAACTAGAAGATGGTTATACTTGTTAACCGCTATTATTGTGTTACTCTTTATGGGAATAGGTTATGCATTCTCATTGTTTGTCATTCCCATTGAGAAAGATTTGGGCTTTTTAAGAACACAAACCTCTATGGCTTTTTCACTATGTTTTATTTCTTTTGCCCTCGGAAGTTTTACTGGAGGATTTATTATTCAAAAAGTAAAGCCTCAATCACTAATGAAAATAGTTGCAATGACTCTTTCATTTGGTTTTATTGCTACGACTTTTGTCACCCATGCGTGGCAATTGTATTTTACTTACAGCATGTGCTGCGGCTTTTCAATTGGCGTTATTTATAACGTCTGTGTTAGTGTGATCCCTTTGTATTTTCAAGACAAAATCGGATTTGCAACCGGTGTATTGCTAATGGGATACGCGATGAGCACCACCATATTCGGTCAAATTTGCGAATATGGTGTTACCATACTATCCTGGCAAGGCGTTTTTCGAATTTTAGGCGTTTCCATGTTTGCTATTTTAATGATCGCCAGTTTCATCATACACTTCCCTTCTAGTAGAGAAATAAACACTTTACCAAAATCAAACAAAACCGCTATCGAATCCATTGATTATACGCCTGTAGAATTAGTGAAATCCAAAACTTTCTATATCTTTATCAGCATCTATATTTTGCTCGGCGGAATCGGCATGTCCATTATTAATCATACGGTTCCGGCTCTACGAGAAGATTTTTTACTGACCACGACCTTTACAGCCGCCATTTTTAGTGCAATCTCGCTATTCAATGGCTTAGGACGAGTCGTATGGGGCATCCTATTTGATAAAACCGGAGCCTCCTTTATCTATAGATCCTTGGGAGGTTTAGTCTCCATCGCTCTATTGCTAATGGTTTTCAGTTTTCATTTTCAGAATTGGCTGTCATTTGCCGTTGGCGGAGCCTGTGTGATGTTTTGCTTCGGAGGTAGTTCAAGTCTTGCTCCGATTCTCGTTCGATACTTGTACGGAGATCAATATTTCTCGATGAATTTTTCCATTACAAACATTGGAACCTTGATTTTGTCAACAACTCCAATGTTTATTGGTTCCATTCAAATGAGATATGATCAGTATTTCCCATCCTTCGTTGTATTGCTGTTCTTTGGCATTTTGGCTTTGCTAGCATCACTTCTCTATAAGCCAATTGCTTCAAGAGAACTTCAAAAGTACTAAACACTCACATAATACCTCTTATACAAAATCCTGAAACCAGATTCGTTGGTTGCAGGATTTTGTACGCATATTTCACTCCTTGCAAGACTAATTGATTGAAACACCGCTCTTCACGCTGGATGGTCCAACGGATAAAGCATTCTTATGGTGTACGTCAAAATACAAATACGAAGTCGTCATCAATCTTCCCCTGCTCCCTTGAATTACAAGGTCACGCATAAACTCTTCATCAAACAACAGAGCATATGCAAAATGCCACACCAGAAACAACTTCAGGCATTGTATTGTTTGGATTAGCCATCCTACTGTTTCTATAAAAAAATTCATTTGTCTTCCGAAGCAGAAACTGAACAATCCACTCTCCAGACTTTCAGTAATTCCGCTACATCCTTGATCGTTGAAAATCTAACGGAAACAGAATTGTCAAAAGTACAAATGTATGTCGATTTCCTTAAAAACAAACGACAATAAACATAGGATAAAAAAATTGGAATTCAACGACTATCTCGCTTGAGAAAAAAACTACAATGAAAAAAACCGCAAACCTTAACTTCATAAGGTTTGCGGGATCTGTTATTTTATTCCCATTCAATTGTTGATGGTGGCTTTGTTGTAATATCGTACACGATACGGTTTACATGGTCCACTTGGTTGACGATTCTTGAAGAGATCTTCTCTAGAACTTCAAATGGAATCTTCGCCCAATCTGACGTCATGCCGTCGGAGCTGGTTACGGCTCTTAGTGCGATGGTGTAGCTGTATGTTCTTCCATCACCCATAACACCAACACTGCGAAGACCTGTCATAACAGCAAAGTATTGCCAGATCTCTCGATCCAAGCCAGCTTTTGCAATCTCATCTCGATACACGTAGTCCGCTTCACGAAGAATTTCCAACTTCTCATCCGTAATCTCACCGATTACACGAATGGCAAGTCCTGGTCCTGGGAATGGTTGACGATAAACGAGATCCTCGTCCAAACCAACTTCCAAGCCAACTTTTCTTACTTCATCCTTGAAGAGTTCTCTTAGTGGCTCGCACAATTTGAAGTCAACATCTTCCGGTAGTCCGCCCACATTATGGTGAGACTTGATGACTTCTGCTTCGTCAGAACCGCCAGACTCGATAACATCCGGGTAGATGGTTCCTTGAACCAGATAGTCCGCGTCAGAGAGCTTGTTCTTCTCTTCTTCAAATACGCGAATGAATTCTTCACCGATAATTTTACGTTTTGTTTCCGGATCGGTTACGCCTTTCAGCTTGGATAAGAAACGATCTTGCGCATTGACACGAATCAATTTCATATCAAAACGCTCGCCAAACACTTTCTCAACCCAATCGCCTTCATCTTTTCTCAACAGTCCGTGATCGACGAACACGCAGGTTAGATTATCGCCTATGGCTTTGTGAACCATTAAAGCTGCTACTGATGAGTCTACACCGCCTGAAAGGGCACAGATAGCCTTCTTGTCGCCAATCTCTTCTTTGATCTTAGCGATGGTCTCACGGGCATAATCTCCCATGTCCCAATCACCAGTCAAGCCACACTCTTTGTATAAGAAATTAAGGAGCAATTGCGTTCCTTGCTCGGTGTGCTCCACTTCCGGGTGGAATTGAATCGCGTAGAATTTTTTTTCTGTATTCTGCATACCTGCAATGGGACAGCTGTCTGTATGGGCAATGACTTCAAATCCTTGAGGTGCTTCCGAGATAAAGTCCGTATGACTCATCCAACAAACTGATGATGTCATTCCATTCAAAAGACCTTCCGTCTTGTCAACCTGCAACTCGACCTTGCCATACTCACGCTCTGTCGCGCGAGAAACCTCACCACCGAAGGCTTTCGCCATCAATTGTGCGCCATAGCAAATGCCTAGAACCGGGATTCCCAATTCAAAAATCGCTGGATCCACTTCTGGTGCATTTTCTGCATAAACACTATTCGGGCCGCCCGAGAAAATAATTCCTTCCGGCGCTCTTTTTTTAATTTCTTCCGCTGAGATTCTGTAAGGTACAATTTCACAATATGTTTTTGATTCGCGTACACGTCGTGCAATCAACTGGGCGTATTGCCCACCGAAATCCATTACCAACACCAAACTTTTTTTCATGTTTCCTCCTCTAATCGAATAACTAATTAATTATATCAGAAACCTATCGAACAGAGTAGTTCGGTGCTTCTTTTGTAATGGAAATATCATGCGGATGACTTTCAGCCAATCCTGCGCCTGTGATTTGAACAAACTGTGCTTTTGCATGCAAGTCTTCCACAGTTGCAGAACCGCAGTAACCCATACCTGAACGCAATCCACCAATCATTTGATAGATCACATCAGACACGCTTCCCTTATAAGGAACGCGACCTTCAACACCTTCAGGTACGAATTTCTTCTTGTCATCTTTTTCATTTTGGAAATAACGATCTTTTGATCCTTTTTCCATGGCACCCAAAGATCCCATGCCTCGGTAAACCTTAAACTTACGTCCCTGGTATAATTCCGTTTCTCCAGGGGATTCGTCTGATCCCGCTAGCATAGACCCCAACATGGCAACCGTAGAACCAGCAGCCAAGGCTTTCACTACGTCACCTGAATATTTTATTCCGCCGTCCGCAATGACTGGAACACCGTATGGTTTTGCCGCTTCTGCACATTGATAGACTGCTGTCAATTGGGGAACCCCAACGCCAGCAACCACGCGAGTGGTACAGATGGATCCAGGACCAATACCAACTTTTACTGCATCAGCGCCCGCCTTGATCAAATCAACTGTCGCTTCTGCCGTTGCTACATTGCCTGCAATAATTTGTAATTCCGGATAAACTGCTTTGATGGTCTTCACTGCATCCATAACCCCAAAAGAATGACCATGGGCTGTATCCAATGTAATCACATCAACCTTTGCTTTTACCAAGGCTTCAACACGGATCATCATATCCTTTGTAATGCCTACTGCAGCACCGCATAACAATCGTCCGTTTACATCTTTCGCTGACTGTGGATATTTAATTGCTTTTTCAATATCTTTAATCGTAATCAAACCACAAAGAGTGCCGTCTTCACGGACCAAAGGCAATTTTTCAATCTTATGCTTGCCCAGAATCTTCTTCGCTTCATTCATTGTAATGCCTTCATGCCCGACAATAAGACCTTCGCTGGTCATATGCTTGGAAATTGGATTTTTTTCATCTTCCTTCTCCATGAACTTCACATCACGGTTGGTAATGATGCCCACCAATTTCATTTCGCTATCTACAATTGGCACGCCAGAAATACGGTAACGAGCCATCAGCTCTAAGGCTTCTTCTACAAGATTATCCGCTGCTAGGTAGAATGGATCTGTAATAATACCATACTCTGATCGCTTCACCTTATCGACTTCCATTGCCTGGGCTTCAATTGACATGTTTTTATGAACAATGCCTACGCCACCTTCTCTTGCCATGGCGATTGCCATTTTCGCTTCTGTCACCGTATCCATACTCGCTGACATCAATGGTACATTTAAAGACAATGTTTTTGTCAATTTGGTTTGCAGGTTGACATCCTTCGGAAGGATCTCAGACTTTTGCGGTACCAGTAAGACATCATCAAAGGTTAATCCCATCCCTAAAAACTTCTCTCTTGCCATGCATGCGCCTCCTCAAAATATAAAAAAATAGTCCTTGCCTATGCGCAGAACCATACACTTATCGTAGGTCTGCTCATAGTCAAAAAGTTTACGGCTTTTTGGTAGATACTTTCCGGCCAAATCCCGGATGATATATGAGCAATATTCTTTTGACTTAATTAAGTATATTAGCAAACTCAAGGCACTTAGTCAAGGTTAAAGCTTGAATTTTCCTATTTCCTCATCTGTAAGGTCCATTAGCTTACTCTTGACATACAGATCTACTTCAATTACACTACAAGTGATCGAACTGTATTATGCATCGTAATACACTTAGGAGGTGGTCTTTTGATACAAATCGATCCCTATAATCGAATCCCTTTATATGAACAAGTGTTGGTGAAGATCCGCCAATTAATTCTTCGAGAAGTATTGTCTTCTGATGAGCGTATGCCATCAGTTCGGGAACTCGCTCAATCTACCGGAGTGAATCCCAATACGATTCAAAAGGCTTACAAGGAATTAGAGCGAACCGGTTACCTATATACCATTCAAGGGCGTGGCTCTTTTGTTGCCTCCCCTGAACACATTCACGACCCATTGAGAAAAGAACAAATCATTATGCAGCTTGAACACCTTCTTTATGAAGCGCAATACTTAAAAATTTCTCAAGCGCGGCTTGTCGCTTTAGTAACACCCTTTATTTCAGACAACGAGGAGGAACCTCATGATTGAAACCATTCATCTGACAAAAAGATTTGGAAATCTAGTTGCGGTCAACGATATCAGCATCTCAATTCCCAAGGGCTCTATTTATGGATTGGTTGGTCCTAATGGATCTGGCAAAACAACCCTACTCAAACACCTTGCAGGAATCTATCGCCAAGATGATGGTGATGCATTGATAAACGGTAAGCCCATCTATGAAAACCCCGAGGCAAAGGCGAAAATAGGATACTTGTCCGACCAGCCGCTTTATCACCTTCATTATACAACGGAAGAAATGGCAAAACTTTATTCGCGTATTTATCCAAATTGGGATTACCAACGCTACCACCACCTCAAGCGTATCTTCCAATTCAGCGATCAAAAGAAAATTCGCACCCTATCTAAGGGCATGCAAAAACAGGCAACCTTCTGGCTCACACTTTGCAAGGGTGTAGACGTTTTGGTACTAGACGAACCCATTGACGGGCTCGATCCCATGATTCGAAAACAGGTACGCGATCTGATGATCGAAGATGTGACCTTAAAAGCCACCACCATCATCATTTCATCCCATAACCTTCGGGAATTGGAAGACCTATGCGATCACATCGCAATTATCGAAAATGGGCAGTTAATTCTCGACCGGGAAATGAATACCTTGAAGAATGATCTTCATAAGATTCAAGTCGCCTATCAAAATACACCGATCGATTTTCCCTTGCATGATTTAGACACCATTTCGATACGCAAAACAGGTAGCGTATACACGATCATCGCACGTGGAAATCGACGTAAGATCTTTGAACGTGTTCAAGCCACTCATCCCGTGGTGTGTGATTTCATTCCGCTTAGCTTAGAAGAAATCTTTATATATGAAGTGGAGGGCGCTCAAAATGACTGATCGAATAAAACGTATTCGCGCCATCGTCTTAAATGGTTGCAAACAGTACAAATGGATTTGTATTAGCTGGGCTTTCGTGTTGTTAAGCATTCTGCCAACCCGCATGCTGATGTTTCGATCTCATAATTCCATACAGATCTCGGAGCTAATGGTTCGATACGCTAAAAACTTTCAAAGCTTTGATCATCCTTTGCTGATCATCTATCTCTTGGTTGCTCCGGTTGTGAGTGTACTAATTATTTTTAGCCACCTTCATCAAAAAAATCGGGTGGACTTGGTGCATCAGCTACCCTTAACACGGATGGATCTGTTAATTGGAAGAGGCTTAATTGCCTTTTGCTCTGTTTGGGTCCCCTTAATGCTAACAGGGATTGTCGTCTATGCTTTGCGAGGATTAAGGCCAGAATTCCAAAGCGTTTTAGAATGGAAATATTTGCTTCAATGGATGATCCACGGCAGCATCTTTTTGCTTCTGCATACATCCATCACCATCTTTATGGGATTTTTAACCGGAATGATTGCAACCCACGGCTTGTTTACAATCATTGCTTACCTCTTCCCTTTAGGCATGTACTTTTTGATTTTGGGAAATATGAGCTTGCTCATCCAGACCTATGAATTTTCACTCGATCTCTCGAATCAATTTTCCTGGTGGTTGCCAATTATGCGCATTAGCCTAGAAGGCCCATTCCCATTTATTCAAGATTTGATATATCTTGTTGCTGGGCTTCTGTTCTTTTTCGGCTCATACCTCTTGTATCGCATTCGCCATTTGGAAGCTGCGGGCAATGTCATCGCATTTACTAAGCTCAACCGCCTCTTTAAGTATGGAATGGGCTTCAGCTTTCTGCTGATTGCAGGACCCTTTTTCTATGCTTTGTCCAACGGGATTTCTTTTTGGCTCTATATCGGATATGCTTTGGGTGGACTTTTCGGATTCTTCCTGGCAGAAGTGCTGATTCAAAAAAGCTTCCATATCATGAGTCATTGGAAAGGATTCTTGGTCTTTGCCAGTATTACCATCCTTTTGATTGGCTGTATGCACATGGATCTATTTGGTATTCAAAACTGGCAACCGAAGGCTGATTCCATACAAGGATTTACCGTATCCGGCACTGACTGGTATTATCACCACAAAGATGAAGAACCTAAACCCATCAACCAGAGCTTGAAAGATAAAACCTTAGCACTGCAAGCTGAAATGATTCTTGCCACTCTTCCAGAGGAAACACCAGGAACCGAAACGGTTTATTGTTTCTATCAATTAGAGCACGGCGGAGAAAGTCGGCGGCGTTATACCCTGGATAAAAACTTTTTGAACACGACCTACCTCGCGTATCTGGCGGATCCTGAAGTGAAAAAATTAAACTTCCCGATTCTTTCCACAGAAATTAGTAATGTAGAAAGCGTAACATTATCATCAAGCTTGGTGTCGGGTCGTGAAATTAACATAAGCGACAAAAATGAAATTGAGTTGCTGACAAGCGCCCTTCGCACCGATATCAATGGACTGAATAGCGAATCCTACGCGGATTATCAGCCAGATCGAAGATATAACGCTTTTGCCTTTGCTAAGCTTCTTGACCAGGATGGACAAACCATTTTAAACATGCCTCTGCGCAAGGAATACGCCCGCACAATCGACCAACTGGCAATTACCGAGCGTTTAGAACGTCTGATTTTGACTCCCACGGCTGTAGAAAGCATTCGGCTAAGTACCACTGATGACTCAAACGCTTCTAAAACAATTAATGATCCACGTGATATTGAAGCTTTAATTGCTTTCATCAACGAGAACGGCGACCGCCCATGGGAAGAAACCGATTATGAGCTAACCATCTATTTCAAGGATCGAGAAATATACGATTTGTATTATCCAATCAACACCGATGAATTGCCCGTCACCTTACAAAAGTAACGGTACAAAAAAAGCGTCCTACCACTTTTTAATTGTGGTAGGACGCTTTTTACTATTTATTCTTTACATCTACTCTTCTTCGAAAAAGCCTTCGGCCAATTCCATCAACAATTCGCCGCTTTCCACCTGTTGATCCTTGTGAATTAAAATGCGGCTGACAGCCCCATCAAACGGCGCAACCATTTGCGTTTCCATCTTCATGGCTTCGACTATTAACAGTGGTTGATTCTCCGAAACCGAATCGCCTTCCTTGACCAAGATCTCGATGATCTTACCTGGAATTCCCGCTCCAATGTGGAATTGATTCTCCGGATCCGCCTTCTCGGCTTTCGCTTTTGCGGAAAGGGTTACCGCATTTTTATCTTCCACGCCAACCTCTCGACGGAATCCATCTACTTCAAAGACGACCTGACGCATGCCCTCTTCATCAATCTTACTGACACCAACAAGCTTCACCATATGACTCTTGCCCTTGGCCATATCAATTCTTGCTTCTTCCCCTTCTCGAAGGCCATGGAAGAACACATCGCTTTCCATTCGAATGAAATCGCCATATTCTTCACCGAATTTCAAGAAGTCTTCAAATACTTTTGGATAAAGCGCCGCACTCAAAAGATCCGTCATGCTAAACTCTCGGTCGTATCGCACTGCCAAATCTGTTCGAATCGCGTCAAAATCAACGGCTTCTAACAATTGACCTGGACGAACAAGTATTGGTTCTTCACCCTTCAATACGATATTCTGAAGAGCCTTATCGAATCCACCCACCGGCTGACCCATCATGCCCTTGAAGAAATCAACAACCGAATCAGGGAAAGCCAATTCCGTTCCCTTGTCATAAATATTTGCCGCATCCAACTCATTTTGCACCATAAAGATCGCCATATCGCCAACTGCCTTAGAAGATGGGGTTACTTTAATGATGTCACCAAATAACTTGTTCGCTTCAATATATTTTCCTTTTACCTCTGCAAAACGATGGCCCAAGCCAAAGCTTTCCACCTGAGGTTTCAGGTTCGAATACTGGCCACCGGGAATTTCATATTTGTAGATTTCCGCCGTACCCGATTTCAAGTCAGACTCAAATCCTGCATAGACATCCCGCACAGCAACCCAGTAGTCAGAAATCTGTTGCATCTCTTCCGCTACAATTCCCGTATCGCGCTCGGTATTTTCCAAAGCCGCTACGATGGAGTTTAATGCAGGCTGACTGGTCAATCCACTCATACCATTCACAGCACTGTCCACAATATCAACACCAGCCATAGCTGCCATTAAAACCGTGGCTACGCCGTTACCGGAGGTATCGTGAGTATGCAAGTGAATGGGAATCGAGATTTCCTGCTTCAAGGCCTTAACCAATTGATACGCCGCAGCCGGTTTCAGCAAAGCTGACATGTCTTTAATGCCCAGGATATGTGCGCCTGTCGCTTCAATCTCTTTGGCCATGGAAATATAATAAGCCAAATCGTACTTGGTTTTATCAGGATTTAAAATATCTCCGGTGTAGCACATACAAACTTCGGCAATTTTACCCGCCTCCAAGACGGATTCTGTTGCGATTTTCATGCCTTCCAACCAGTTTAATGAATCAAAGATTCGGAACACGTCGATTCCATGATCGGCCGCTTCCTTCACAAACTCACGAATGACATTATCCGGATAGTTTTTATAGCCTACCGCATTCGATCCTCGAAGTAGCATCTGGAACATCACGTTTGGCATTCGCTTGCGGAGTTCATCCAGACGTTCCCAAGGAGATTCCTTTAAAAATCGATAGCTAACGTCATAAGTTGCACCGCCCCACATCTCAACAGAAAATAGGTCGCGTCCATAGGTCGAAGTTGCACGGGCGATCTTAATCATATCCCGACTTCTTACTCGTGTCGCCATCAAAGACTGATGGGCATCACGGAAAGTGGTGTCTGTCAGTAGTAATTTCTTTTGATCCTTAATCCAATTGACAACCGCTTGAGGACCCCCTTGATCTAAGAGTTGCTTGGTACCCGACAGATCATGGGGATTGCCCACTTCGGGAATAACCGGCACATCAAAGGCTGGTTTCTTTCCGTGGGTTTCATTGACAATCTTCTCAGCCAAAAATTGAAGGAGCTTACGCTCATCGCTTTTCTTCTCTTGGAAGTCAAAAAGACTCGGATTTCCGTCGATAAAGCCCGTATCGCATTTTCCTGCAATAAAACGAGGATGATTCAATACATTTAAGAGGAAGCCCTGATTGGTCTTCACACCCTCAATTTTACTCTCCCTAATTGCACGGATCGCTTTGCGACGTGTGTCGTTAAAGGTTCGCGAGTAGGCAGAAATTTTCACCAATAAACTGTCATAATAGGGCGTAATCACCGATCCAGCAAATCCATTTCCGCCATCTAGACGGATACCAAAACCGGATCCCGTTCGATAAACATCCAATTGTCCCGTATCCGGTGCAAAGGAATTCTGTGGATCTTCTGTTGTTACCCGGCATTGAATGGCAAAGCCACGAGGTTGAATGGCTGCTTGATTAGCAATTCCAACCTCAGGAGAAGACAATTCATAACCCTGGGCAACCAATAGTTGGCTCTGTACCAGGTCAATTCCTGTAACCAACTCAGTGACGGTATGTTCCACCTGAATTCTTGGATTCATTTCAATAAAGTAATGATCCCCGGCTGCGTCAACCAAAAACTCGACGGTCCCTGCGTTCCGGTAGTGTACGGCACCGGCAATTCTTAAGGCATCCGCACAAATCGCTTCTCGCTGCTTGTCCGTCAATGCCAGAGAAGGAGTAAACTCCACCAATTTTTGATGGCGGCGTTGAATGGAGCAGTCCCGCTCATAAAGGTGAACCAAGTTGCCATGGCTGTCACCCAACACCTGAACCTCGATATGTTTCGGACGTTCCACATACTTTTCAATAAACATAGAATCATTGCCAAAGGCCTTTGCTGCCTCGCTACGGGCAGAGTGGAATTCTTGCAACAATTTCTCTTCTTTTCTAACAATCCGCATACCACGACCACCGCCACCGGCTGCCGCTTTCAACATGACCGGATATCCAGCAACCTTGGCAAATCGAATTGCGTCTTCATCACTCGTTATTGGTTCTTCCACTCCAGGAATTGTTGGCACCCCAACACTCTTTGCTACGAGTTTCGACTGGATCTTATCGCCCAATGCCATCATCATTTCAGCAGTCGGGCCTATAAACGCTATCCCAGCTTCTTCACAACGTCGTGCAAACACGGGGTTTTCCGCTAAAAATCCATATCCCGGATGGATCGCATCCACGTTCTTTTTCTTTGCAAGCTTAATAATGGTATCCATATTTAGATACGCCCCAACCGGATTGGGGTCTTCAATTAAATAGGCTTCATCCGCCTTGGTACGGAATAATGACAAACGATCTTCGTCCGCATAAATAGCTACGGTCCGAATTCCTAATTCTTGGCAGGCACGGATGATTCGAATCGCAATTTCTCCACGATTCGCAACCAAAACCTTCTGAAACTTACGCAAATTCATCCCTCCTCAATGATTCGTTCCCGAATCTCTTTTCAAGCATTTTTGTAATAAGCGTCTTTCTATGACGTACTCTTGTCTCTCTGAGACACGACTTATAGGCAATATTGTATCACAGAATCACCGGAAAAGTCTAACAATTTAAAACGGCTGGGATCCCCCAGCCGTCTACTTTCCTTATGAAAACCTTTTCTATTGCGGATTGATCATCGTTACATCCATATGTGGATATGGGAATTGAACACCAGCCTCATCCAACTCTAGTTTAAATGCTTGCATCAAAGCAAAATACACTGGCCAATAATCTTCCGTTTGCACCCAAGGACGTACGGCAATATTTACCGAACTGTCACCCAACTCCATAAGCCCCACAAATGGAGCTGGATCGGTCAAAATACGCTCCTCTTTCTTTAAAATATCCAAGATCACAGCCTGCGCCTTTAAGAGATCATCCCCATAGTCAATTCCAATCACAAAGTCAATTCGTCGTGTCGCTTCCCTCGTGTAATTCACCACGCTAGAATTTGATAGTTCCCCATTGGGAATAATAATTCGTTTTCCATCAGGGCTCAAAAGATGGGTCTGAAACAATTGTATTTCCTTAACAGCTCCCGTATGACCTGCGCCTTGTATAAACTCATTGACGGTGAATGGTTTAAAAATTAAAATCATCACACCACCAGCCAAATTAGACAGGCTACCTTGTAAAGCAAACCCGATCGCAAAACTCACCGCCGCAATAATTGCTGCAAAGGATGCTGTATCAACACCCACCATACCCAAGACCGATATGATCAAAAGTACCTTGAGTCCTATACGTAACATTGATACAACAAAACTCTCTAAGCCAGGATCTAAATCTCTTTTTTTCAATACCTTCTCAATTCGTTTTACGATTGCTTTAATGACAATAAAGCCAATCCAAAGAACTAAAATTACACCAATTGCTTTAATTACATACGAAATCCAATCAAATGTCATATAAATCCTCCTACTTATATTTCTTTATATATACCCATCCGCTATATCTGATAACAAAAAGAAGCCTTCAAAATGAAGGCTTCTTTTTGTATTTATCCATTTACATCATGCCGCCCATTCCGCCCATGCCACCCATGCCACCCATTCCTGGGACAGGTGCTTCTTCATTTGCTGGTAGATCTGCAACCGCACTCTCTGTTGTCAAGACCATAGCCGCAACGGATGCCGCATTTTGAAGTGCATAACGAGTAACCTTAGTTGGATCAACAATGCCGCTTTCCAACATATTTACATAACATTCGTTTAAAGCATCAAACCCGATACCTGGCTCAGAATGCATAACTTTTTCAACTATAACCGATCCTTCCAAACCAGCATTCGCTGCAATTTGTCTGACTGGCTCTTCGATAGCACGACGAATAATTCGAGCACCCGTCTTTTCATCACCAACCAAAGTTTCGATCAAGGCATCAATATCTGCTGCCGTATTCAACAAGGCCGTACCGCCGCCGGGAACAATGCCTTCTTCCACTGCTGCTCGTGTCGCCGCCAATGCATCCTCGATGCGAAGTTTCTTTTCTTTCATCTCTGTTTCTGTTGCCGCACCAACCTCGATCACCGCAACACCGCCTGCCAATTTTGCCAAACGTTCTTCCAGTTTTTCTTTATCAAATTCAGATGTTGTTTCTTCAATTAAGGCGCGGATCTGACGAACACGATCATCAATTACAGCATCCTGACCGCCACCGTTTACTATCGTGGTTGTCTCTTTGTCGATTTTCACCGTCGCCGCTTGACCCATCATCTCAAGGGTTGCTTCCTTAAGTTCATAGCCTAGCTCTTCCGAGATCACTGTGCCGCCTGTTAAAACAGCAATGTCTTGAAGCATTTCTTTTCTTCGATCGCCAAAACCCGGCGCCTTTACAGCAACAACATTAAACGTTCCTCGTAGTTTATTAACAACAAGAGTCGCCAAAGCTTCGCCTTCAATATCTTCTGCAATAATCACCAAGGCCTTGCCTTGCTGAACGATCTGTTCTAAAACTGGCAAGATCTCTTGAATATTGGCAATTTTCTTGTCTGTAATTAAGATAAAAGGATTATCCAATGCTGCTTCCATCTTCTCAGGATCCGTGATCATATAAGGAGACAAATATCCACGATCGAATTGCATGCCTTCCACCGTATCCAAGGTTGTTCCCATGGTGCGTGATTCTTCAACCGTAATAACACCGTCATTACCGACCCGTTCCATCGCTTCCGCAATCAAAGCACCAATTTCTTCATCCGCCGCAGAGATCGCCGCAACCTGTGCAATCTTTTCTTTGGATCGAATGTCCTCTGATTCCGATTGAATCCTGGCTACCGCTACGCGAACTGATTTTTCAATCCCCTTTTTAATAATCATTGGATTCGCGCCAGCCGCTACATTCTTCAAGCCCTCGCGAATAATTGCTTGCGCCAAAAGAGTTGCAGTCGTTGTTCCGTCACCAGCTACATCATTGGTCTTAGTCGCAACTTCTTTAACCAGTTGAGCACCCATATTTTCATAAGCGTCTTCCAATTCGATCTCACGGGCAATGGTAACCCCGTCATTGGTGATCAAGGGTGCACCAAATTTTTTGTCCAAGACAACATTGCGGCCCTTGGGTCCCAAGGTAACCTTTACTGTATCTGCTAATTTATTAATGCCCTTTTCCATGGAACGACGGGCGTCTTCTCCAAATTTAATTTGTTTTGCCATTTTCTTTACCTCCTATTCAATGATCGCTAGAATATCATCCAGCTCAATCACAATATACTCTTCTCCATCAACCTTAACTGTCGTGCCTGAATACTGCTTATAGATCACTTGATCGCCGATCTTTAATTCGTTTTCCTCATTGACTCCCACAGCTAAAATTCTTGCATATTGTGGTTTTTCTTTCGCTGAACCCGTTAAAATGATTCCGCTAGTCGTTTTGTCTTCCGCTTCTACCCGTTGAATCACTGCACGTTTTCCTAATGGTTTAATATTCATTTGCTTCCTCCTTATCTCGTTAGCACTCACAATCAAAGAGTGCTAACCTCTATCTCTCTATCATAGTGAACTTTCCCTAGAAAATCAAGGGACAAGTCACGAGTTTACTAATATTTTATAAATCCTGATTCTGATCCCGATCCGTTTCTTCATTCGAACGAGTAATCTGAATAGAAATTCCATCCTGTTTCTTACGCTTCATCATATTTTTCCCTTTCTGTGGTCCCGGCGGCATATCGATCTGATCATCAATCCCTTTCTTCTCTAATTGTCGATTGACATATTCCGTGAACAATTCAATAATCACCACAGCCGTTGGTACAGCAATCAACATACCTAAAGGACCAAATAAAGCACCACCTACCGTAATGGATGACAAAACCCAAAATGGTGTTATCCCCATCACATCACCCAGAATCTTTGGTCCTAGTATCAATCCATCAAATTGTTGAATCGCAAGGATCACCAGTGTCATCGCAGCACCCTCGTGAAGTCCGGCAAACAAAGAGATAATGATGCAAGGTATACCGCCAATCCATGGACCAAAATACGGAATCATGTTAGTTATCGCAATAATCAATGCCATCAATGGAATGTATAAAAACTGAATGTTCTCAAATCCACTCAAGATCGTTACTGTTATTAAAAAAATAGCCCCGATAATCAAGGAATCAAAAAGCTTTCCAATAAAGAATCCTTTGAAAGAACGGTCGGCAAGGGCTGCAGCATGAACCACACGCTCCGCCACATCTCGAGGCAGCAGTCCAAAAGCCATCAGTCGCGCCTTCCTTGCGCCTCCCTTTAAGCCTGTGAGAATATAAAAAGCGATAAACATGGAAATCGTAAACTTAACAAATACACTGGTCACTTTAAATGCGCCATTAAGGATCACACCAAAGGCATCCCCCAACATTCCACCTGCATTGGCATTCCACCCATCCAGTTGGACTTGTATAAATTCCAATATATTTGGAGACAAATTAAATCGGTTCTCGATGACAATCCGATTAATCTCATTTAAATATCCCGGCCCGTTTTGAATCAACAAGAGTATACTTTCCCAGATGCTCGGCAAAGCGCTCTTCACAAACAAATAGCCGACAAAGATGATCAGTCCATAGGTAAGAACGACAGACCAGGTTCGCTTCAAATGAAAATACTTTTCAATTCTACGCACCAGCGGATCCAAAAAATATGCCAAAACAAAGGCAACTACAACCACGTGAACAGAGCCTAACAGCCAGCCCACTCTGGCATCAGCCACAATAAATTTATAGAGAAGCAAAAATACAATACTGAGGCCAACAAACCGCCATCCACTTAGTAGCCATCGTATGGTTTTTGCCAGTACCGTTTGCCGCTTGTCAACTTTCGCTTCCATTTTTCTCCCTCTCTCTCATTCGATACTCATGAAATAATAATTGTTGTATATATCCTCGATTTTCGCCGAAGACATTTTCTGCATATGCCTCGATTTCCTTCGGCGAACTGGTTTCTTGCAGATATCTCTCTCTCATAATCCGAAGGACCCAAACATCCATAGGGAAAGCTGAAAAATCGCCCAAACCAAATAGTCGAATACAAGCGGCGACCTTCTTTCCAACACCCAGCAAATCCAGAAGCTTGGCCTCCTGTTCAAGAGAGGTCAATTTTGAAAATTCAATATCAGTGTACTCGCCAGTCTGAAAAACTTGAATAGCCCCCGCTACATATTTCGCTCGGTAACCAAACCCAAGAAATCTGAGGTCTGCTTCTGAGATTTCCAGTTGATCCCAATTTTGAGGAAATGCAAAACCTTGATCCCCGCTAGTCATTTCTACCGGTTCTCCATAACGAGTGCAAAATCGTTCAATCATGGTTTGAATTCTTGGAATATTGTTATTTTGAGACAGGATAAAAGAAATAATCATTTCATCTAGGGGCTGTCTAAGAATGCGAATCCCTCCCCAGCGATCGACGATCATTCCTAGATCCTCACTAGCTGTCCACTCGGCCAGAATTCCTGAATAGTTACGCTTCTCATCAAAATACCGTTGAACCTCTTTACTCGATAATTCATCTGGAAATCGAACGAGTACCGCATCTTGTTTCTGCTCAACTTCAACGCAAAATCTACCGATCCACCCCATATAACGAGTATCATCCAAAATACGCCATCTAAAGCACTGTCCACTTTCCACGGTCGCCCGAATATCAAACCATGACAATCGAATTTCCTGCAACTTCTCCATTAACAACACTCCCTTTGACGTGAAAAAAAGAACTGGAAACCCAGTTCTTAATCTTCTACCTTTTCTTTCATCAAATATGACAAGGTAAACAAGCTTTCATTTAAATGTACGTTTTCAACAACTACATCCTCCGGTACCCGAATATCAACCGGTGCATAGTTCCAAATCCCTTTTACACCACGAGAAACAGCAATATCTGCAATCCCTTGTGCTGCATGCTTTGGTGTAACAATCACAATAATTTCAACACGATGATCATCGATATAGGTGCCCAACTCTCGGATATCACGGATCGGTTTGCCGCTAACTTCGCGGCCGATCAAATCTTCTTGGGTATCAAATAAAGCTAATACCTCGAACCCTGAAGAATGAAAGCCAGTATAATTGGCAATCGCTGAACCCATGTTACCTGCCCCTGCGATTACAACCCGATATTTTCGATCCAATCCGATAATTGATGCAATGGCATCCCGCAATCCGGTTACATTATAACCGTAACCCTGTTGGCCAAATCCACCAAAATTATTCAAATCCTGTCGAATTTGAGAAGCCGTAAACCCTGTAATCTGGCTTAGCTCTTTGGATGAAATCCGATTCACACCTTTTTCTGATAAATCATTCAAGTATCGAAAATATTTTGGCAGTCGACGAATGACCGCCATCGAAATATTACTGCTACGCTGCATTTTATCACTCCCTATTGAGATCTCCACAATCCTATTCTTATTATAAAGAAGTTATTGTTAATTTGCAAACGATATCGCTAGCCCTAAACCGTTATTTCATTGACATTAACAGGTAGCACTCATACAATAGATACGGAACTAAAGGAGCGATTAAATGAAAGTACTAAACATCTCACAATTGAGCATATCCTTTGTTGGAGAAACCATCTTCGAAAATCTCTCATTTTCTATCAATCATCGAGAGAAAGTAGGGCTCGTCGGGTCTAACGGTACGGGTAAAACAACCCTCTTCCGCATTCTGACCGATCAAATTTCGGCAGATTCTGGCTCTGTTATGATTCCCAAAACCATTCGAGTTGGCTATCTGAAACAAAATACACATATTACTAGCGAAAATTCGGTCTACGACGAAGTCAAAGAGGTCTTCGCCCCGATCTTCCGGATGGAAGAAGAGATGCGTCAACTGGAGCATGAAATTGCTGCTCAGGCCGAGCACCCTGATCGCCTTCCCCGTTTGATGGAACGCTATGCCCATTTGCAGGATACCTATACCAAGGCAAATGGATACGCCTGCGAATCAGAGTTGCGTGGCGCACTTCGGGGACTCGGTTTCACTGAAGAAGAATTTTCTAAACCCGTTAATCAATTAAGTGGCGGTCAAAAATCCAGAGTCATCCTAGCCAAACTTCTCCTAGAAAAGGCAGACCTTCTTCTCATGGATGAACCCACCAACCACTTGGATCTTGCAGCCATCGAATGGTTAGAAAAATATATCCGCGACTATCCGGGAGCGGTCCTTGTCATCTCTCATGATCGATATTTTCTGGATGCGACTGTACACCGCATTCTTCATCTCCACCATCAACAGCTGGATTCCTTTCCTGGCAATTATTCCGATTTTATCGTCCATCGGCAGAAGCTATATGCCGAACTGGAAAAGCGATACATGATTCAGCAAAAGGAAATTAAGCGTCAGGAATCGATGATCCGCGACTTTATGGATCGCAAGAGCGCCCGATCGATTCGGCAAGCCAAGAGCCGGCAAAAGATGTTGGAGCGGATGAAAAAAATGGATACCCCTTCCGGAGAGCAAGACAATATGAAGCTTCGCTTCTCCCCCAGCATTAAAAGTGGCAACGAAGTCTTGCAGATATCAGGCTTAAGTAAATCCTATGGAGAACAATCGATTTTTCAAGACCTTGCTCTTTCCATTTATCGCGAAGAACGGATCGGCCTGATCGGCCCCAATGGTGTAGGGAAAACAACCCTATTTCGCGTATTGCTAGGAGAAATTTTGCCTACCGCCGGCGAAGTCAATATCGGTCATCACGTTCACGCGGCACATTTTGATCAAGAGCACACAAATTTGAATCCCAACAAAACCATCGTCGATGAAATTTGGGATGAAAATCCAACCTTCGACCATTATCGAATTCGGTCTCTTTTGGCACGTTTTTTATTTTTCGGAGACGATTTATTCAAGGATATCGACGCTCTAAGCGGTGGAGAAAAAGCACGTCTGGCTCTTTTAAAGCTTATGCTTTCTGAAGCCAATTTCCTTTTGATGGACGAGCCAACCAATCACTTGGACCTCGAATCAAAAGAGGCCCTTGAAAATGCCTTGATGCATTACGACGGCACTCTCTTCGTTATTTCCCACGACCGTTATTTTCTGAATCGTGTTGCTACACGAATTTTTGAATTAACCGAAACGGGAATCGAGTCTTATATGGGTAATTACGATTACTACCTAGAAAAGAAAAATGAAGTCATTGACGCCTTAGTAGATCCAGCTCCAACGAATAAGACCGCCTTGAAGGCTGAACGAAAGCGAATCAAAGACGAAGAAAAGAAAAAGCGTCAACGAAGGAAAAATTTGCAAGCACTGGAAAATACAATCACAGAAAAAGAATCCGCAATTGAGAACTATCATGCACAACTTTGCTTGGAGGAAGTCTATACAGATCCTGAGCGTAGTCGCCTGATTCATCAGGCTTTGGAAGAAACTGAAGTCTCCCTCAATGAGGCCCTAGAATCCTGGACCGAACTCGTTGAAATTCTGGAAGAAGAGTAACTTTCCTCATATTTCTCCAATATTTAGGAAACAAGTCAAAAAAAAGGCATGCGATTGCATGCCTTTTTTATTTATCCACAAGTCCGATTGACGAAAATCGGGAATATTCAGAGAATTCTAAAACTTATCCACTCTATCCACAGAGTTATCCCCGATTTTCCTGAAGTTTCCCACAGTTCTGTAAGAATTATGCAATTTTACTCAAGATTGGCTAGTTTTAGGGACGGAATCGCATTTAAATCCAACTCATCTCGTTTCCCCGCCAGAAACTGGTAATAGCCTGCGCAACCAATCATGGCTGCATTATCTGTACATAATTCGATTGGAGGAAAATAAAAGTCCAGTCCATCTTTTTCAGCCCGGGACTGAAAGGCCCTTCTTAAATGGCGATTGGCTGAAACACCACCCGCCATAGCAATGGTTTTATAACCAAACTCACTGGCTGCCCGAAAGGCTTTTTCCACCAAGACTTCGATCACAGCAGCCTGAAAACTCGCTGCTACGTCCGCCTCATTCACCGCTTCTCCCTTTTGGCGATGGCGATGAAGATAATTCAATACCGATGATTTCAATCCACTAAAGGAAAAATCATAAGAATCTGACTCCAAGAAGATCCTTGGAAAATTAATGGCCTCGGGATTCCCCTCTTCTGATAAACGATCAACCTTTGGTCCTCCCGGATAACCGAGACCTATAGCTCGGGCAACCTTGTCAAAGGCTTCCCCGGCCGCATCATCTCTAGTTTGCCCTAAAATTCGATACGCTCCATAGTCCTTCATTTCTACAAGATGAGTATGGCCCCCAGACACCACCAAACAAATGAAGGGTGGTTTTAATTCTGGATGAGCAATAAAATTTGCATAGATATGCCCTTCAATATGATTCACTCCAACAAGGGGTTTGTTTAAGGCATAACTGATTGCCTTTGCACTGGTCAAACCCACCAAGAGGGCACCCACCAAACCTGGACCATAGGTCACAGCAAGATGGTCGCATTCTTCTAAAGCAACTTCAGCTTCTTCTAGGGCTTGCCTTATCACCCCATTGATCTTCTCAACATGCATGCGGCTTGCCACCTCTGGCACCACACCTCCAAATGCTTGATGAATCGGAATCTGCGTATAAATAACATTGGATAAAACCCGCCGGCCATTTTCTAAAACTGCAACACTAGTTTCGTCGCAGGATGTTTCAATTGCAAGTGTACGTATGACTTCCATTCTCTGTCCTCCTTAAAACTGATACCATGAGAGAATGGTAAATCCAACACTCATGCCGATATAGGCGATCCAAGTCACTAAGCCGATGAAAATTGCGAATTTTTTTTCAACGCCATAGACGACACGTAGCCCGCGAATCACCAAGACCTGATACCAAATTACAAAAAGATTCACTTCCCGAAGCAGCAAAAACAGAAAACTTACCTGCATGCTTGCAGGTAAAAACGATGCCAAATGGAAAGTCAAACCCGTTCCAAACAATCCCGCAGTCAACAAGGTAATCATCTTTGAAAAGGCAACAGGCAGATATGCCCACGCTACAATAGAAAAGGCTTGTTTCAATTCGCCTTCCCCGTCCATTGCATTAGCCAGACCGCCACACATCCATGATTTAAATAACCAGATCATCAGAATACCAAAGCCTTGCATCACAATATCCGTATAATAGCGAGCCGTCAACGAAGCCTCAGCAGGATCAACGCCCGTTTCCACAGCGGTCTTTTGATAAAATTCAATATACTCTCCCAAAGTAGCAAATCCCGTTGCAGCATGGGGGAAAATCATACCAATCAGGGGAAGACCAATCATAACCACCAATAATGGAAACAACCAATTTGACTTTGCTTTTATTTGCAAGAACAGCTGATCTGGATCCCACATCAACCATTTCATTCTTTGGATATTGGCTTCAAACCGTTCTTTCATCCCAGTCCCCCTTGTAAAGCCACATGATGTAAGCATCTTCGCGCCCTTCGTAATACTTGGGTCGCGTTCCTTCATTAATAAATCCTAGGCTCTCATAAACGTGAATAGCTCGGGCATTGGACGCCCGAACTTCAAGAGTCATAGAGACCAAGCCCCGTCCGAATGCAATGTTCGCAACATGGGTCATTAGCGTCCGTCCATACCCTTTGCCTTGGTGTTTCGCATCGATAGCGACATTGGTGATATGACCTTCATCCAAGATCCAAATCAGACCCATATATCCAATCACTTGATCCTCAAGCTCTGCAATGTAATAGGTTCTGGTCCCCTGAGCCATCTCTTCTTTGAAGATCGCCTGCGTCCAAGGCTCGCGAAAATTCTGGTTTTCAATTTCAACAACTGCTGGGATGTCCCCTTGCTGCATTTCTCTAATTTTCATCCTTTTTCCGCCTTTCTTCCAATTCCCTTTCCGCTTGTGTTTTTGCCAAATAGCAGGGTATTAGTCTGTCAGGATCGGCTACTTCGCCAGCCATCAATCGATCCAATGCTAGCCAAGCAATGGTTCTTGCCGTTGGTGTCATATATCGTTTCGAAAGGAAATTGGGTACAGGCTGAGCCGTATTCAGCTCTTCATAATACCGCATAGTCCCCTCGCCCAACAAATAAACAGGATCCGTCTGTTCATCAATCCATCTAATCAAATCCTCGATCGCCATCGCTTGCTGCGGCAAAACCACACGCTCACCTTGGGCATCTCTCTGAATGCCTGCAACATACACCCGATCACGTCTCGCATCAATCAAGGCCAGAATAATTCCCATCTTATCTTTTGCCTGATCGGTCATGGCCATAAGAGTTTCAACCCCATATACAGGCTTGTTCAAAGCAAATCCAAAAGCCTTGACCGCGGCAATGCCAATCCGAAGCCCCGTATAGGATCCCGGTCCCATAGAAGCAGCAAACCCGTCAATCTCTGTAATCGATACCCCGGCCTGCTTCAACATCTGATCAACCATAGGCATTAAACTCTGTGAATGGGTGAATTTTGTCTGTACCGTAAATTCCCCCAAGAGCTTTTCTTCCGATACCAATGCTACACTTGCTGTTTTCGATGATGTGTCAACTGCCAATAGTTTCATCCGTCTACCTCCTTTGCAGCAAAAAACTCGCAAATTCTTTGAAGCAAAGTCTCTGCGACTAGTCCATAGGCTTCCACCTCAACCAGCCGTTCTTCTTCATTTGCCGTCTGAAAGAATCGAATTTCCATACGTTCCTTTGGTAAAATTTCAAGAATCATCTCTGCCCATTCCATCACCACCAAAGCCTCTTCATCCCAATACTCATCAAAACCTTGAGCCAAGAAAGCCTCTTCGTCACCCAAGCGATAGACATCAAAATGATAAAAGGGCATTCGCCCCTGATATTCTTGTAAGAGCGTAAATGTCGGGCTCGTAACCATGTCCTCAACCCCAAACCCTTTTGCCAATGATTTTGAAAAAGTTGTCTTTCCAGCACCTAAATCACCATCAAGGCAAAGTAAAAATCGATACTTGATTTGTTCTCCAATAAACTGTCCTAAATCCGCTGTTTCTTGCAGATTGGACAAGATCCATTTCTTCATGAATTCTCCTTCATTCTACAGATTCCTATTCATTATAATGATATCACCCTCGCTTTGCAAACTCCAATCTTTTACAAATAATTCATACCCCTTTAGATATTTTTCACCTAGCTCTTGTCAATGCCTTCCAATCGTACTATAATAAATGAGTCGAAACATTATGCTGATGTGGCACAGATGGTAGCGCAATTGATTCGTAATCAATAGGTCGGGAGTTCGATTCTCCCCATTAGCTCCAAACCCGCTTAGAGCGGGTTTTTTTATGCACATCGTCGTAACAATTTGTAAATTTTCTGATAAACAACCGTTTTCATCTTTCCATTTTGTTTAAATCATTATATAATGAAAAAAAACTTTGGAGGAGATCTATGTTTTCATTTCTAAAAAAGAAAAAAACGGAAGCAAAACTAGCCACCGTCCTTTCAAAACATGCAAACACAAGCATTACTAGCCATTCAGGCAAACATGAGTCCACTGAACTTTACTTCATAGAGATCCAACATCCAAATGGTGCTACGGAAGAGTTTGGTGTTGATTATCGACTTTATCGAAAAGCAAATAGAGGAAGCCGTGTACGCCTTTATTTTGATGATTATATTTTGGATCATATTGTTATTGGAACCTAAACGCCTACGGGCGTTTTTTTAATTACTTATATGCTACTCGATCAAAACGCTGACTAAAGCGTTATTTCCTCTTAACCTTATCGCTTTTTTTCATTGTAATGTACTTGAACAAAAAGCGGACCTGGAACATAACGCCGATTATGGCGTTTTTTCATTTATATACAACTGGAACAAAACGCTGATTATGGCGTTTTTTTATTGGAAGAACCGACTCCATAGATTTTTCCTCATACGATTGATTCCTTACCCTCATCATCTTGTTTGGCAGTCCCCTTCATTTATGGTATAGTTAGGAAAGAATTTTACTTAGGAGGAATGAAATGAAATTTAGTTCTAACCCTGTAAGGGGAACTCGTGATATTCTTCCATCTGAAATGCGATTACGCGATGAGGTGGAGGGTAAGATTTTGGAGATGTATCGGTCTCATGGCTTCCATCGAATAGAGACACCGGCCATCGAATCTCTATCGCTTCTTTTAGGAAGCGAAGGCGGTGAAAATCTGAAGATGATCTATAAGATCTTGAAGCGGGGAGCAAAATTAAATCTAGCCGCTGATAATCTTAAAGAAAATGACGTTTGTGACATGGGTCTGCGATATGACTTGACTCTGCCTTTAAGTCGCTTCTATTCCAACCATTCAAACGAATTGGAAATGCCATTTAAAGCTATTCAGGTTGACAATGTATTCCGCGCAGAGCGCCCTCAAAAAGGTCGCTTCCGTTCCTTTAAGCAATGTGATATCGACATTCTTGGCGATCCAACTGAAAATGCAGAGATCGAATTGATCACTACAACTGCAAAAGCATTATCCGCCATTGGATTTGAAAATTTCACCATCCGAATCAACGATCGACGAATCTTGAGCGCCATGATCCTTGCGGCTGGATTCGATGAAACGCAAATCGGCGGTGTCTGCATTACACTAGACAAACTGGACAAAGTCGGTTTCGACGGCGTAAAAGAAGAAATGTTGAAAAAAGAATACGCACCTGAATCGGTAGAAGCCTTCTTGACATCCATTGAATCCATGAATCTGGAAACACTCGCTGCCCTTTCCCTCGAGGAAGAAGTGAAAACCGCTCTAACTCGAGTTGTTAAAACTGTAAAAGCAACCAGCAAAGATGCTTATATCATCGAATTTGATCCAACCTTGGTTCGCGGGATGGGCTACTATACCGGTCTGATCTTTGAAGCAAGCTATGGACCTTACGGCTATTCCATTGCCGGCGGTGGCCGCTACGATGAAATGATTGGACGATTTTCAAAAACCAGCGTTCCTGCTGTTGGCTTTTCAATTGGATTCGAACGAATTATTGGAATCTTGATGGAAGAGAATCTGCAAAAAGAAACGGCGGAAAAACGGATTGCCCTTGTCTATATGAAAGATGCGGATTGGACAGAAATTTTGCCTGCCGCTGATAAACTTCGTGTCGACGCCACAGTTTCCTGCATTTTGGGTAAGAAAAAACTAGGCAAACAATTGAATCAATTAAAATCTCTGGGATATACCCATTTTATGGTGTTTGGTAGAGATAATGAAATCGCGGAGCTTTAAGCTTCGCGGTTTTTCTTTTAATTAAATCAATGATCAACTTAATAATATTGATTTTCACTCATCATCACCCCTTTAAACCTTGGCTAAAAGAACAAAATATCAATATAATCAATTTATTAATTAATATTATTGATATTTTTATTGACATATTTGAATTATCATCCTATACTATAGATGTAGGAGGTGTTGATATGGCATCTGAATCCATAAAAAGCAAAGGAAAAATTAAAATCGTCGTCTTACCGACAGACGGTCCCTCCATACGTATCCCGGCAATCCCCCTTCGGTGGCTTGCATCATGGGCACGATTTGGAATTTGGATTGCAAAAAAACAAGGAAAAAAGGAAGACAAGGATGAAGAATGGGTCGAACTCCTTGAAAAAATCAATTCAAGCGATTTACGAATCCTGATAAAATCACTTGATATTGGAATTCCCTACGAACTCGTTGACATAGAAGATCGTGATGGGACAAAGGTCTCCATCCGTATTTTATAGGAGGACAAGATGAAAAACGAAGTAATCGGTAGTTGTCCAATCTGTTCCCACGAATTGAAAGTCACTCGATTGCAGTGCACAAATTGCGGAACAGCCTTGGAAGGTAATTTTCAATTAAACAAATTTATGAAACTAAACAAAGAACAACTCTATTTTTTAGAGGTCTTTGTGAAAAACAGGGGTAATATTAAAGAGATTGAAAAAGAGTTGAGCATCTCCTACCCCACTGTTCGAAATCGTCTCGACTCAATTATCAAAGCGCTTGGATATCAAACCGGTCCACAGAAATCAGTAGATCGAAAATCCATTTTAAAAAAATTAGATGCCGGTGATATTTCAACCGAAGAAGCGCTAAAATTACTCAGTGGTGAGGAGGATAAATCATGAGTGTAAATTCAGAAGAAAAAAAACAAATTCTAGAGATGCTTACATCCGGCAAGATCACCCAAGATCAGGCACTCGAATTACTTGCAGCTCTCGAAGAAGGAAGAGAAGAATCCATCAAAAAACCGTCAACAGAGAAAAAGTTCCTGCGTGTTCGTGTACAAGATGGTAACGAAGGGGACAAGGTCAATATCAACATCCCTTTAGGTTTAGTAAAAGTCGGCCTTAAGTTGGCCAGCAAATATGCCGATGATGAGGATTTAAAAGCGCTTGATAATATCGATTTTGACGAAGTTTTAGAAATGATCGAGCAAGGCGCTGAAGGAAAGATTGTCGAAGTTGACACAAAAGATGGAGAAAAAGTCGAGATTATTGTTGAATAGACGCACAAAAAGGGAATCGAACTTCGATTCCCTTTTATTTTTCTACCGAGCCCCTCACCTTCTCATTCTTTGGATCTCCCCTATTACTCTTCCTGTTTTTTCAACTGACGATCATGAACCACATTCACAACAAAAGAAAAAAGTGCAATACCAATGGTTATTTTAAACCATCCATCGATGGGAGACACCGGACAGACTCCTTCAGGCAAGGTCATTCGATTGTAAAAAAATCGAATCAAGGTATATCCACCCGCTGCCATTGCCAAAACAAAAGAACACGTTGATAACCACCATAATATAGATTGTTTTCGCATTTGAATCCCTCCTTTCTCCACATATACCCTAACGAAAGAAAAAAACGCCTTAGACAGCGTTTTATTCCAGTAGTAAATACTTAATTCAAAAAACGCCTTAGACAGCGTTTTATTCCAGTAGTAGATACTTAATTCAAAAAACGCCTTAGAAAAGAATTTACTCCCTAAGACGTTTTTCTTTTGATTTTACTTATGCAACACTGGCGACAAGCGCTTGTAAATCAATACAGTCACAATAGAAATCAACAAGCCCTTCAACAAGTTAAATGGAACAATACTATACAATACCAAGGTTGTTAGGTCGGTGATCGCTGAATTGACAACAGTTCCCATGGAGACTATCGCTTCAACTGGCATACCGAATGCGTTCGCATAAAACGGAATTAAGAGATAGAGATTTGCCAAGACTCCAACGAGGGCCATCACAAGCGTGCCCGCAATCAAGCCGTATATTGCCGTGCGACGACTATGCTTACGCTTGTATATCATGGCTGCAGGTATAACCATCGCAGATCCAATCAAGAAGTTAGCCAATTCGCCGACTCCACCGGTACCGCTGTTTTTCAGGACCAGATGCAATAAATTTTTAATCAACTCGACAACAACCCCTGCCGCAGGTCCCAAAGAAAAGCCTGCCAAAAGCGCGGGTACGTCCGAAAAGTCAATCTGCAAGAATGCCGGAAAAATGCCAAGCGGAAGCTCCAAAAGCTGCAGTAAAAAGGCAACTGCGGACAGCATACCCACCTTCACAATCCATTTCGTTTTCATTGATGTAGTCATTATATTCTTCCTCCTTTAGTGGAAGAACATTCTCAGGAAAAATAAAAAAATCAAGCCAAATAGGGCCTGATAAGTTTCGAGCAAACGCTCTTCTTCTCTCATCCAGACTGTACTGTCGGTCTTGGAATTACACCAAGTCAGCCTTTCGGCTCGCGGACTATCACCGCCGGTCGGGAATTTCACCCTGCCCTGAAGAATATTCTTTTATGACATCATTATACGGTGAACTCAGTGTTTCGTCAAGCCTTGACAAGTTTTTTTGCTTGTTATAATATTTATATAACAAGCATGACAAGGAGAAAATATGATTTTACAAATCGATGTCAATAGTGAAAAACCTCTTTATACGCAGATCTATGAATCCATTCTTCTGGGAATCGCAAGAAAATCTCTGGCACCGGGCGCTTCTCTGCCATCGGTCCGCCAGCTAGGTGGAGAGTTGGGTGTCAATCTCCATACCGTCAATAAGGCTTATCGCCTATTGGCACAAGACGGATTTGTTGTTATCAATAAGAAAAAGGGGGCTTTTATTGCCATAAACTTTGCTATGGATGAAAAAGACCACAAGGACTTGCAGGAGTCCCTGACCATCCTATTGGCAAAAGCTCACGTCAAGGGTCTCTCCTTGAAAGAAACACAGTCCCTGGTACAATCCATTACGCAGGACTTTACGGAGGAGGCATAACTATGTGGATTCTATGGATGATTCTACTGATTGTAGGTTACTTTTTACCTGATTTTCAACGCGGAAAAAAACAAGCCGGCAAGCACTGGTTTGGGGTTCAATTTTCAGAGAAACAACAATTGAATGCTCAAGTCCAAGCCGTCTTGAAAAAAGCAATCAAGGACTTTCGCAGGGCTTATCTCTTTGGATTTATACTGATTCCCATTGTTTCTGTACTTGTGAAACCCACACCCGAAGGATTTGGCATTATTTATTGGATCTTGCTCCTCTGGGGACTCCAAATCTATTTCCATCGCCGCCTAAAACAAATGAAACTCGGTCTTCCCACTGATCCCGAGATTAAAATAGTGCGGACCGCCGATCTCGCGCCCCGCCCAACCCTTCCCAGAAATATCCATCTGGGATTTTGGCTGGCCATGGCTATTGCAGCGGCAACCTGGATCCTTTTAATTCTGAATTACGACGCCCTGCCCAATCCACTTCCTGTTCATTGGGACCTGATGGGGCAACCCAACGATTTTGTAGAGAAGACACCTTTCGCGGTTCACCAAAACGCAGGGTTGATACTGATCCTAGTCGCTATCTTTTATTTTTTTTCCAACAAGCATTATCAAGCCAAACGCTTGATTGATCCTGCACGGCCCAAGACCGCTGTAATCCGCTATCAAATCGCCCGTGACCGCATGAGCCTATATATGGTTCTCCTAGCCAACCTGGTTGCTATTCTATTGGCTGTGGTTCAACTAGGTGCAATCTGGGCCCTGCCACAATGGCTGTATCCGGCTTCCTCAATAGCAACCTTCATTATTGCCTTCGGCGGTATCGCCATCTACTATGCAACCACTGGCGATCACGGACAACGCTTGACTATCATGGCAGAGGAACCAGTAAACAAGAACTTAGTCTCCCCGGACGAGGATCAGTATTGGAAGGGCGGCCTCTTTTATTACAACCCCAACGACCCAACCCTTTGGGTGCCAAAACGATTCAGCGGCGGTTACACCGTCAATGCCGGTCATCCAGTTGGCAAGCTGATCTATATTGGACTTGTCATTCTCCTTCTTTCGTTTCTTCTATTCTAAAAAATGAGGTGCAGAAATCTTCTGCACCTCATTCATCTATTTCGGTTGTTTGATCCCCTTCATACTCAAAGAGATTCTTCCTCGTTTTTGATCCACAGCAATAATCTTTACACGAACTGTATCACCTATGGAAACCACTGTCATGGCGTCACGTACATACTTATCGCTCAATTCTGAGATATGCACCAATCCGTCCTGCTTCACTCCAATGTCCACAAAGGCACCAAAGTCGATGATATTTCTCACCGTTCCCGGCACTTCCATTCCCACTTGCAAATCTTCCATTTTTAACACATCAGATCGAAAGATTGGCTTTGGCATATCTTCTCTAGGATCTCTCCCCGGTTTCTTCAACTCTTCCATCATATCTACAAGGGTCGGAATTCCAATCTCCAATTGCTCGGACAAAAATCGCATGCTCTTCTTATGATGTTGTGCTTGATCTTTACGCTTGGATTTTTTTGGATCCTCAAAAGAAATCTGCTTTAAGGCGTCCAAGCCATGAAGTCGTTGGCCACCCTTTGCCTGCATGGAAGATTCTCTTTTTTCTTTCGGAACCAGCCGATCAATCCGTTGATTCATATCCTCCAAGCGATGGTTGCGCACATCCTCCTGGGTATAACCCAAAAGGGCCAAGAGACGTTCTACAGCTTGGTAGCTTTCCGGATGGACAGCGGTTTGATCCAAGGGGTTCTTCGATTCAATCACACGCAAGAAACCCGCACATTGTTCAAAAACCTTGGGTCCCAAACGGGGAACCTTTAAAATCGCTTTTCGACTCATAAATTTGCCATTGGTCTCTCTATAGGTAATCATATTCTTGGCAATCGTTCCATTAATACCAGAAACATAGGATAAAAGCGAAGCGGAAGCAGTATTTAGATCCACGCCAACATGGTTGACACAATCCTCAACTACGGCGTTTAGGCTTTCTCCCAGTCTCTTTTGATTGACATCGTGCTGATACTGGCCAACACCAACCGACTTTGGATCGATTTTTACTAATTCAGCCAAGGGATCCTGCAATCGTCTAGCAATAGAAATAGCGCCACGAATCGATACATTGATATCCGGGTATTCATCATGCGCCAACTTCGACGCTGAATACACAGAAGCACCTGCTTCGTTTACAATGGTGTAATACACGGTTTCTTCCATCTCGCCAATCATCTCAGCAACAATCGATTCAGACTCACGACTGCCCGTACCATTGCCAATGGCAATCAAATTGACACCGTGGGTTCGGATCATTTTTTTCAATGTTTTCTTCGTTTCTTCCACTTTGTTCAGGGGCATAGTTGGATAAACCGTGGTAAATTCCAAGAGCTTTCCGGTGTCGTCAACGATGGCGATTTTACACCCTGTGCGATATGCCGGGTCAAATCCCATGACGACTGCATCACGAATCGGAGCAATCAAGAAGAGTGATTTTGCATTTTTTGAAAAGACCTCAATCGCACTTTCATCCGCCCGTTCGGTCAGGGTTTTTCTCAAATCCCGCTCTATCGCAGGCTGCAACAATCGCTTGTATGCATCTTGCAACATTGATAAAAGAATCTCCATGCCAACGAATCGTGGGTTCGTGATGATTCGCCCTTTCATCCAGGAAAGAATCTTCTCATCGGGAGATAATAGCTTCACCTTAAGCTTCTTCTCCTTCTCCCCGCGATTAATGGCGAGGACACGGTGGTTAGCCATGGTATTCAGATTTTCCTTAAAATCATAATAGGTCTCAAACACAGTCACTTCGTCTGGATCAGTCGCTTTCGATGTGATCGCGCCTTCCTTCCAAGTCATGACCCGAATCTCTTTTCGCATATCGGGATCGTCCGCAACTTGCTCCGCCAAAATATCCATGGCGCCCTTAATGGCATCCTCGACACTCAAGACTTCCAGTTCTTCATTGAGATAAGCTTTTGCCCACTCTTTTGGATTCCCCTCGGTCTCAAGCTGAGCCATCAAACGTTCTGCTAAAGGCTCAAGTCCCTTTGCCTTCGCCTTGGTTGCGCGGGTCTGTTTCTTCTGCTTATAAGGGCGATACAAGTCTTCAACACGCTGAAGCGTATCTGCCTGCTCAATGCTTGTCTTTAATTCTTTTGTTAACTTTCCTTGTTCTTCAATCAGACGAATGACGTCATCTTTCCGCTGTGCAAGGTTTCTAAGATAGGTCAAGCGCTCTTGTAAATCGCGCAGTTGCACATCGGTCATTTCATCGGTCATTTCTTTTCGATACCTGGCGATAAAGGGCACCGTATTACCACTGTCTAATAATTCGATCGCAGTCTTCACCTGATTGGGCTTAAGCGAAAGTTCCTTGCTGATCTGTTGATTGATATCCATTTCAATCACTCCTTATCCTTTGAAAGTCACGCTTATTTTACCATATCACCCGATAAAACAAAAATATCGGATTGTTCCTTACCAATCTTGACAATAAATGGATCTTCACATAGTATAAGAGAAGATTTACAAAAAAGGAGCGATGCGCGATGCTAGGGAGCAGCATAAAAAACATTCATCACATTTTCATAGTTTCTTGTCTGCATGCCTCATCGATGACTCTTTATTGATAGCCTTTTCAGGCTTATTTCAGCTTATATAAACTTCGTCCCGCAGACATCTTCAGTCTGCGTTTTTTTATTTCTTATTGATAGATTTGATACGCCGTGGATTTCCACGGCGTATTTTTATAAGGAGGGCAACACACATGAAAAAAATCTCAAACTTACTTAGCCCCTATCAAGGTCTTCCCCGGGAGGTCTATATCATCTTCCTCGCACGAGTCGTTAATGCAATAGGCGCCTTTGTTTGGCCGATGATGACACTGATCTTAACAAAGAAAATTGGACTTTCCACACCCGAAGCTGGATTCTGGATCGCCGTATCCGGCGTTCTCTCCATGCCTGCCAGTCTCATTGGTGGAAAATTGACTGATACAATTGGAAGAAAACCAGTACTCCTTTTCTGTGAAGGAACAGCAGTTTTACTCTTTGGTGCCTGCGCCTTTGTGGAACCATCCATGCCCATGGTCTATATGATGATGGGAGCTGGCGTCTTCTTTATGATGGCTGATCCCGCTCATTCTTCCATGATTGCTGATTTGACCACCGTAGAAAATCGGGCTGGCGCTTATTCTTTATCCTATTTAGGCTTTAATTTGGGCTTCGCCATTGGACCCATTATTGGTGGGATGCTTTTTGAAAATCATTTAAAATGGTTCTTTTTAGGCGATGCAATCACTGGGCTTGCTTCATTAGCTTTGGTCTTCTTCTTTATAAAAGAAACCATCCCTAGCCAAAATGAAGAGATCAAACAAGTTGAACTGGAACCTGAAGCAAGCGAAGAAGGCAGCATACTTGCCGTTTTATTCCGTCGTCCTCTTCTGATCTGGTTTGCACTCTTCGCCCTTGGCTATAATTTTGTCTACTCCCAATGGGGCTTCTTATTGCCTATGCATGTAGAAGCCATGAATCCAGGAGAGGGTGCCGCACTCTATGGCAAACTCGCCGCCCTTAACGGATTCACTGTGATTCTCTTCACACCTTTGATAACCAAAGGCTTTGAAAACTTGCGAGAAATCAAGAAAATCGTGATCGGAGGCATCGGCTATGTCATCGGCTTTGGCATGCTTGGCTTCGTAGAAAGCAGGACAGCCTTTATTCTAGCCTGCTTTATTATTACCTTGGGCGAGATTATTGTCACCATTAGTTTTATGCCCTTTCTAGCCAATCACACCCCCGCTTCCCATCGCGGACGAATGAATGCCGTACTACCCATTGTCATGGGACTCGGCTTCACCTTTGGTCCTTTGATCGTCGGGAATTTAATTCCTCGATACGCCATTTCAGGCACATGGAAGATCGTAGCCTTTATCGCTATTGTCTCAACCATCGCCATGCAGTTCTTAGATCAAGCAGAACACAAATCATCAAGAATTAAAAAAGAAACGGAAGAGATCGCCTGATCTCTTCCGTTTTTCCTTTTTTACTCATTTCTCATAATCGCATAGCCATGATCGGTCCAGCTAAAGCTGTAAGAAACACCCACATCACCATTGCTCGCTAAAAAGTTAAACCCAACATCCATATTTTCTATGGTTGCCTTTTGTACGATCGACCAAGAGGCCAGATCCAGCAAGACCAAGGTCTTCACATCACCCTTTGTATCAAAATAAGTCGCATAGGATTCATTGGCTAGCAAATAGCTTATGTCACTGACTTCAGAACAATATCCCTCAAGAGGTAAATCTTTCACCTCATTCGATTGAAAATCATAAAAATACAAATTGGATTTATCACTCATAAAGAAGCCGCGATCACCGGCAATCAGCCAATCTGACGGCATAACATAACCAGATTCCGTCTTGCTTGTTTCAGTCTTTATATCATAAACAGTGAATCCAGAATCCCAGTCCCTGGTTCGAGATGTCACAATCTTTGTGTCATGATCGGCAAATCGTGGATTCAAACACCAAATGGCTTCTGTAAGGCCGCCATCACCTTCCCGCGGAACAACAAGGCTTGTTTCATTCGTATCATTCTGAATCAATTTCAGTCCCTCTTCATCCACATAGGCAAACATGCTTCGATCATCAGACAGCGCTTCTCCAAAATAGATTGGCTCGCCATATTGCTCCCAATAAGATTCCAGTCCTTCCACAATAGCCTTTGGATATGCCACCGTTTCAGTTAAATTCCATTCGGCATCCGTAATGCGCACATTTTTATTGGTATAGAAGAAGAACTCTTCTCCATGCTGTTCCACGCGGTAGGAAAATTCTTCATCCGCCATATCGGGTGCATAAATCGTGGTCATCTCCATAGACGCCTTATCTAATTTCAAGTAGGAAACCCATTCGCCATCATCAGCAATATAGAAATAGGCATCATCCGTTTCACCCAAAAAAACGCCATTCATATAATCATATTCCTTGACAATTTCAATCGCTTGTAAATCTGGTGCTGTATCGGCCAAATCATAGGATGGAACCTCTTCATATCCCCGATCAAATCGAATATTTCCTTCTCTATCAAAAGAAATTTCCATGACATTGGTCTTGTTGATTCTGGTTTGCGAACTGTCCACATAATCAACCAAACGTATCTCGTACTGCTCTTTTCCAATTTCCTTTATTCCACCAAAGGCATATCCCCAGCCGTTTTGGAAATTAGATCGATCTTCCATATCAGGACCTGTATACCAAAGCTCAAAACCATCCACCTCTGGCAAATAAAAGTTTACCGAAGAAAACTCCGTAGCTGCTTCATCAAAATCAAAGTACTTCTTACATTCTTGAATAGCCATCTCTCGACTTACAAGATAACCGTCCAAATCTTCATCGTACAATGCTCGAACCGTTTCTTCATCATTTTCATAGGTGAATCGAGCCCAAGCGTATCTCACCATCTCCCAAACCAGAGGGCCGCGTCCGTCGAAGGTTTCTAAATTTCCGAGAGTGGGAATCGTGTCATGATAGTATTCCGCAAACATATACTCGTCATTGAATAGCATGCCACGTGCCGACATGGCAAAGTTATCTTCAAAGTAATTCATTACTTCAAAGTGAACATCTTCGGGTGTTCGATACCAGTCCATACCGTGATCCGTCAATAGATAAGCCGCACCTTCAAGAATCACGATCTCGCCATTACCGACTGCAAACCGCATCACTTCCTCGGACTCGATTTCCTCTTCAACCGGTTCCCACGTATCAAATGCTAAGGCTGCTAGAAACGCCTCATTCACTGGCATATCAATCCGTTCTTCCTCCATTTGAATACCGATCCAGTCCGTCTCTGCAAGGGCCGTCTTAGTCAATGCAATCGCAGCATTCTCTTCCGACACTTCTGCCGCGCCGGATCCTGTCATTGTCGACTCATCTGTTCCTGATTCACTTGCTGAAAATGTACTCTCTCCAGTTTCCGTTGTGGCCGGCACTTCTTTTTGTGCCGAACATCCGGTCGCCAATAATAAAATCAACAATCCGATTCCAAATACTCTCAATCTCCGTTTTCTCATAAAATTTCTCCTTTACAATATCTTACAAATTCTTACTCTTGACTACTATTGTAAAGGAATCCCTTATTTAGAACAACCATTTCTCCCTGATAAAGCCTTACATTTTCTTACAATTAGAAAGTACAAAATACCCGATGTTTGATTTCAAACAAAAAACAGCCCAAAGGCTGATTGATGTTTATGCATGATTCAAATATTGAGAAACAAGGGTTTCGACCGTTCTTAATTGGCTCGATTCCACGCCAAGAATCGGTTCCATCTTTCCTCCGTAGAGTTTAATCTGATAGACCTTGCCCTTTTTCGTATGAGAAACCAATACGCGATAGGACTTGTAGGCCGACCAAGATAAAAGCTTCCCTCCATTAAATTGAATGCCTTCTGCATATACCGCCGATCCCACTCGCTGTCCTGTCCATATCACAATCCAATTGGTTGCCAAAAACAAACTATTCATAACAGGAACTGTCGTTCTTTCATCTCCAAACATACTCATCACTGTTCCTAGGACAACAAGAGCCATTCCAAAAAACAACATTCCAGTGGTCACGCGATCCAGAGACGAGAGCGTTTCGTTGGCTCGTATCACCATAAGGGGTTGCTTGCCCTGTTGTGTCTGCTTCTTCAAATTGTTCCAGACCATGACACTTGCGATGACGATCATGGCGCCTACAAGTAGAAGATCCAACCAATTAAATACGCCCTTTGCCCATGAAGTGAATACAAATCGGCTTGCAATCATACCTTGCAAGGCCATCAATAAAATAATCAAAGCATGCCACTTCGTCCAGCGCTTTGGCGCGTTGTGCTCCAGTGCGAAACCCAGAGCAGCCGGATCCCCCATTTGCATGCGCGCTTTTTTTCCTGCTTCCTCTTGAGAAAGACCCATTTTCCTATAGTCTGCGACCGCCGTTTCCAAATGATCGCGCATTTCATCTTCAATTTCATTTGCTCGTTCCCCATCGTGAATCTGATCGGTAATTCGGCGAATAAATTTTTCTTGTCTTTTCTCTTCTGTCATATTGCTTCCCCCAAACCGCTGCTTATAACCGCCATCTATACACGATTTTCTTCTAATTGACTGTCAGGCACTCCGAAATCAATGCTTCCACTGTAGATAACTGGCTCATTTCCACCCCGATAATAGGCTCTATCTTTCCTCCGTAGAGTTTAATCTGATAGACCTTGCCTCTTTTCGTGTGCGAAACCAAGACTCGATACGACTTGTACTCCGACCAAGACAGAAGTTTTCCCCGATTGAATTGAATCCCCTCCGTATAAATGGCTTTGCCTTGGCGTTGTCCGTTTATCGTTGTCAACATGATAGAAACCATAAAAAGCCAATTCATCAAAGGGATGCTTATGCTTTCTCCATCAAGAAAACTCGCCATCACCCCCATGGTCATCAATCCGATACAAAATAACAAAATTCCCGTTGTCACCTGATCCAAAGAAGAAAATCCTTTATTGGGCCGAATCACCATCAAAGGCATCCCGTAATCCTGCTTTTGTTTCCCCACTGTCATCACAACAAAAAATAAAGTCACACCGACCATCAAAAAGACAATTCCCATTTCTATCCAAGAAAAATTGACACTCGCACGTTGAATCACGCGCAATGCCACCAGACTCTGCAATAGCAAAAGTGCATAGCTTATCCCCTCGAGTTTTGTCATCTTTTGTTTCTTCGACTTTTCCAATGCATAGCCCAAGGCAGCCGGGTCTCCCATTTGCTTGCGCGCTTTTGCTCCCGCTTCTTCTAGCGAAAGATCCATTTCCATATAATCAGCGACCGCGGTTTCCAAATGATCGCGCATTTCATCTTTAATCTGATTGGCTCGTTGTTGATCGTGAATCTGATCGGTGATTCTTCGTATAAACTCTTCTTGTCTTTTTTCTTCTGTCATATTGATTCCCCCAAAACGCTGCCTATGGCTGACTGCAAAGCCACCCATTCTTCTTTTTGTTTTTGCAGCTCTCCACGTCCATTTTTTGTAATGCTATATACTTTTCTGCGACGTCCTTCCGCCACCTGCCATTCTGATTGAACCCATCCCTTTGCTTCCATTTGATGAAGTAGTGGATAGAGGGTACCTTCCTTCCATTCCAAGGCACCACCCGTCTTGAGCATCAATCGTTCAATGAGTGCATAACCATATAAGGATTCATTCTCTAAAAGCGCTAAAATCAGCGATGGATTAATTCCTTTTCTCAATTCTTTATTCATCTTTTTCTCCTAACCTCGGATTCCGATGTTGTTAATTTACCATGATTCCCAAACTTTGTCAATTCATTAGTTTTCTTCAACCTCATCCTGTTTTCCATTCTAGCCTTATTTCCCAGTATGCAAAAAGAGTGAATCCCTTTTTATAAAAAAAAGCAGCCCGCAGGCTGCTTCCATATAACTTGTAGACTCAATAACTTGACCCTTTATTTTTTCATCAATGGATAGAATCGTTTTTCAGCTTCCACCAATTGCCACTGGCCGAAGGCAGTTTCAAAAGTTTCAAAAGAGGTAAATAGAGTTTTCCCCGATTCAAGGGTTGCACGGCGAATCAAAAATCCATCCCGCGTTGCATCGTTTCCCTTGGTCGGCAGATTTAAGACCCAATCATAATCACCTTGACGAATCTCTGTTAACAATTCATCGTTCTGCTGAATCTTCTCCACTTTCGAACAGGTAATTCCCTCATCCTCAAAAAGCTTCGCTGTTCCCCCAGTCGCTGTCCATTCCACCTGCAAACCTTGGGTTCCCTTGATAATTTCCTGAAGTCGCGGCTTTTCCACATCCCGTACCATAGCAAGAATTCGGATTTTTTCTGGGAATGGCACCCCAGCGGCGATCATACCCTTTCGCATCGCCTCTTCCGGTGTTGTCCCTAATCCCAAAACCTCGCCAGTTGAACGCATTTCTGGTCCCAACATAACTTCTGCTCCTGGTAACTTCTCCATGGAAAATACCGGCACCTTGACGGCATACGGCAGTTTCGCTTCCATTAGACCCGTTCCAAAACCCAAATCTTTCAACTCTTCCCCTAGCATGACACGGATTGCAATCTCCGTCATCGGCACCTCTGTTACTTTGGATAAGATCGGCAAGGTTCTTGATGCCCGAGGGTTTGCTTCAATCACATAGAGCTTATCGGCCCAGATCATCTGGATATTCAAGAATCCAACCGCCTTTAATCCGGCCGCAAGCTTCTCAGACGCATTCACCGCCTGATCGATGATTTCTTGTTCCAAAAACGGCGACGGTAAAATTGTAATACTGTCTCCGGAATGGACTCCCGAAGGTTCAAGGTGAGTCATGATCGCTGGGATCAAACAATTTTCCCCATCCGAGATCACATCCACTTCTAATTCCTTACCCTGAATATACTGATCAATCTGCACCCGTCCATCCTGATACTGGATAAAGAAATTTTCCAAATAACGCTGTAATTCTTCTTCATTGGCCAAAATTGCCATGCCCTGTCCGCCGATCACATAAGAAGGTCTTGCAAGAACCGGATAACCGAAAGATTTTGCAATAGCCAATCCCTCGTTCAAATCCCGCGTCGTTCCCGCTTTGGGTCGCGGCAATCCCAGCTGCTCAAGCAATTGATCAAAATCTTTTCTCTCTTCTGCTAGATTAATGGCTTCATAAGAGGAACCAAATATCTTAACCCCTTCATCAGACAAACTTTCCACCAAGTCAATGGCAGTCTGTCCGCCAAACTGTACCATAACCCCTTCTGGCCTTTCCTTCTCAATGACATTCATCACCTCTTCAAAGGTAATCGGCTCAAAGTAGAGTCGATCCGCCAAGTCGAAATCCGTACTTACGGTTTCCGGGTTGCAGTTAATCATAATGGTTTCATATCCCTGTCGCTCCAAGGCTTGCATGGCGTGCACCGACGCATAATCAAACTCGATGCCCTGTCCGATGCGAATGGGACCGGAACCTAGAACCACAATCTTCTTTCGATCCGTCACTGGACCTTCATCTTCTTCCTCATAAGTCGAGTAGAAGTAGGGGGATACCGCTTCAAATTCACCCGCACAAGTATCTACCATTTTAAAGGTCGCTTTGATTTTATTTTCTTTTCTCATCTGGCGAATCGCTGCTTGATCCGTGTCCAATAAATCCGCAATACCGGCATCTGAAAATCCTAAGCGTTTTAATTCGAGCAACTTATCTACTGAAAGCTCGCCCACCATTTGACTGCGCAAAGCTTCCTCTTCCTGAATAATCGTTTCGAACGCCGCCAAGAAAAATCGCATAATGCCCGTCATCTGTTCCAAACGATCAAGACCGTATCGACGGCGTATCAATTCCGCTAGATGAAAGAGTCTCTCATCATTGGGTGATTCTACCGCTAGTTTTAATTTGTCAAAAGACACATTGAATAAAGCAGGATCTGTCAGGGTTTGTCTTTTGGGATTGATGGAACGGATCCCCTTTAAAAGTGCCTGAGAGAAGTTTGCTCCGATGGACATGGATTCCCCCGTCGCCATCATTCGCGTTCCCAGAGTCCGCTTTGCCACTGGAAACTTATCAAATGGCCATTTGGGCAACTTCACAACAATATAGTCCAGAGCTGGTTCAAAAAAGGCCGTTGTCTTTTTGGTAATGGAGTTTTCTACATCCGCCAGACGGTATCCTAAAGCGAGTTTCGTTGCCACCTTGGCAATGGGATAGCCCGTTGCCTTAGAAGCCAATGCCGAGGACCTAGACACCCGAGGATTGACCTCAATAACAGCATACTCGCCGGTTACCGGATGAAGGGCAAATTGCACATTACATCCGCCAATAATTTCCACCGCATCCACGATATGAAAGGATGCCGTTCTCAGCATATAGTATTCCGTATCCGATAGGGTTTGGCTTGGTGCCACAACAATGCTGTCACCCGTATGAATCCCCACAGGATCGATGTTTTCCATATTACAGACCACAATGCGATTGCCCTGATAATCCCGCATGATCTCGTATTCAACTTCTTTCCAACCTAGAATCGCCCGTTCCACCAAACACTGAGTAACAGGGGAACGCTGTAAGCCTTCCGGCAGAATTTCCAAGAGTTCCTTTTCCGTTTTCGCAATGCCGCCTCCGGATCCGCCCAGGGTATAAGCTGGACGCACAACTACAGGGTAGCCTAGACGATCAGCAAAGGCTTGTCCGCCTTCCACCGTTGTCACAATCTGAGACTCGATAATTGGCTCACCAATTTCTTTCATCAAAGCACGGAACGCTTCCCGGTCTTCACCTCTATAAATTCCTTCGATAGAAGTACCCAGCATTTCAACATTATATTGCTTCAAAACACCCTTATTCGCCAAGTCCATGGCCAGATTTAAAGCTGTCTGTCCCCCAACATTGGCCAAAAGCGCGTCGGGCCGTTCCTTCTCAATCAATGCCTCCATCCAATCCACGGTCAACGGTTCAATGTAAACACGATCAGCAATCTCCGGATCCGTCATAATCGTTGCCGGATTGGAGTTGGCCAAAATTACCTCACAACCTTCTTCCTTCAATGCACGGCACGCTTGGGTACCGGAATAGTCAAACTCTGCTGCCTGTCCTATTACGATGGGACCAGAACCAAGTACCAATACCTTTTTATCTTGATTGTTTTTCATTATTGACCTCCCATCATTGTCATGAATGCATCGAAAACATCTTCCGCATCATAAGGACCCGGACCTGCTTCCGGATGAAACTGAACCGAAATCACAGGTAGGGTTTTATGCTTCATTCCCTCTACACTGTCATCGTTCAGATTGCGGTAGGTGCATTCCATAACAGAAGGCATTTCTACAACTGTATAGTTGTGGTTTTGTGCTGTTATAAAGGTCATGCCGTCTTCCAAGCGCTCCACTGGATGATTGGACCCATGATGACCGAAAGAAAGTTTGCCCGTTTTCCCGTCCGTTGCCAGACACAACAATTGATGTCCCAGACAGATACCCAGTACGGGTTTGACTGTCATTAGTTTTTTCACTTCTTCAATAATATCCGGCAAATCCATTGGATCTCCAGGACCATTGGAAAGAACAATACCCTCTGGATTCATTTCCAGCACAGTCGCTGCTGGCGTATCCGCTGGAAAGATTGTCATCTTGCAATTTCGTTTTTCCAATTCCCTTAGGATATTTTCCTTGATTCCAAAATCCATTACCGCAATTTGACGTCCGTCTCCACCGCGTTGATAAGTCGCAGAGCAGGTTGTTTCCATGGCATGACGCTTCAAATCGAATCGTCTAAAACGCTCTTCAATCTGACGCTTGCTTAAAGGCGAGAAAGTAATTAATGCCTTCATGGTTCCCTTGACCCGGATTTCTTTGGTCAATGCCCGGGTATCAATACCTTGAAGACCAACAACATGGTGATACTTCATAAAGGAATCCAAATCCATTTCTTCTTTATAATGACGTGTCGCTTGAGCGCGAGATCGAACAATCAATGCGCTGGCAAAGGCGGTACGTCCCTGGCTCACATCAAGATTGACCCCATAGTTTCCAATATGCGGGTGTGTCATAACCACGGCCTGTCCATAATAGGACGGATCCGTCAACACCTCTTGATATCCGGTCATGCCGGTTTGAAAAACAATTTCTGCGGTTACATCGTGTCGATAGCCAAAGGCCTCACCGCGAAATACGCGGCCATTTTCTAAGATTAGTGTCGCTTTCATAAAACCCCTCCTTTTCGCCTCTCTGGGTCGAATTAAAAGAAAAAGCCTCCCGGAATCCGGAAGGCATAAATCGCTCAAATAAACATAGTTGTCTCCAACTATTTGAATGATCACCTTACCAGTATCTCGTACTAGTTTAAAGATTCTTTTCCTTAAGATACCATTCAAAGGGTTCAATGTCAATGTTTAAAAAAAGTTTAAGGGATATTTATCGGTTCTTTCTTGTTTTCAAGAGTGTTATTTGATAAAGTCATACCATTGAAAGGAATGTGAGAATATGGACAATAATAATAATAATAATAGAAGACTAGCAAAACCTTGGTTGCCGAAAGATTCAGATTCCAACCAGGATGAGAAACAAGACAACCGTCATTCCGCATGGCCCCCAAAAGGACCTGAAAAAGATGGTCAAAACAAGAACAGCAATCGAATACCAAAGTTACCAACTGGAAAAATAAAAAAACCCTTTAACTATGGCTTTCTTGCCATGATCTTTGTTGGTATCGTTATCGCCAACCTGTTCTTCTCCAATCGCACCACGCAGGAATTAGAATACAGTGAATTCGAAGCCCTCGGCTCCTACGGAGTCATTGAAGAAGTACAAATTGCCAGCGACAAAATCTACATTACTTTAGAAGACGATGTTGTCCTTCCCAGTGATGCTGAAGTCGCCCTATCAAAAAAAATTACTACAGTCCAAAGCATGGACAAAGAAGTTTATACAGATCGCGTAAATGATCCAGAACTTTTAGCCAATCTAAAGGTTTGGGGTGTTGAAAAATACGGCGGTGTTTCTGTTGAGAACAATCCGTATTTGAACTTTCTACTAACCTGGATTTTACCCATGGCCCTTTTCTTCTTTATGTGGCGCTTCTTATTAGGCAGCATCACCAAAAGAGGTGGCGGTGGTGTTATGGACTTTGGCAAATCCAATGCCAAAATTTACGCTGAAGATCAAACTGGACTTACCTTTAAGGATGTGGCAGGTCAGCAGGAATCGAAAGACTCCCTGCTCGAAATTGTTACCTTTCTAAATCAACCAGAGAAATACCGTTCCATCGGAGCAAAACTTCCAAAGGGAGCCTTGCTTGTTGGTCCTCCAGGAACAGGTAAAACACTTTTGGCAAAAGCCGTTGCTGGTGAGGCCAAGGTACCTTTCTTCTCCATCTCGGGTTCGGAATTTGTACAAATGTTCGTCGGTGCCGGCGCAGCAAAGGTCCGTGACCTCTTTAAGCAGGCCAATGAAAAAGCACCTTGCATTGTCTTTATCGATGAGATAGACGCCGTAGGCAAACGCCGCGACGGGATGATGGGCGGAAACGACGAACGAGAACAAACCTTAAACCAATTACTAAAAGAAATGGATGGCTTTGATTCCTCCAATGGCGTCGTCATTCTTGGTGCTACCAATCGACCAGAAATTTTAGATCCCGCCCTCTTGCGGCCTGGCCGTTTCGACCGTCAAATCGTTGTTGAGCGACCCGATCTACCGGGAAGAATCGCCATTCTTGAACTTCATTCCAAGGCTGTAAAACTTGGTGAAGATGTAAATTTTGAGGCCATTGCTAAAGCATCAGCTGGAGCAAGTGGTGCAGAACTTGCCAATATTATAAACGAAGCCGCTATTCGTGCTGTACGATTCAAACGAAGCGCTGTGGCCCAAGAAGATTTGGAAGAAGCAATCGAAGTGGTTATCGCTGGAGAACAAAAGAAAGATCGAATTCTTTCGGACGATACGAAAAAGAGGGTTGCTTTCCACGAAGTCGGTCATGCCCTTGCAGGAGAACTTCTTGAAAATGCTGACCCTGTTCACAAGATTACCATCGTACCTCGAACCAAAGGGGCCCTTGGTTACACCATGCAATTACCTGGTGAAGAAAAATTCTTGATTACCAAGGAAGAAATGCTAGATCGCATCGCTGTTATGTTGTCCGGTCGAGTTGCTGAAGAAATCATCTTTGGACAAAAATCAACGGGTGCATCCAACGATATTACCCAAGCAACACAAACAGCAAGAACCATGATCACCCTCTACGGTATGAGCGACAAATTTGGCATGGTTGGTCTTGAACGTGTCGAGAGTCAATACCTAGGATCCAATCGGGTACTGGAGTGCTCGGATGCCACAGCAGAAGAAGTAGACCGCGAGATCCGACTTATGATCCGCGAACAGCACGATCGTGCGACTGCCTTGCTCAAGGAAAATGAATCGCTACTTCGTGAAGTATCTGAGTATCTGATGGAACACGAAACCATTACCGGTGATACCTTCCGTACATTGATTGAAAAACATCAAAATCCGGAAGAACCACCAGTTGAACAAGAAGAATCAGAAGAGTCACTTGTTGATCCGGAAGAATCGGACAAGGCTCCCGAACCAATCAATGAATAAGGAAAACCCCGAATTCTTCAAAGGAGAATTCGGGGTTTTTATTTTTCTTCATAGATTTTTCGAACGGCCTCCCATTGATCGATTTTCCATGGGCTTGTCGATTCTTGCAACTGTCTTTCAAAAAATTGCCTGGCAAGTTCTCGCTGTATGATAGCAGATTCTTTTGGATTTAAAGGACCCGTAATCCCAAGTTCCGATGTAACTGGCGAATACATATAGGCCATGGAAAAATCTAAATGGAAAGTACCATCGACTTGGAGTAAGGTAATTGGACCCGAGCTTTCTTCAAGCAAAGGCAGCAAAACTCCATCATTTTCTCCATTTTCCCACTGCTCACTTCTCAAAAACAAGGCCGGTATATCAAGGCCTTTGTCTACAAGGGATTTTTCAATCGGTTCAACCCATGCATCCATCCCCATAACCGCTTGTACTCGGGAATCCATCAAAGCAACTTCAACTCCAGCTCCCCCTCCTGTCGAGTGACCAAGAACACCAATGCGATCTAAATCAAATTTTCCAACAAAATTTGGCCCCAGAGCACCGGCTTGATAGTCTTCCAATTCATCAAGCACAAAAATAATATCTCCGGCATAAGTATTGACCAATCGCTGGGCAAAGGAAAGAAAATCTGGCGTTTCTGCACGACTCGGTAAGGCCATTGGCAGATTATACACCACTTCACCATGATTAAAAACAGTGATTAGCGACCCATAGCTATGATCAATTCCAATAACAATCATGCCTGCACTGGCCAGTTCTTCTGCAAGATCGGAATGTAAATTTCGAAAACCCGTCCACCCGTGGGAAATAATAACCACTGGATAAGCAAGCTCATCTGTAGAAATCGGCGCTGAATCATAGGCATGGGACTTAACCAAGGCAGTTTGATCCAAAGCAAAAGTCGGAAGTTTCATTTCCTTAGCCAAAGCTCTCGCCACGGGTCTTCCCTCCACAAGCCATGGCACAAGATCCAATCCTTCTACAGTCTCTGCAGGATACCACAATTGAATTTTAATTTTTCTTTCATCTCCAACAGCCTCTGTATAAGCTTCCTGTCTTCCTTTATCGATCCGATCATAGGTCACCGTTCCAATCGAATATCTGCCAGTAGGTTTTGGCATTTGCCCAACAGGAAACAAAACTGACAGTACAGCCGACAGTAAAAGCATTCCTATCATCCCTGCAAAGGTGAGCCTAGATCTCTTTTCTCTCCAGCCCATCATTACACCAAGTACAATCACTCCGTAGAGTGGAAGTAACGACCAACGAGCACCCTCAACCACGCCATGCAGAATCATGATCAAAAGAGAAATAAAGGCAATCAATCTCCCTATTTTCTGCAACTTTTCCCTTTTTTGTAGCCATAAGATCCAAGTGAGCCCGGCAAACAAGCAAGCAAAGACTTCTACTTCTCTCAATTTTTCTCCCCCCTTTTTTCCGTCTATTCTATTCCTACACGAGCTGATGCGCTTCCAACCATTTGTAATCAAAAAAACTTGATGCTGATTTTCAGCATCAAGTCCTCACCCTTAACTCTTTTCGTTTATAAGCCTAATTTCTCAATAACTTCATCTACAGTCTTGTCAATACCAACACCTGTCAAAAATGGAAGTCCTTGAACAACAGGCGTATCAAATTTTTGAGCAACACGCGCTGTTACAATAACCAAATCAAAGTCCGGCGCCTTCATAGGAAGTTCCGCTACGGTACATTGTTGAATCTTTACTTCTTTCAACAAACCGCGTTTTTCCAAAGCTGCCTCTAATTTTTTTGCAGCCATTGTTGATGTAGCAATACCTGTTCCACAGGCAACTAAAACTCTTTTCATCTTTATCTCCTCATATTCTGAATTTATAAGTCCTCTAAACTTTGTATTAGGATAATTATATCATACCGATAGACAAGACGAAAGCCCGCAAACCTGCGGACTTCCCATCTTTCCCTAAACATGCACTTTTCCCTTTTTTTGTTCGACTATCTATGCTTTTTTCGGCAAGTGGATACAACGTTTCAATGCATCTGCACAAGCTTCCATAAAGGCTTCTGAATACGTTGGATGACCGTGAATCGTATCTGCAATGATATCCGCAGGTACTTCGGCTGCCATCAAGGCTGCCGCTTCATTGATCATCTCTGCTGCAGCTGGTCCATAAATATGGGTTCCAATTAGCTCGAAGTATTTGGGTTCAACAATTACCTTGATCATGCCAACCGTTTCACCTGAAGCCAAAGCACGGCCATTTCCCGAAAATGGGAACTTGCCCACTAGAACTTCACCATATTTCTTTTTGGCTTCTGCTTCAGTCAAACCGACCGAACCAATCTCCGGTAATAGATAAACCGCAGACGGTACGATGGAAAGATCCACAAGTTCAGCATGACCCATAGCGTTGGCTGCTGCTACCTCACCCATTTTGAATGCAGCGTGCGCAAGCATATGACGTCCATTGATGTCGCCTGGGGCATAAATACCCTTCACGCTTGTTTCCATCTTGTCGTCAACAACCACACGTTCGCGATTCATTTCAAGATCCAATTCACCAAGTCCCGAAAGATCTGGTACACGACCGATGCTAACAAGAGCACGTTCTCCAATAATGGTGTCTCCGCCATCAATTGTCACAGTCACTTTGTCAGCTTGGCCTTCAAACTTCTCAACCTTACGACCCGTTAAAATCGTAATACCTTTTTTCGTAAATTGTGTACGAAGCGCTTGCGAGATTTCCAATTCCATCATTGGCAACAACTCATCAGCCAACTCAACAATCGTCACCTTGGTTCCATAGGCATTAAAGATCTCTGCCATCTCACAACCGATGACTCCGCCGCCGATGACTACCAAGCTCTCGGGCACTTCTTTCAAATCCAAAATCGTATCACTTGTCAAAACGCGTTCATGATCAATACCTGGAATCGGAATCTGAGCTACCTTGGAACCGCCAGCCCAAATAATCTTCTTGGTTTCCAGCTCTTGGCCAGATGCCAATCGAACTTTTTTATCTGCGGTAATAAGGCCAAGCTCGTTGTACTGGTCCACTCCGTAGCTTGTCAAAAGACCCGCAACGCCAGAAGTCAACGTATTCACAACTTGATCCTTGTAGCCAACAATTTTCTCCATATCCAATTCAAAACTCGCGTCGTTAAAGAGAATACCTCTTGAAGCTGCATGTTTCGCATGCTCTAAAATCTCCGCATTTTTGACATAAGTTTTTGTTGGAATACAACCACGATTCAAACAGGTACCGCCCACGCGGATCTTCTCCACTAGAGCAACTTTACCACCAAGCTGTGCCGCTTTGATCGCTGCAACATAGCCAGCAGGACCACCACCCAAGACAACCACATCATAAGCATCGGAGGCAACCGCCTCTTGATTCGCTTCTGGTTCTGCTTGATCCTTCTTGGAAACAGCCGGTGCCGCAGATACTGCAGCTTGTGCCGCTGATACTTCTTCACCTTCCGCGCCAATAAATCCAATTACAGTAAATACAGGCAATACATCGCCCTCTTTAGCGAGTTGTACAAGCAAGACACCAGAGGCTTCTGCTTCCACGTCCATATTTACTTTATCCGTCAAGATCTCCAAAACTGCTTCCCCTTGTTCAATCGGGTCGCCAATCTCTTTGTACCAACGTACAATCGTTCCTTCATCCATGGCCATACCGGCCTTTGGCATAATAATTTCTGCTGCCATTGCTTCTCCTCCTTATAACATCAAGTACGGATTCTCAAGATTTTGTTTGAGGGTCTGCAAGAATTTAGCAGCCGGTGCGCCATCAACAATGCGATGGTCAAAGTTGATTGTTGCATTCATCATGGATCGAATTGCAATCTCTCCATTCACGGGTACACAACGCTCAATAATTGCGCCTACACTCAAAATTGCCGCGTTCGGTTTATTAATGATCGCAGTGAATTCCGTAATGCCAAACATGCCTAAATTTGAAATGGTGAAAGTACTTCCCTGCATCTCATCTGGTAAGATCTTGCCTTTCACCGCACGACGACCCAAGTCTTTCGCTTCGACAACCAATTTTCTGAAGTCTTTTTGATCCGCATTTCGAATCACTGGCACAACCAACATGCCTTCTGCTGTTGCCGCTGCAAATCCGATATTGATATTGCCATGTTGCAAGATGCCCTCATCCGTCAAAGTGGAATTGATTCCAGGATGCGCTCTCAATGCTTTAGCCACAGCCAAGATCACCATATCGTTGAAGGAAGGCTTCTCACCAATAGAATCTTTATAAGCATCCACCAATGATTTTCTCATCTCGATAGATTTTGTCATATCAATTTCAATAGTCAAAGTTGCATGAGGAGCTGTAAAGAAGCTTTCTTGCATCCGATCGCCAATGACTTTTCGAATTCCCTTGTACGGAATCAAGGTATCTTCCACCTTGGCTTCCATAACGACAGGCGCTGCCTGCTGTTGAGTCGCCATCAAATCAGCCTTCAACACACGTCCGCGTGCACCGCTTCCAGCAATCGAATCTAAATCCACACCCATGTCCGCTGCTATACGCTTTGCAAGAATAGAAGCATCTGCTTGAGGGCGGAATTCCAAAACATCAACAGCATGAATTCTGCCTTTGGCTCCGCTTCCTGGAACACTGGCCAAATCAAGACTCTTGTCTCTGGCAATCTTTCTTGCTGCTGGTGTTGCACGTAGCTTCCCATCGGAAGTCACTTTCGCCACTGGAGCCGCTGCTACTGCTTTCGCTGTTGCAGTCTCCTCAGGTGCCGCAGCCACTGTTTCAGCTGATGCTGTCGCTTGGGGAACTGCTTCCCCCTCTGCGCCAATATACCCAATCACCGTAAATACAGGAAGAACATCGCCCTCTTTTGCTAATTGCGCAAGCAAGACGCCTGAAGCCTCTGCTTCAACATCCATATTTACTTTATCTGTTAAGATCTCCAAAACTGCCTCGCCTTGTTCGATGGAGTCGCCTACCTGCTTGTACCATTGTACGACGGTCCCTTCGTCCATAGCCATGCCAGCCTTGGGCATAATTACTTCTGCTGCCATCTTTTCACCACCTAACCGCGGTTAACCGCTTTTTCAATCGCTGCAACAATTTCATCTACCTGAGGAACAACGGCAGCTTCCAATGTTGGGTTGTAAGGAATTGGTACATCTTTGCCGCAAAGTCGTTGAACCGGCGCGTCCAAGAAATCGAATGCGTCGCTTTCTGTAACACTGGCAATAATCTCACCTGCATAGCTGCCGGTTTGAGCTGCCTCTACAACAACAATCAACTTGCCAGTTTTCTCAACAGACTTAATGATGGTATCCTTGTCAAGAGGTTGAAGGGTACGCGGGTCAACAACTTCAACACTGATACCTTTTTCAGCCGCAATTTCAGCTGCTTCCAAAGCACGTTGAACCATACGTCCGTAAGTGACAATGGTCACATCTGTACCTTGTCGCTTGACATCAGCGACACCTAATTCAATAATAAAATCGTCTTGATCTACAGGCACTTCACCTTTTGTTCGGTACAAAAGTTTTTGTTCAATAAAGACAATTGGGTTGTTATCACGAATCGATGCTTTCAATAGTCCATAGGCATCTGCAGGTGTTGATGGTGTTACCACCTTGATTCCCGGTACATGGCAGAACCACGCTTCCAAAGACTGTGAATGCTGCGCTGCCGCTCCAGTTCCAGATCCACCCGGTGTACGGCATACCATAGGCACCTGTGCCTTGCCACCAAACATGTAACGCATTTTCGCAGCTTGGTTAACCAAAGCATCCATTGAAATCGTAAAGAAATCAGAGAACATGATCTCCATAATCGGACGAAGACCTGTTGCAGCCGCTCCGGCTGCTGCTCCGGCGATTACCGCCTCTGAAATTGGTGTATCTTTCACGCGTTTTTCGCCAAATTCATCTAGCATGCCTACAGAGATTCCGAAGGCACCACCGTATAGTCCGATGTCTTCTCCCATGAACATAACATTTTCGTCACGTCTCATTTCCTCTGACATCGCTTCTCGAATCGCTTCCGCGTACGTCATTGTTTTCATTTTTTTCCCCTCCTATGCGTAAACGTCTTCTGTAAGTGTGCTGACATCAGGTTCTGGACTGTTCCAAGCGAACTCGAATGCATCTTCAATATCTTGTTTCGCTTTGGCGTCCATGGCATCCACTTCTTCCGCCGTCTTAATTCCTTCTTCAATCATATGGTTGCGAAGTCGAAGAATCGGATCTTTCGCCATCCATTCTTTTCTCTCTTCCATGGTTCTATAGGCCTGTGCATCAGATTTTGAATGACCGTCCCAACGATAGGTCTTCGATTCAACCAAAACAGGTCCCTTGCCTTCGCGACAATGTTTCGCTGCTTCTTGTATAGTTTGATACACATCAAATACATCATTGCCGTCACAGATTACACCCGGCATTCCGTAGGAAGCCGCACGATCTGCAATGTCGGTAATGTTCATATGTTTTTCAAGTGGATTACTCATTGCGTACAGGTTGTTCTCGATGTAAAAAATTACGGGAAGTTTCCAAATACTAGCAAGGTTTAGTGACTCATGGAAGTTTCCTTCATTGGTCGCACCGTCGCCTGCAAAGCAAAGAACTACATTCCCAGTCTCTTGATATTGTTGAGTGAGAGCCGCACCGACAGAGATAGAAAATCCTCCACCTACGATTCCATTAGCACCCAAGTTGCCACTTTCGATATCGGCAATATGCATAGATCCGCCCTTGCCTTTACAATATCCGTTAGCGCGACCTAAAAGCTCAGCCATCATTTTTTTCAAGTCAACACCAAAGCCGATTGCCGCACTATGACCACGATGAGATAAAGAAGCTTTATCACCTTCATCCAAGGCCATACAAGAAGCAACACCAGACGCCTCCTGTCCAATAGAAAGATGGGTTGTGCCATGGATCATACCTCGTGCAAATCCCCATTTTACTTTTTCTTCAAATGCGCGCGCCTGATTCATACGCAGATACATTTCCAATAGTGTTTCGCGTTCAATGCTCATTTTGTTCCTCCCTTTCTTATTCGACCTTTGACAGTGATAACACCGCCTGAGCCGTTTCATAATCTGTAATCAATACATTCACAATTTCCCCGCGAATTCCTCCCAGAATCGCTTCTATTTTCTCCTCGCCACCCGCAACACAAATTCGTTTGGGAATCTTTCTCATCACCTCGAGTTCCGGCGACATAACATGCTCATCAAATGGCGTGGTTATGGATCTTCCTTGAATGTCGAAATATCGAAATACTACATTCCCGACTGCCCCTCTTGCTTGCAAATAATCAAGCTGGCTGCGTGTTAAAAGATGTTCTCGAAATGGAGTGAGATGTTGACCTACGCCTCCGAGACTGACCATCATCAAGTCACATAAGCTCATTTGATTGAAAACTCGGGCCACACTGGGTTCCTTACGTAAAATTGTCATGGCTTCAGGGCTTTCCATAAACAAGGGGGTGTGGAGCAAATAGGGTGTGCCTCCTAGGACATCCGCCATGACCCGAGTGATTTCACCTGATTGTTTCTTCCAGTACTTATTGATATCGGCGACTACGCCTTGTCCATCGATATCGATGGGCGCGCCTCCGGCAAATTGCACGATCGATCCTCGAAAGCTTTGTCGGGGTTTTTTCAAGTGATCTGTCATATAGCCAAGGGTTCTTCCCCATGCGATACCGACATTGGTTTGTGGCTTGATCACTCGATCCAAATACTCTGCTCCGGCTTTTCCCAATTGATTCAAAAGAATATGCAGATCAGAATCCGATTGAATAACAATCGCTTCTTCCAATCCCAATTCTGCTTCCAAGCTTTTCTCCAGTTCCACATACTCATCCAAGGAATCATCAATCGAAATTTGAACGATTCCTTCTGGAATCAATCGCTTCATCATTCGATTCACCTTTTGACGTGAGAGGCTCAATCGTTTTGCAATTTCATCTTGGGTCATCCCCTCGTCATAGTACATCTTTGCAATTTTTATGAGCTGCTTTTTTTCTAGATCCATTTTACTCTCCTGGTATGTTTTGTGTTGAGTATGAGCATTTGCTCAGCACTTGTTCTTTTGTCACTTGTATTGTAACACGGCTTCCTTTTTCATGCAATGGAACAAACAAAAAAAGAACGAAAATTCCTTAGAATTTTCGTTCTCACTCACTCTTACTCTTTATGATCCGGATTCTTCTCCGGGCTTTTTTTCGCATTCTTCGCAGCCTTCTTTTCAGCCAACATCCGATTATGGTACTTGAGGTCGTTAGGGTTTAACTTATACTCCAAATCGTGAAGCCAAAAAGTTAAGTCTTCAGCATCCTTGTACTTGTCAAAGCTTAACCAATATCGTCCCTTTGTTCCATCTTCGTCAGCAATACGAATAAATACCTTTCGACGAGGATCTAAATCCTTGATCCGAAATTGCGCCAATTGATTTAAACGGAATCGTTTGGTTCGACCAAAGGATGTCATTCGAATTTCACGATCATCGATTTCGATTTTTTCCGGATGGGTTCCTTGAACCACCATTCGAAAAGCAGAAACCAGCCCTACAAGGCCAACCATGGCAAATAAAGGCCATCCCGGCACCTGTTTGATTGTCTGCCACAACCCATAAGATCCAATTACCACCATCATCAACGCCTGCAATTGAATCGCCACCAAAACGCGTGTATGTTGATATACTTTCATCCTTTTATCTCCCTTCACACCATTCGATCAGCATCAATACATCTTCCCTAGATGCTTGTCTCGGATTTTTTTTCAGCGATCGAGAAAGAAAAGTCTTCTCTAAAATCGACTCTTCATGGCCTCGTTCGTACCCAGCTTGGCTCAAGGTTTTCGGAATCGGAAGAAGACTCAACCACTTGCGAATTCCAACTTCCGCATCCTCCATTCCAAGAGCCTTTGCAATCTGCTTATAGTCCCCTTCGCAAACCACTCGATTAAATCGTATCGCCTCGGGCAATAAAATCGCATTGGCAACCCCATGAGAAATATGAAATTCAGCACCTAAAGGGTGAGAAATCGCATGAGCGATCCCAACACCGGTCTGAGAAAATGCCAGTGCAGCAAGAGCAGAACCCTTGGCCATTAAAAGCCTAGCCTCCCGGTCTTCTCCGTTCTCACAGGCCGGAATCAAACCCTTGCCAATGGCTTCAATTGCTTCCAAGGCAATGGCCTTGGTCACCTCATTTGCAACAGTTGACGTATAAGATTCAATGGCATGAGTCAAGGCATCCATTCCTGTGGCCGCTGTCAAAGCGGCAGGCATCGAAATCGTCAATTCAGAATCAATCAAAGCGACTTCCGCCTGAAACCAACTTGCAGCAATGCTCTGTTTGTTCTTTGTCGTCTTGCTATACAACACGGCATTTAGCGTAATTTCACTCCCTGTTCCCGCTGTTGTTGGAATCCCGATAAAGGGAATATTCTTCTTGTCAAAGGTCTTAAGATCCATACAAGCTTGCGTCGATTCATCCAAACCATAAAGTCCAGCAGTCGTCTTTGCCACGTCCATGGCGCTTCCTCCGCCAAGGCCGATCACAAATCCAGCGCCAAATTCTCGAGCCGCCTTTCTGGCCATATCTGCCATCTCTGTTGTAGGTTCACAGCTTACCTGATCATAAACCAAGCAATCAAAGGCCGCTAATTCTTCCAGTACCCGGTTCAAAGTTCCTGAACGCTTGACCGAGTTTCCCCCGGTTATGATCATTCCTTTTTTGGAAAATCCCTTCATTTCCTCCGCAAGTTGTTTTAATACACCCTCGCCAATCAAAACTCGCTTCGGCAATGTCAATGCAATTGTATTCATTGCTATTCCCCCTTTTCCCCAGTGTACCCGGTTTTTCTATTTATTGTCCATAGGTATTCAAGAAAAGCTCACGATTATAGTCAATCTCTTCTTGTGGTAGACGTTCTACCATACCCATTGTTTTCGCTAGATAAAGGACCTTCGCTGCATCTTCACACATGACCGCTGCCACCAAACCATGGCGGACGTTGGTTCCCACAGCTATGACCCCATGATGAGCCAAAAGACAAGCGTTCGAGTTGCCAATATGGTCGACCACTTGAATACCAATGGTTTCACTTCCCGGTCTCGTATAAGGTGCGCAAGGTACATCGCTGCCCACTTCATTCGCTAGGGTTGTCAAAGCACAAGGAATTCCTTGATTCAAAATTGCAAAACTCGTTGCATAAGGTGAATGCGTATGAATCACACAATGCAAATCTGGACGATGTCTCAGAATATACAAAAGTCCCATCATATCCACAGAGGGTTTCATTTCACCTTCAATAACATTCCCATCAATGTCCACTACGACCATATCGTCTGGTGACAACAATTCATAGGCGATCCCACTGGGTGTTATTACACAATATCCAGTTTCAGGGTCGCGACCCGTCACATTACCGCCGGTCAGTGTAACCAATTTATTCGTTTTCAATGCCAGTGCCGCCTCCAGCACTTCTTTTTTCAATTGTTCCAACATCACTTTACTCCCCCTATATGAATCCTGTCTCAAACCTAATTTGAGCCCTACCATCTTTGTCCTGCTTAAAAAAGAAGAACCCGGCGATCGCCAGGCTCTCCGTCCAATTCTTATTCTGCTTTTGCGTCTGCAATAATTTGCTTGCGATTCCAGAATGCCAAAGCGATTGATACTACGCCCAAAACACCTGCGCCAATAACGCCCATGTTCATCAACTTAGTGATTCCCCATGCCATTGGATTCGCGCCATCACAGATAGAAGAAATCTGAGTTGCTCCACCCATGTCAAAGTTTGCTGCAATTGCCATTTCAGTATGAAGTGGCGCCAAGTCTGTTGCAATCAAAAGACCTGCTGCTACAATAACGAAACCAATGATGAATGTACGGAAGAAGTCGCCCTTTGTAAACGGTACAACCAATACGAACATAAACGGAATTACCGCCAAGTCAGCAAAAGGAAGAACCGTATTTCCAGGAAGAATCAATGCCAAGAAAATCGTGATTGGTGTTAACAACAAAGCAACTGCCAATGTTGTAGGATGTCCAAGACCAACTGCCGAGTCCAAACCAATGTACATTTTACCACGGTTCTTGAATCGTTTTTCAATAAAGATTTGAGCCGCGTCTGAAATCGGGATCAAGCCTTCCATCAACATTGCTGCCATACGAGGGATCAAGATCAAGACACCACCCATGGTAACACCTAGTTGTAAGACGCCTGCAACATCGTATTGTGCCATAACACCAATGATAATACCAATTACAGTACCTACCAATAGAGGCTCTCCAAATACGCCTAAACGTTTTTGTACTTTTTCTGGATCGATGTTAATTTTGTTAACTCCAGGAATACGCTCAAGAATCGCATTCATTACAAGTGCAATTGGAGCATACGCGCCAGAGAAACCGTGTGGAATCGAAACGCCAGGAAGTCCTAGGAATTCTTCAACGCCTGGAGCCGTACGGTCAGCGATTACCATGGTGATAATCATGTTCGCAACAGCTGCAAATGCGCCCAATGCGAATGATCCAGTGATGCCTTGAACCAATGCGCCTGTGAAAGCAAAATGCCAGTAGTTCCAGATATCAATGTTTACTGTTTGTGTTGTGTTTGTCAGAAGCATAACAATGTTAACAGCCAAACCGATAGGAATGATAACCGCACCGATTTGAGAACCGAAAGCAATCGCTGCTGCTGCCGGCCAACCAACATCAATTGTTGTTAGGCTTAAGCCAAAGTTTTCGACCATGGTTTGTGCCGCTGGTCCTAAGTTTCCGCCCAAAAGGCCAATTACCAAGTTCAAACCGATGAAACCAACTCCAACTGTCAAACCAGAACGAAGCGATTTCCCGAATGATGCACCGAGAATCATACCAAAGATCGTCAATAGAATCGGCATCATAACCGATGGTCCAAGACCTACGATGAAATTAAGAATAGCCATAAAATAAATCCTCCTTAAAAATTTTATTTAAAGCCCGAAGGCTCCAAAATCTCTATAAACCTAACGCATCAACCACTTTATCAGTAGTCTTGTCCATTTGAACACCTGTCAAATAAGCTAAACCTTGAATAACTGGCGTGTCATATGTACCTGTAGCATTGGATGTGCAAATTACCACATCGAAATCATTTGCTTTAAAACTCAATTCTGAAACCCTACATTGACTGATGACAAACTGTCCCTTTAAACCACGAGATTCCAATTGAGTCGCAAGTTTTTTGGCTGCCATTGTTGAAGTACAGATCCCTGTTCCACATGCTACTAAAATCTTTTTCATTGTATTTCCCCCTTTTTTTATAAAACGCTGGTAATCGCTTCAATTACTTTACGATTGCTAGGCGCTTCACTTATGGTTTTTAATAACTCTGGGTCCGATAAAACACCCATCAAGGTTGAAAGCAATTCAATTTGTGCATGAGGCTCTTTAACAGCCAGCATAAACATCACCTTCACATCCACCTTGTCGTCGTCCGAAGCCATCACAGTAAATGGTACAGGGTCTTTTAAGATCCCAATGGCTACTGCCGGCTCATTCACGTGCTCAACATCGGTGTGTGGAATTGCTACGCCAATACTGCCAGTCGGAAGCCCAGTTGAAAACACCTTTTCTCGCTCCATAATCGCATTGATGTAACTTTCTTTTACCATTCCTTTTTCATGCAAAAACATTGCCAGTTTTTCAATTGCAGCTTGATCACTGGATGCTTCCAGATCCCGTACGACTAAATCCTGTCGCAACAGCCCTATAGATTCCATCATATTCCTCCTACTAATTCTTTAAACTTTTTATAAAAACTTCCTTATCATGGAATGTCTTTAATCGATTGATAAATTCTAAATCCTGAAATAACTCGTGTAGACTAAGCACCCATTCCATCGCATCTTCTTGGAAAGCCAATAGGAAAATGAATTGAACCTCAAAGCCATCTTTCCAGATAATCGGCGTTTTTAGTCTCATAAATGAAACTGCATTGCGTCGAATCGTCCGCGGGTCTGCATGGGGAATCGCGATTCCATTGTCCAAGACGGTCACACCTTCGGTCTCTCGCTCCAAAACAGCGGAGACAAAACCTTCTGTGACAAGCCCTTCCGCTATCATTGGTTCAGCCATTTGCCGAATAATCGCTTCCTTCTCCTGGCTTTGCTCATCCAGCCAAATTCGATTGATGTCAAACAAGGCTTGCAAAGAACCCTTTGAATGAGAAGGATATGGAATATTCCGCTCCAATAAGTGATGGAGTCGATTTACACCTTCCGTGTGGATCATCTCTTCCAATGAAAAGAAGGGCACTTCTGGCACATTGGGATTGACTGTTCCCAGTATGCCTAAAACATGATATCGCTTCATCGTTGTGCGGATTAAATAATTCAAATTCTCATCAATGGCACCAATGGGAATAATATGAATATTTTCTTCATATTCCTGAGTAATATTCCGTACAAGATTCATAATTTTAAGCGCTGATCCCTCGCCCGTGATACAAATAGTAATCAAAGCGAATTCCTTGTGTTTGTTTTTTTGTCGTTTGGCAATCCGGCTAATATATTTTGGATCCTCTTCCAAGGTATCCGCGACCACGTCCAAATCTGCATTAGGCAACATCGCCCGGCGAACCCCTTCAATCACCATCAAGGTATCCACTCGACCAAGACTGCGCGTTCGAATTGATGTTTCCCGGGTAATAATTTCTCCGAATGTGACCAAAGAACCCATATCTACCAAGAGCAATACCCCGCGCCCCTCATCGACATTTTTCACCATATCGAGGGTTCGTGCCAAAGCAGCTTCTGGTTTTTCATCCAGAGACATACACACAGACCGGCAATGATTGACACCCAATAGTCGATTGGCAACATCAGCCATGCCCTGCGCTACTGTACCGTGACTGACTACAATAACACCAACTCGCGCCTGATCCTCCTCTTCCTTTTCCATCATATTCAAATACATGGCAATAAATCCAGCCTCATCTTCCGGAAGGACCAAATCAATTTCATTTTCAATGATTTGAACCATCTCCAGAGCAACAGAGTATTCATATCCATGCTTGCGTTTGATGTTTTCTAGATTTGGATTGCGTACGGTTTTTCCTTCTTTCAATCGCTCAATCGTTGTGGAAACATGGATCGCCAACACATAATAAAGTCGGTCCCCATCAATCTCCAACTTTCGCTTTGCAATTCGAATCATCTGATCCACAATACTGATAGTTTCAAAACCAACAATATTAGCCAGTTCATTCTTTTTGATCGGTTTTACATTCGCTTCGAACCTGTGAACCAATTGCTTCAACTTGTTCTCTGTTTCATTTCCGATCATATAGTTAACCAATTCATCGCCCAATTCCTGAGATTTTAAATCGGCATAACGCTGTTCTATATATTGATAGATTTCCTGTGAAAATCCATACAATCCATCTTTAATAAATACCTTCTTGGTTCCCATGTCAGGCCCAACTTGAAAATCATTCAAACCAACTAATTCTTCAATCGCTTGTCGATTCCCTTCATATTTCAGCAATCCCCGCTTTGCAGATTGTGGTAACTCATCCACCGTAATCACAATTTCCTTGGATTGACCCACAACTTGTTTCAAAAACCCACGGGCTGCCGATACCTGTACGTCACTCTTTAACTGCCCCACATTTCCCGGGCAATCATAAAGCAGCAAGCATCGTATGGCTTCGTTGGTCACTCGAATATCGCGGTTGGTTCGAAAGGCTTCTCGAGATACCAAGGCATGCACAATTTCTACCCGTTCCTCGATCGGTCGATCCGCAAGATTCGGCACTTCAATCACCATAGGAATCCGTCTACGAAAGGTCATCAACAAATTTGAATCCGGATTTTCCGTTGTAGCAGCTACAATGGTTACCTGCGCTTTTCGTGTAGCATCCGTCTCTCCCAATCGTCGAAAACGACCCTTGTCGATCAAATAAAACAAAAGTTCTTGTCCTTCTGGCGGCAAACGGTGAACCTCATCCAGAAATAAGATACTTCCATTGGCTTGTTCTACCAAGCCCTTTCGATCTTTCTCTGCTCCCGTAAAGGCGCCTTTCACATAACCAAACAGTTGTGCCATCAATAATTGTGGATTATCCGCATAATCAGCACAATTAAAAAGAATCATATCTGAGTTACTATTGACCACACCCTGCTTCTTCGCAAAATCAAACATGGCATGAGCCAGTTCACTTTTCCCGACTCCGGTTTCTCCCAGGATCAAGGTATGCAATCCATGGGGCGGATAAAGCATCGCCGCTTTGGATTGTTGAATCGAATGCTTCATGCTTCCGGATGCACCAATCAACGTATTAAAGGCAACATCTGCAGCAGCAACTGGGTTCGATCTATTTTGCTTTGAAAGATTGGGCTTCGTTTCATTGCCAATTGACAGCTCATCTTCAATGTTTAGCTGATCAAGCTTTCCCTTCAGGGTTCTCACACTTTGACGAGATACTTGAAAGCCTTCCGCCTTCAACCGATCTGTCAAATCACGCTCCGAAAGACTCTCTTTTTCTTCCATAATCTCAGTCATTCGTTTCGCCAAAATTCGTTCTCGTCGGGCTCTTGAATTTAATACACCCATTTCTTTTCGTGTCAGGGTTACCAATTCTCGGCGTACCCCCAATAATTTAGCAATCGCTTGATCACTTAAGGGATTTTTCATGTCTTCAGTTGCGATAATTTGTCGAATCCGTTCTTTCATGATTCCCTCCACCTCATACTATTGCAAGTCTCATGCCAAACCGAAACATACCATCCAAGTTCGGGCAATTTTGGCGTATTTTCCAATGAAAACCTTTTCTCACAACCAAAGTATACCACGAACCATACCATCCCGCCAAATAATTCCAAACAAAATCCCAAAAAAACCAAACAAAAAAACCCAGCTTCCGCTGGGTTATTTCCAATTCCATAAAATTGCCTTGGCAAACTTCAAATCCTCCGGGGTGGTAATCTTAATATTATCATAATTTCCCATCACCATATGAACCGGATAGCCCAGCTGTTCCACCAGCGAACTGTCATCTGTTGCCTTAATCTCTTCATCTTGTGCACGCAAATGAGCATCCACAATAAACTCATAGACAAAACTCTGTGGAGTTTGTACAGTCCAAAGACTCTTTCTCTGGGGCGTGTATCGAATCTTTCGTTCCGGGTCAATTACCTTGATCGTATCTTTCACGGGTACGCCTACAACGCAAGCGCCATATTCAATCACCCCTTTAATACTGTCAAGAATGAGCCGCTGATTGACAAAAGGACGTGCACCGTCATGAATCAAAACGATATCACACGCCGGATCCACCGACATCAATCCATTAAACACCGAATCCTGCCGTGTTTCCCCTCCAGCAACAACCGCTCTCACCTTCGAAAATGGATATTCCAATTGGAATTCCGCCTGCATATACGGCAATTCTTCCTCTTTCGCCACAACCACAATCTCATCAACTTCCTCACATTTCTGAAAGGCTTCCAAGGTATGCGCCAAGATGGGGCGATTCTCCATAATGATAAATATTTTATTCATATCATGTTCCATCCGTGTGCCCATTCCCGCTGCAGGTATAACCGCAGAAATAAACTTGCCTTCATAACTCATGGTTCTCTATTTCCTCCATAAAAAAGTGGTTCGATAAAATCGAACCACTAATGATGATTTCTTTTTGCAAAAATCATTCGGCCCGCCGCAGTCTGTAAAACACTGGTAACGGATACAGTAATGGTCTGTCCCACCCATTGTCGTCCATTTTCAACAACAATCATGGTACCATCATCCAAATATGCAACGCCTTGATTGGCTTCTTTTCCTTCTTTGATAATCAATGCTGTCATCATTTCACCCGGCAAAACAATCGGTTTAACGGCATTGGCCAACTCATTGACATTCAACACCTCTACCCCTTGAAATTGTGCAAGCTTATTTAGATTGTAATCATTGGTTACCACCTTGCCGTTCAATTCTTTGGAAAGCTTTAACAACTTCGAATCCACTTCAGCAATCTCAGGAAAATCCTTCGACGAAATTTGTACTTCAATGTCCAGTTCTTTTTGAATTCGATTTAAGATATCCAACCCTCTTCGACCCTTTTTTCGCTTTAAGTCATCAGAAGAATCAGCAATATGCTGAACCTCGCCCAAAACGAATTCCGGCACAACTAAAGGACCCTCTAAAAAACCAGTTTCACAAATATCCGCAATCCGTCCGTCAATAATCACGCTGGTGTCCAAGATCTTTGGAATCGATCCACGTTTCTTTTTCTTAGCCCGATTCCGACTAGATTCTTTACTAGAACGTTGAAAATTTTGTTGTAGGGCCAATAAATCATCCTTGCGTTGCAAGGGTACCATAATACCCAAGTATGCAAAAAACACATACACCACAATGGAAATATAGGCTCCCACCCGCGGAATTTGCATCACCAAACTAGAAATTAAATAGGCGATAATCAGACCCAAAATCAATCCAATAGCGGATAAAAGTATATTCTCCAATGGAATCTTCCGCATGTCCTGTTCAATTCTTTCCATTTTCCCTTGAAAAAACGTGATTAAACGGTTTGAGCTTATAAAGAAAATAATTCCGAATAGCAGGGCGAAAACGCCATAATAACCAAATAATAACGCAACCGATCCAAACAATTTCTCCACTGCGGGAAATAGAAAGAAAACAAAATTTCCGACGCCGATCCCAATCGTCATTCCCACTAAGGAAATTAACAATTTCATTACTTTCTTGATCGACAATGAACTTCCTCCTTTACCTTATTTTATGAGATACATTCATTTACTTCTACTTGAATGACATCTGTTTCTTTTCCACTGGCCAAAGCCAACTCACTGATCAGCATCTGCTGAACATCTGACAACATTTTTCTTTCGCCTGTCGATAAACCGCGTTCTCGATCTCGTATAAAAAGATTGCGATACACATCTGCAACTTCTGCAATATCTCCGCCCTTGATCTTTTCCATATTCGCTCGAAAGCGCTTGTTCCAATTTGATTCCATTTCAGTTTGTTCAGACGTAAGAATATCATAAACGGCTGCAATCTCCGCTTCCGTAATAACGGGACGTAATCCAACCTCTAATGCACGTTCTTCCGGCACTGAAACCGTTAAATCTGATGAAAGCATTTGTATAATTAAATAGATCCGTCTTTTTCCCAAGACTGTTTTTTCTTCAATACCCTCAACCGTTCCTGCTCCATGGCTTGGATATACAACCTGATCCCCAACTTTAAACATAATATACCTCCCTTTAGGCTACTAATTCCATTATACCATAAAGTGGGATAAAACAGAAAAGCATTATATCAAGGGACTTTTAAATTGTCAAGAATGTGATGCGTTTTTTTCATGAAAAAAAAGAAAGATCCTTGTAATCTCCCTCATTTTACCACAGAAAAGAGCGTTTAAAAGGATCTTTCAAAAATGTTTATAAATTCCTTACATTTGTGTGGGTATGCTTCATTCAAAGATCGCATCGATCGCTTGACGAATGGTTTTCACCCCGACTAATTGGATGGAAAAAGATGATGTTTCCAACTGAGATAGATTTGATTTTGGTAAAATCACCTTGGAAAACCCAATTTTCTCCGCTTCCAAAATACGCTTCTCAGCAAATTGAACGCTACGAATTTCTCCAGTCAATCCAATCTCTCCCATTACCGCAATTCTCGGATCGATAGCTGTATCTCTAAGAGAGGAAGCAATGGCAGCAGCAATTCCCAAATCGAGGGCCGGCTCCTTCACACTGATCCCGCCTGCCAAATTTAAGTAGGCATCAAAGATTTGTGTTTGCATCCCCAAATGTTTTTCCAACACAGCCAGTTGCAACAAAATTCGACTCTGGTCCATCCCATTGACCACCCGACGTGGATTTCCAAAAGCAGTTTGGCTTAAAAGGGCTTGAATCTCGACCAGCATGGGTCGTGTTCCTTCGATACTTGGTACCACCACAGATCCAGAAGCGTGTTCAGGTCGTTCGCTAAGTAAGAATTCGGAAGCATTCTCTACCTCCACCAATCCCTCTGTACGCATCTCAAACATTCCAATTTCATTGGTAGACCCAAATCGATTCTTAACCGCCCTCAAAATTCGGTAAGCATTGTATCGATCGCCTTCAAAATAAAGTACGGTGTCAACCATATGTTCCAAGACCCTGGGTCCGGCAATGCTACCTTGTTTGGTCACATGCCCGATGATAAATGTTGGGATTCGTTTCCCTTTGGCGATCTGCATCAATCGGTTGGTACACTCCCGCACCTGGCTCACACTTCCCGGCGCCGATGTGACTTGCATGGAATGTACGGTCTGAATCGAGTCAATAATCAGGCAATCCGGTTTCTCCAAATCAATAGATACCTCCACCTGGTCCAAATCATTCTCGGCCAAGACCAACAAGGAATCTTCTAAGGCACCTAATCGCTCAGCCCGCATCCGCAGCTGTTCTGCAGATTCTTCCCCAGAAACATACAAAACCGTCAAGCCTTGATTGGCCAAGTGGGTAGCTACCTGCAAAACAATTGTTGACTTACCGATTCCTGGATCCCCACCAACTAGCACCATGGAACCAGGAACCAAGCCACCACCCAGCACTCGGTTGAACTCATTAATTCGCGTATCGATCCTTGTATATTGCCCCATCTTCACTTCAGACAAGGACTGAGGCTTACTCGAGGCTCTCGCACTTCGAGTCGCAGCCGATCTTATTTCCTCTGCTTCTTCCACTAGGGTGTTCCACTCTCCACATCCAGGACAGCGGCCCATCCATTTTGGACTTTCATATGCGCAGTTTTGACAGACAAACTTGGTTCGCATCTTTGCCATTTTTACTCCCCCATTCCATCCTAGTATAACAAATTCAAAACAAGAAAACACCTGTTCTTATGAACCGTCGGTCAGCAGACAGAAGGTGGTTTAAACAAATGCCTGATTGTAAAATTATGAAATCCATTTATTGGCACGATCGGATAAATGCTTCGAATGCTTGAATGCCATCTTTTGTTTGTTTAAAAACCCCAGCGTCTTCTAGAACCTTCTCAAAAACAAGGCCAATCGCTTGATCAACTCGTCCTAGGGCGTCCTTACCCTTTTCATCTGCTCGATTACGCCCTAAAAATCGGTCAACCATCTCCTGATGATGACTGAGGGCTTTGGGCAATGCCCTCGAATCATCAGCCATCAGCCACGCTGCTAAAGCCATGCGATCCTTTTGCAAGCGCGCTGGAAGAATCGCGCGACCCATTACCTCAATCAACCCGATATTTTCCTTCTTAATAGCGTGCCACGCTTGGTGGGGATGAAAGATACCATCAGGGTATTGGGCACTCTGCCGGTTGTTTCTCAAGACAATTTCCATGCAATACACTTCATTTTCTTTTCTGACAATAGGTGTGATCGTTTGATGAAGCTGATCGGTTTCCGCTAAAATTCCTAGAACTGGATTGTCGTACCTACACCATGCTTTCTGAATCCCTACGGCCATGGCAATAATCGCTTCCCGATCATAGCCGCGTAAACGTATCGCACTCATGGGCCATTCCACCCGAAAAACGTCTACTTCTCCTGCTGAATACAAGTATATTTCCTCAGCCTTCATCATCGGGAAGAGATGCCGGCCACCCTGAAAGTGATCATGGGACAGAATCGAGCCTCCAACAATGGGCAGGTCTGCATTGGATCCTATAAAATATCCTGGAAATCGATCGACAAAATCAAAGAGTCGCACAAAACTTGTCTCTGTGATTTTCATCGGAAGATGAACATTATTCAAACAAATGCAGTGCTCCTGATAGTACAGATAAGGAGAGAATTGCAGACTCCACGCCTCTTCTGCCAGGATCACAGGGATCACACGGTGATTTCGTCTTGCAGGATGCAGCAAATCACCTCCATTACCAACATTCTCTACGCACAAAGCGCAGGTCGGATAGCCCTTTTTCTTTTCCTTAGCCTGTAGGGCGATTTCCTTTGGATCTTTTTCTGGCTTGGAAAGATTAATGGTAATTTCCAAATCTCCAGAATCCGTTTTTGCAATCCACTCCTCATTCTTTGAAATTTGATCCATTTGAATATAGCCTGACTTCTGACTTAAGGCATAAAAATAGGATAAGGCAGCATCAGATGATTCAGTTTGCTCTATGGCTTCAAAATGTTGCTTTACTTGGGAAGGACGCGGCATCAAAATGTCCATAGCGTCCATCATCCAGCGTTGACGATAGGAGTCAAGATTCTCCACCAGCCCCATTTGAACTTGGATCTCCACAAGGGATTGTAGAATCGATTGGGGTATTTCTGGAATTTCAAAAGATTCTTTCGATTCCCATGGTCCTTTTTCTTCGCATCCCGTATGATCAAAGAGACGATTTCTTACATAAGGCAAATCAATATCTTCTATTAATTTCCATTCGCGACCATAGGCAATCAACTTTTCAAGCTTGATTCTCATCATAAAATCAACTCCCTTGCCCCATCTCCAATGGCTACGCGATAAAAATCCGGTGTCAACCCGGTTTTTTTCTGATATAACTTTCCAACATTTTCCATAAAGGGCTCTACCCATTTTCGTTTGACCAGCGAAACCGTACAGCCGCCAAAACCAGCGCCTGTCATACGGGAGCCAATTACCCCCGGCTGCGCCCAGGCCGCTTCCACCAAGGCATCCAATTCAATGCCCGTCACTTCATAATCGTCGCGAAGGGAACAATGTGAAGCATTCATCAATTGGCCAAAGGCTAGCAGATTTCCAGCTTGTAGGGTTTCTACTGCCTGTAACGTTCGCTGATTCTCAGTTACCGCATGGCGGGCACGCTTCACTAAAATCGGATCTACAATCCAAGGAATTACTCTTTCGAACTCCGCCTCTGTCATCGCACCCCATGCAGCAAGATCACGATGAGCCTGAACCCGACGCAAGGCTTCCTCGCATTGACTGCGACGCTCATTGTACTTCGAGTCTGCCAAACCGCGTTTCTTGTTGCTATTGGCAATCACCAATTCATAGTCCTTTACTTGGAAAGGAACCCATTTAAACTGCAAGGTCGCACAATCCAAAAGAATGGCATGATCCTTTTTCCCCATGGCAACGGCAAATTGATCCATGATCCCACAATTCACGCCTATAAACTGATTCTCTGCCTTTTGTGCCAAAAGAGCCAGTTCTAGATTCGATGCTTGTCCGCCATAAAGACCCCTCATGGCAATGGCAGTAACAACTTCAAGAGAAGCGGATGACGAGAGCCCCGCACCATTTGGAATATTTCCCCAAAACAAAAACTCTGCACCGCCAACAGTTAATCCCGCTTCCTTTAACATTTGAATCATTCCCTTTGGATAATTCGTCCATCCGTCCTCAGGGACATGGGTTAAGTCATCAAGCTTCCTTTCAACCTCATCAGTCAGGTTCAGGCTAGCAAACTTCAAAACCCCATCGCTTCGCCTTCTCACTACGGCATAGGTACCAAAAGTCAAGGCAGCCGGAAAAACATTTCCGCCATTGTAATCGGTGTGCTCACCAATTAAATTGACACGGCCCGGTGAAAAAAACAAACGTAGGTCTCCGCCAGCGCCAAATTTATCCTCAAATACTTGAATTAACTCTTTTGGATTCATTCGATTTCTCCTTTATGACTATCCATCCATTCCTCAATCACCAAGGTAGCCGCTCCTAAAACTCCGGCTTCCCCCCCTAATCGAGTCGGTTCCACTCGTATCGTTCGATAGGTTCTGGAAACGGAATGACTTTCCAGTTCTGATAAAAAGGAGGTTTGAAAAACATCCCATGCCCCACTGACTCCGCCGGCAAGAATAATCAGCTCCGGATTCAAGAGCTGCACCACAAGCCCCATGGTTTGTCCCAAACGTACTCCCATTTCAGCAAAGACCGCCTTTGCATCCGGGTCGCCTTGACAAGCATAGTCATAAATAGCCTTTCCGTTTTCACAAGTTTTTCCTGTTCTTTTCCGATATTTCCTCGCCAGGGCACCGCTTGAAATTTCGGTTTCCAAACAGCCTGTCCTCCCACAATTGCAAAGTACTTTATCATGATCAGGCACGGTAATATGTCCAATCTCACCAGCCATCTGAGCCCCGCCTGACTGGATTCTACCCCCCATGGCAAAAGCACCGCCAACCCCGTCTCCAAGATTGATCAAGAAAAAATCAGAAACATTCTGCGCCAATCCAAACCATCGTTCCGCCATAGCCATGGCGCGCACATCATTATCAAGTACAACCATGCAACCCCATGCAGCCTCTAGCTTTTCTCCTAGCGGATAATCTTCCACTTTGAAAGCTGGTGCATATTGAATCATGCCCTGCTTTCGATCAACGAGTCCATGCATACCGATCCCAATTCCCAAAACAGTCTTTATATTGACCTGTAGGTTTTTAATCCCTTCCATTATATGCATAAGCAAATCATCTCCAGTTTGAATCTCTGCCTCCTCGATTCGCCAAGACTTCAACAGGATTCCAAATCCATTAACCAAGCTGAATTTCATACTTTTAATCCCTACATCCACCCCGATCATTTGAATCATCTCACGATTCAACTTTAATAAAACGGGGGGCCGCCCCCCCGAGGAATCACCGTCACCCGTTTCAAGAAGCCAGCCCTCATCTTTCAATTCTCGAGTTAAATTGGTAATGGTCGCTGGATTCAATTGCAAGGATCTAGCGATTTCCGCCCGTGACGCCAAGTTATGGTGCCAAAGATATTGCAATATGGATCGAAGATTCACTTGTTTAATTAATCGTTTGTTGGACCGTTGATAGCGCATGATCATCCTCTTTCTTTATTTAATAAATAAAGTATATAAAATGTCATTCAAACTTGCAAGTAGAAAGCAAAAAAACACCCAGTCAATCCTGAGCTAAAGCTACAAGATTGCCGGATGTTTTCCTCTATTCTGTAATCAATTGATCAATAGGTTTGCCCGGAGGCACAATCGGATACACATTATGGGTATTCTCAATTCTTAAATCCATCAAGAAAGGACCCGATTCCCATTTTCTTTCCCTTAAAACAGCTTCCAATTCCTCTAGCGTATCCACCGTTGCTCCAGGAATTTTGTAAACAGCTGCCAAAGCTTCAAAACTCATATCTTCGTCATTTGTCGTTTCAGCATACCGTTCATCCTGAAACAATTGCTGCCATTGTCGCACCATGCCCAGGGCTCGATTGTTCATCACTGCAATCAAGATCGGCATGTCATGCTTGGCTATGGTCAACAATTCCGAAGCGCTCATGCGAAAGCTTCCATCCCCTGTGATCAAAACCGTTGTCTGATCCGGATTTGCCATAGAAGCACCCATGGCCGCTCCCGGGCCAAAGCCCATGGTACCAAGTCCGCCCGAGGTAATAAAATTCACCGACTCCTTAAAGTCCCAAAACTGTGCTGCCCACATCTGATGTTGACCTACATCGGTCACCACCGTCGCCCGCGGGTCAACAGCCTTGTTGATAGCAGAAAGAATATTAGCCGGTGTAAATCCATGAGCCCGATCTGAAGATTTGTTTTCCAATTTCTGAATATGATTCAGCCAATCCGCTCTTTCACTACTTGGCACCACCGCTAGCAAGTCCCATAAAATTTTCTTCACATCCCCTCGGATTGACAAACTCTGTTGAACATTTTTGCCGAATTCCGTCGGATCCAAATCAATATGAATAATCGAAGCATTTTTCCCAAAAGATCCCCTCTTGCCGACAACACGATCACTAAACCGCGTGCCGATGGCAAGAATCAAATCACTTTGAGACGCCGCCAGGTTAACATGCTTAAAACCATGCATGCCGACCATGCCCAAAGACAAAGCATGAGCCCGATCAATGGTGCCCAAGCCCATCAGCGTATTAATCACGGGGATTTGAGTTTTCTCAGCAAAGGCCACAAGTTCTTTCGTCGCTTCAGAAAGTTTAACGCCTCCGCCGGCAAGAATCACCGGCCGTTTGGCCGACTCAATCATAGCAAGGGCTTCTTGAATCTCTGCTGAGTAATTCACCTTTACCGCTTCTTTAACTGCCGCTTGACCCAATGCTGCCCAGTCAGGTGTCGTCTCAGCCAAGAAAATATCCTTTGGAATATCAACTAATACGGGGCCTGGACGGCCACTAGAGGCAACCTCAAAGGCTTCCGTCAGGACTTCAGCCAAATCGTTTACATCCCTCACCAAATAATTATGCTTGGTGATGGAGAAGGTAATCCCCGTTATATCCAATTCCTGAAAGGAATCTTTTCCTAATAAAGCCGTCGGAACTTGTCCCGTTAGTACCACCAAGGGAACGGAATCCATATAAGCAGTTGCCAATCCCGTAATGGTATTGGAAGCGCCTGGACCGCTTGTTGCAATACAGACACCTGGTTTCCCAGTCGCTCGCGCATATCCGTCTGCGGCATGGACAGCATTTTGCTCATGAACCGTTCGTATATGGCGCGGAGCATCATCCGCACGATGCAGGGCATCATACAAAGGGATCACCGCTCCGCCCGGATATCCAAACATGAGCTCGACGCTTTCTCTTTTAAATACTTCTAATACGATTTCTGCGCCCTTCATCGTTTACCTCCTTAAAACATTACCGCTCCTTCAGAAGCGTCTTTCACCATCGCTGCATACCGTTTTAAATATCCGGTTACCGTTACTTTCTTTGGTTGCCAAGCGGCAGCACGCGCCGTCAATTCTTCATCGTCAACCATCAGGGTCAATTCACCAGCCGGAATATCGATTTTGATTCGATCATTTTCCTGAATCCATGCAATCGGTCCATTGTCAGCCGCTTCCGGTGACACATGACCAATGGCTGCACCTCGGGTTCCCCCAGAAAAACGTCCGTCCGTAATCAGAGAAACCTTGTCATCCAAGTTCATCCCTGCCAAAGCTGAAGTCGGTGTCAGCATCTCTCTCATGCCGGGACCACCCTTTGGTCCTTCATAGCGAATAACCACACAATCATTAGCAAGGATATGGCCTGCCAAGATCGCTTCTACCGCATCTTCTTCACAATCAAATACCCGCGCCCGCGCTTCCACTTGCATCATGGAATTTGCTACCGCCGATTGCTTGACAACCGCGCCCTTGGGTGCCAAGTTTCCTTTTAAAACCCGAATTCCTCCAGTTTGAGAATAGGGTTCCTCCATGGTATAGATTACGGAGTTATCTTTTACTCTAGCATGTTCAAGCACATGGCCCATGGGTTCGCCGTATACAGTCTGAACGCTTGGATTGATCTTGCCACCCTCCAATAATCGCTTCATCAAGGCTTGAATGCCACCTGCGTGATAAAGGTCTTCGATATGCTGCTCACCGGCTGGGCTCAAACGACAAAGATTGGGTGTCGACTGGCTGATTTCATTAATCAAATCCAGATTCATCTCCACCTCTGCCTCTTTGGCGATCGCCGTCAAATGAAGTACGGTATTGGTTGAACATCCCAAAGCCATATCTACAGCCAATGCATTTTTAAAGGCTTCCGACGTCATAATATCCCGCGGTTTAATTTGTTTCTCCACAAGGTTCATAACCCGCATGCCCGCTTCCTTGGCAAGACGCTTTCTAGCGGCATAAACAGCTGGTATGGTACCGTTTCCTGAAAGTCCCATGCCCAAAGCTTCTGTCATGCAGTTCATGGAATTGGCGGTAAACATACCGGAACAAGATCCACATGTCGGACAAGCTTCATTTTCCAAGTCGTTCAGTTCGCTTAGTTCCATCTGTCCCAGTGCTTCCATACCCACACCTTCAAAAACAGTAATCAAATCCACATTTTTATCATGAAAGCGCCCTTTTAGCATAGGTCCACCGCTGACAAGCATGGTCGGAATATTAACCCGCGCAGCCGCCATCAGCATGCCCGGCACAACCTTGTCACAATTGGGGATCAAAACCAGACCGTCAAGTCCATGGGCTTTTGCCATAACCTCAATGCTGTCGGCAATAATTTCCCGGCTGACCAGGGAATACTTCATTCCCTCATGATTCATGGCAATGCCATCACAAACGGCAATGGCTGGAAACTCCAAAGGGGTTCCCCCCATCATCAAAACACCCCGCTTGACCGCCTCTGTAATTTGACGAAGTTCCACATGCCCGGGGACAATTTCATTAAATGAATTACACACCCCAATCAAGGGGCGACTGATTTCCTCGTCAGTCAAGCCTGTTGCTTTTAACAAAGACCGATGCGGTGCCCGCGTCGCTCCCGCCTTTACTCGATCACTACGCATCTTTCCCTCCAATCCAACTCATCATGGAACGAAGTCTCTTTCCAACGGCTACAATTGGATGCGCGTTCTGCATACGGCGTGCCGCTGTAAAGGTTGGCTGATTGATTCTATTTTCCATAATCCAATTCTTTGCAAATGTCCCATCTTGGATTTCCGCCAAGACTTGTTTCATCTCCGCTCTGGTATCATCGGTGATGATTCGCGTGCCTGTTACGTAATCGCCATACTCGGCTGTGTTGCTGATCGAGTCTCTCATCTTCTCGAATCCGCCTTCATAGAAAAGATCAACAATCAACTTCATCTCATGAAGACACTCAAAGTATGCAACTTCTTCTTGATATCCAGCTTGAGTCAAGGTGTCAAAACCCGCCTTGATCAACTCAGTTACGCCACCACAAAGGACTGCCTGCTCACCAAAAAGATCCGTTTCAGTTTCTTCCATAAAAGTCGTTTCCAAAATGCCGGCCCTCATGGCGCCAATCCCTTTGGCATATGCCATGGCAACATCTTGTGCTTGGCCTGTCGCATCTTGATAAACCGCGAAGAGCGCCGGAACACCTTTTCCATCTTGATAGACACGTCGAACCAAGTGACCCGGTCCCTTAGGTGCTACCATAAATACATCGACATCTTTAGGCGGTCGAATTTGATTGTAGTGAATGTTGAATCCATGGGCAAAAGCAAGGGCTTTGCCTGCTGCAAGATAAGGTGCAACTTCCGTTTTATAGACACTTGCTTGGCGGGTATCCGGCAAGAGCATCATAATCACATCGGCTGCCTCTGTCGCTTGCGCAACCGTCATGACCTCAAGTCCCATTTCCTCAGCCTTGGGCCAAGATCGACTTCCTTCATATAATCCAACGACTACAGAGATACCACTCTCTTTCAAGTTCAATGCGTGGGCGTGTCCCTGGCTTCCAAATCCAAGTACCGCTACTTTCTTACCTGTCAATACCTCAAGGTTTGCATCTTGATCATAATACATTTTCGCCATTTTATACTTCCTCCTTTAATAATTGAATCGACGTGACATCGACTAGTTTCTCAAGTTGCTGCATCGCTCTTTCCGCAGTTTCCGGATGTGTTCCCTGTAATTGAATATGCATTTCGTGACTACCCTCACCGGAGGTAACTGCCTGCAGATTCATACCGGTAATTTCAAACTCTCTCCTTCTTAATGTACTGGTTACACGGATAAAACTATCCATTCCTTTGTCTAATCTTGCATAGATTGTTTGCATGTTATTCCCTCCTTAGGATTCAAAAAAAACGAGGCGTTCCGAAGAACGCCCCGTTAGATCATGTTTATTCATTTAAACATAAATACAGTGGGTGGTTTCTTTCGTAACAATTCAAATTATTCTTTTTAAACACGACGTCTAGGCCCGCGAGCACGATTAGCTCGAGGACCAGAATAATAATAATTATATGCAAATTGTTAGAAAAAACGCTATTCAAAGTATTCATGATTTTCTCTCCAATTTTCAACCAATTTCTGAAATGTAATGATATTAGTGCAATTATATAGGTCCATTCGGGGATTGTCAACGACTATTGTGTCTTTTATTTAATATTTGGATAGGAAAACGCTTTTTGTTGTGTTTTTTCACGGACAAGTGCTTTCCCGGGCTGGTCAACTCTCATTTTCGTCCAATCTTTATCTTCTTCAACAACAAAAAACACCTTGTCACTCAGATCCGAATCACGAAACTGAATGACAAGATGGTCTTTTTACTTTTTTTCCGTGATGACATGATCAATGGTTTTTCCCGGTGACACCATGGGATATACTTGATGGGTTTTCTCGATCCGAACTTCCATCAAGAAAGGTCCACCTTCCCATTTACGACCATCCATAACGGCCTGTAATTCTTCCATTGTACTCACTGTTGCACCCGGAATATCGTAAACAGCTGCCAGTTTTTCAAAGCTCATGGTTTCATCCGTATCCGTTTCAGCATATCGCTCATCGCCAAAAAGATATTGCCATTGTCTCACCATGCCTAAGGCTCGGTTGTTCATAACCACAATGAAAATTGGTAATTGATAGCGTGCAATCGTTAAAAGTTCCGGGGTTGACATCCGAAAGCTTCCGTCACCCGTAATCAAGATCGTTGGATGCCCCGGCTTTGCCATAGAAGCTCCAATGGCTGCTCCCGCACCAAAACCCATAGTACCAAGTCCCCCAGAAGTAATAAAATCTTCCGACTGTTTAAAATCCCAATACTGCGCAGTCCACATTTGATGCTGGCCCACATCTGTAACCAAAGTCGCCCGAGGATCAGTCGCCTGATTAATCTGTCTTAAGATGTTTTTCGGTGTGAATCCGACCTCTCGATTAGAAGCCTCTCCATTTTGCCAATCACGAATGCGTTGCAACCAGACTGGACGCTCAGCGGATGAAACAGCCTCTGTCATTTCAGTCAAAATCGCTTTGACATCCCCGGGTATGGCCAAGCTATGTTCGACTACTTTTCCAAATTCTGTGGGATCCAAATCGATATGAATAATCTTGGCGTTCTTTCCAAAACTACTACGCTTGCCAACTACACGATTGCTAAACCGTGTACCGATGGCCAAGATCAAATCACTTTGAGTCACCGCCAAATTACCATGCTTATGACCATGCATCCCGATCATGCCTATCGACAAAGGATTTGCGCGATCAATGGTAGCCAAACCCATCAGGCTATTGGCAATCGGAATCTGTGTCTTCTCGGCAAATGCAACCAATTCTGCTTCCGCACCTGACATTCTTACACCACCGCCGGCCAAGATAATTGGTCTTTCCGACTCCTTGATCATTTGAACCGCTTCCTTGATTTCATGGCCAAGAGACGTGTCAAAAATTTCTCCCTGAATCTGATCGATAGCCTTCCAATCGGGTCTTGTCTCCGCCAAGAAGATATCCTTAGGAATATCAACCAAAACAGGTCCTGGACGACCGCTGCATGCAATCTTAAAGGCTTCTGTCATCACTTGAGCCAACTCATCAACATGCCGCACCAAATAGCTGTGCTTAGTAATCGAGAAAGTAATCCCTGTTATATCCAATTCCTGAAAGGCATCTTGGCCCAATAAGGATGTGGGCACTTGACCAGTAATGACGACCATGGGGATTGAATCCATGTAGGCATTTGCCAATCCCGTAATGGTATTGGATGCACCAGGACCGCTTGTCACCAAGCAAACCCCCGGTTTCCCCGAAGCCCGTGCGTATCCGTCCGCTGCATGAACAGCATGCTGCTCATGAACCGTTCGAATATGACGCGGGGCGTCATCTGCACGATACAGGGCATCATACAAAGGGATTACGGTTGCACCCGGGTATCCAAACATGAGCTCAACGTTTTCTCTTTTCAAAACTTCTAATACGATTTCTGCGCCCTTCATCGTGACCCTCCTTTATTCTAACCTGATCTATTCCTACGCGTCTTTCCCACCGATCCAACTCATCATAGAACGAAGTCTTTTTCCAACCGCTACAATTGGATGTGCATTTTGAATGCGACGTGCCGCTACAAAGGTTGGTTGATTGATTCGATTTTCCATAATCCAATTTTTTGCGAAGGTACCGTCTTGGATTTCAGCCAAAACTGATTTCATCTCCGCTCTGGTATCATCGGTGATGATTCGCGTGCCTGTTACGTAATCACCATACTCAGCTGTGTTACTGATTGAGTCTCTCATCTTTTCAAATCCACCTTCATAGAAAAGGTCAACGATCAACTTCATTTCATGAAGACACTCAAAGTATGCAACTTCCTCTTGATATCCAGCTTCAGTCAAGGTATCAAATCCCGCCTTGATCAACTCGGTCACGCCGCCACAAAGGACTGCCTGCTCGCCGAAAAGATCCGTTTCCGTTTCTTCCATAAAAGTCGTTTCCAAGATACCAGCCCTCATGGCGCCAATGCCTTTGGCGTATGCCATAGCAATGTCTCTCGCTTGGCCTGTCGCATCCTGATAGATTGCGAAGAGTGCCGGTACGCCCATACCCTCTTGATAGACACGTCGAACCAAATGACCCGGTCCCTTAGGTGCTACCATAAATACATCGATATCCTTGGGCGGTCGAATTTGGTTGTAATGAATGTTGAATCCATGAGCAAAAGCAAGGGCTTTTCCTGCTTCCAGATAAGGGGCAACTTCTGTTTCATAGACACTTGCTTGACGTGTATCTGGCAAGAGCATCATGATTACATCAGATGCTTTTGTTGCCTCAGCAACCGTCATAACTTGTAATCCCATTTCCTCAGCCTTGGGCCAAGATCGACTTCCTTCATACAAACCTACGATTACAGAAGCACCACTCTCTTTCAAGTTCAGCGCATGAGCATGACCCTGGCTTCCAAAGCCTAAGATCGCCACCGTTTTTCCTGCAATTACCTCAAATTTCGCATCATCGTCATAATACATTTTCGCCATTTTTATACTTCCTCCTTAGTTAATTATATAGATGTTACATCAACAAGCTTTGCTAATTTCCGCATGGCTTGATTGGCTGTCATAGGGTTTATTTCTCTGCTTACTTGACTAGTTGAATCGAATTAACGTCAATCAACTTTGCTAATTGCCTCATGGCTCGATTGGCTGTCATCGGATTGCTTCCCTGCAAATGAATATGCATTTCATGGCTGCCCGCTTCAGAGGTGATTGCCTGCAAATTCATTCCAGTAATTTCATATTCTTTTCTTCTCAGTGTATTGGATACGCGGATAAAACTATCCATTCCCTTGTCCAATTTCGCATAAATGGTTTGCATGATTATCTCCTCCTTAGGCTTCCCTGATTAATTGAATCGAATTAACATCAATCAATTTTGCCAATTGCCTCATGGCTCGATTGGCTGTCATCGGATTGCTTCCCTGCAAATGAATATGCATTTCATGACTGCCCGCTTCAGAGGTGATTGCCTGCAAATTCATTCCAGTAATTTCATATTCTTTTCGTCTTAAGGTATTGGATACGCGGATAAAACTATCCATTCCCTTGTCCAATTTCGCATAAATTGTTTGCATTGTTTTTTCCTCCTTTGGCTTCATCACATGAATTCTGCCTTGAAGCTTGTTCCAGACAGACCATCTTCATTTCACCACTTATTAGCAGATTGAACCCTCCGCTAAATGTGTAACGAAGATCTATTCAGCATTAAAAAACGGGACGTTCCGAAGAACATCCCGTTTAAATACATATCCATGTTAACACAGATACAATGGGTTCATTCTTTCGAAAACAGGTTGAACTTTTTCTCTCAGGACGACGACTCGATCGACGAGGATCATATTCACGAGCACGCAGAAGAGGTCCACGACTACGACGAGTAGGCAGACCAAGAGAAGTGCTAATGCTGACACGTTTGAGCCAGTCATATTCAAGTTGTTTAAGAAAGTCGATTTCATTGTATTCATAATTTTTACTCCACTTGTATTCCTTTAGAATAATGAGATAAATGTTTTTTCATATAAAAAAACGGGCCGTTCCGAAGAACGCCCCGTTTGGTATATTTTACCAAATTTAACATAGATACAATGGGTTCGATCTTTCGCAACAATTTTGAATTTTATTTTCGACCACGACGACTAGGCCCACGAGTGCGACGAGCACAGGGACCAAGACGAGGACGAGCATATTCAAATTGTTTGAAAAGATTGTGTTCATTGCATTCATGATCTTCACTCCAATTTAGACTGCTTTCAGAAAGTTCAGTTTCGTAAATCAATTCGTAATATTAATCTGATTATAAGGGGCTAATCACCCCTTGTCAACACATTTTGTTTCATTTTTTTAATAATCTTTTACGGTTATCGTTATTTCTTCGTAATTTCACGGACAATTGCCTCTGTAAGTTGTTCAGTTGTTCGCATTTGGCAGCCCGGCTGCATCAAATCGCCGGTACGCTCGCCACCTTCTAAAACTGCAGAAACGGCTTTTTCAATTTGTTCAGCCAGGTCCTTTCGTTTCAAACTGTGGGTATAAAGCATGGCTATAGAAAGAATCGCCGCTACGGGATTTGCCTTTCCCTGTCCTGCAATATCTGGCGCGGATCCATGAATGGGTTCATACAAAGCCTTGCTTTCTCCGATGGAAGCAGAAGGCAAGAGACCGATAGAACCCACCAAAACACTCGCCTCATCAGACAAGATATCTCCAAAAATATTATTGGTCACCATCACATCAAATTGGCCGGGATCCCGGATCAATTGCATGGCGGCATTATCGACGTAAAGATGATCCAAAACAACATCAGGATAGTCACGAGCCACTTCTTCCATCACACGTCTCCACAGGCGGGAACTTGCCAAGACATTGGCTTTATCCACACTGGTCACTCTTTTGTCTCGGCTTTGGGCTGTTTGAAATGCCACATGGGCAATCCGAGTAATTTCTTCTCGGGTGTATTTTTCCTCATCGGAGGCAGCATCATCACCTTCTTGACGGGCACCGAAATAAATGCCTCCAGTTAATTCTCGCACAATCACCATATCAATACCATTTTTCATGCGGTCCGCTTTCAGCGGTGACATATCTTCCAATCCAGCAAACATTTGAACCGGTCGAAGATTGGCATAGGTCTGCAAGGCTGAACGTAAGGCCAAAAGGCCCCGCTCCGGGCGAAGGGCAACGGGTATTTCATTCCACTTGTCTCCCCCAACAGCGCCTAAAAATACGGCATCCGATGCCAGTGCAAGCACCTTCGCTGACTCAGGGAAGGGTTGGCCCGTTGCATCAATGGCCGCTCCACCGATTAATGCCTCATTGATTTCATAATCAATTCCTGCCTGGTTGGCAAGTGTCTCAAATACCGCTATGGCAGCTTTTGTGACCTCGGGACCAATTCCATCACCAGGACAAACGCATAGTTTAAACATTTTGCCCCTCCTTCTGCTTCTTCACGTAGTTTTCCAATCCACCCATGGCAATCAATTCCTGTAAAAACTGCGGATAAGGTGGCATCTGCCACCTTGCGTTCTTCGTTTCATTTTTGATGATGCCGGCAGCAAGATCCACGGTAATGGTATCACCATTCTCAATCCCCTCTACCGCCTCTGGACAAGCCACAATGGGTAGGCCTACATTGATGGCATTCCTAAAGAAAATTCGCGCAAAACTCTTGGCAATGACACAACTGACTCCTGCGCCAAGAATAGCCAAAGGCGCATGCTCACGTGAAGACCCACAGCCAAAATTCTCACCCGCAACGATCAAATCCCCTTGACTCACTTGGTTCACAAAATCCGGATCCAAATCCATCATGCAATATCCGCCCAAGACCTTGGCGTCGCTGGTATCTAAAAAACGAGCGGGAATAATCACATCGGTATCGATATGATCCCCGTAACAAAATGCTTGATTCATTATTTGCCCTCCTTCGCCCACGTGCCTGGTGCCGCGATGATTCCTTGAATGGCGGATTCCGCTGCAACTGCCGGACTAGCCAAATACACCTCAGACTCCACATGACCCATGCGGCCCACAAAGTTTCGATTGGTTGTAGCAACAGCACGCTCGCCCTTTGCCAATATCCCCATATGTCCACCCAAACAGGGTCCACAGGTTGGAGGACTAATCACAGCGCCTGCATCCAGAAAGATATCAAAGTATCCGGCATGCATGGCTTGTCGATAGATCTTCTGGGTTGCCGGGAAGATCAAGACCCGCACACCCTTCTTAATCTTGCGTCCTTTAAACACCTCGGCCGCCATGCGAAGATCTTCCAAACGTCCGTTGGTACAAGATCCGATGACTACTTGATCAATGACGATCTCTGCCACCTCTTCGATTCGTTTGGTATTTTCCGGCAAATGTGGAAAGGCTACCGTCGGTGACAAGCTAGCCAAATCGATTTTCACCTCACGCACATATTCAGCATCCCGATCCGCTTCAAAAATCTTCGGTTCCTTGGCTCCAGATTCCTTCAAATAGGCTAGAGTCTTCTCATCTACAGGGAAAATTCCGTTTTTTGCCCCTGCTTCAATGGCCATATTGGCAATGGTGAAACGATCATCCATGGAAAGATTGGCGATGCCGTCTCCCACAAACTCCAAAGACTGATAAGTTGCCCCATCAACACCCAGCAAGCCGATCAAATGCAAAATCACATCCTTGCCCGATACCCATTTGGGCATCGTGCCCGTCAATTCCACTCGAATAGCTTCTGGAACACGAAACCAAGTCTTACCCATGGCCATACCCGCCGCCATATCGGTGCTACCAACACCGGTGGCAAAAGCGCCTAAAGCGCCATAGGTACAGGTATGGGAATCGGCTCCAATAATCACCTGTCCCGCACTGACCAATCCCTTTTCAGGAAGCAAGGCATGCTCGATGCCCACTTGACCAACCTCGAAATAGTTTGTGATTTCTTGTGCATGAGCGAAATTTCTTACCTTTTGACATTGCATGGCTGCGCGAATATCGCGATTTGGCGTAAAGTGATCCGGAACGATCACGACCTTGTCTTGATCAAAGACCTTACCCGCTTCCATTCGCTCAAAGGCGTCTTGAGCAACAGGTGTGGTAATATCATTGCCTAAGACAATATCCAGGTTAGCCAAAATAAACTCCCCGGCCTCCACCTTGGTCTTTCCGCAGGCTTGAGCAAAAATCTTTTGTGTCATGGTCATTTTCATGCTTGTCGCTCCTTTCGCTGTTCCCATCGATTCACACCATGCAAGAATGCCTTGATGCTAGACTCGATAATATCCGTACTAACCCCACGACCGGACACCGGCTCTCCGTCAATTTCAAGCTTTAAACGAACCTCGCCCTGGGCATCTCCGCCACCTGTTACGGCATCAATATTATACTCAATCAATTGAATTTCGGCTGGAATCACCTTTCGAATTGCCTGGTAGGCTGCATCAATTGGGCCGTCTCCAAATGCTACTTTTTCAATAACTTCATCCTTGTGCTCAATTACAACCGCTGCTGTCGATGTCATATCATTCCCAGTGTTAATCACAAATCGGTTCAAACGATAATGTTCAGCAGCTTCATCCACCTTGCTTGCCAATAATGCTTCCAAATCATCATCATAAATGGTTTTCTTGCGATCACAAAGGGCCTTGAATTGCTCGAATATTTTTTCAAACTCATCTTTTTGAATTTCATAACCCAGTTCCTTAATACGATCCTTTAAGGCATGTTTGCCAGAATGTTTGCCCAAAACCAAACGGGTTTGTTTAATCCCCACGCTTTCCGGTGTCATAATTTCATAGGTCGTACGATTACTCAACATGCCGTGTTGATGAATGCCCGATTCATGAGCAAAAGCATTAGCACCCACAATCGCCTTGTGCGGCTGCACTTTTACACCGGTAATCGATGATAACAATTCGCTGGATCTTGCAATCTCCGATGTAACGATCCCACACTCCACCTGCATCTTTTCCCGTCGGGTATGCATGGCCATTACAATTTCTTCCAAAGCGGCGTTTCCAGCCCGTTCACCAATTCCATTTACGGTACATTCTACCTGATCGGCGCCCGCTCGAATGGCTGCCCAGCTATTGGCTACGCCCATGCCCAAATCGTTATGACAATGAACCGAGATTCTAGCCTGCTCAATATTTGGCACGGTATTTTTCAAATGACTGATCAATTCAAAGTATTCTTCTGGCGTCGTGTAACCCACGGTGTCGGGGATATTCACGGTGGTTGCCCCGGCTTGAATGACCGCCTGAACAATTTTCGTCAAATAGTTCCAATCCGATCGTGTTGCATCCTCCGCAGAAAACTCGACATCAGACAAATAATTCTTTGCGTGTTTGACTGCAGCGACTGCCGATTCAATGGCTTGTTCACGAGTCATACGTAATTTATGTTGCAAATGAATATCCGATGTTGCAATAAAAGTGTGAATCCTTGGTGCTACGCCGCCTTTGATCGCTTGATATGCCCGATCGATATCAGTCGGCAGTGAACGTGCCAAAGAAGCAACCGAGGTATTCTTCAAAGTATTCGATATCGCCTGAATGGCTTTAAAATCCCCTTCAGAAGCAATCGCAAATCCCGCCTCGAGAACGTCAACCCCCATTTTTTCCAATTGGCGAGCCATTCTTAATTTTTCAGCTATTGTCATGCTGCATCCAGGAGATTGTTCTCCGTCTCGTAAGGTTGTATCAAAAACTATAATTTTTCTCATGCCATCACTTCCTTTCGAATTTTCTATTTTTAGGTATAAAAAAAGCCCGTCCCCAAAAGGGACGGACAAGTTTCCGCGGTACCACCCTAGTTGCTCTTTCGAGCCACTCGTGTTTTTTTAACGGGAATACCCGGGATCCTCTACTTCATTCAAGAATCCAGCTCCGGAGGGAGTACTAAGGTCAAGAACTGTCGATTTACACCAACCATCGACTCGCTGTGAATTCTTTTACCCTTAGGCTCTCCATCATAGCCCAGCATAAATTATTATGCTTAATATACGCGCTGCAAGGAATATCCCTGCGCTTCTAACTCTTTCATTACACTAGCAATATGAGCTTGACCGTTGGTTTCAACCGTCAATTCCAATGCGACACGCATCAATCGATCCAGGGTTTTAAACTGATTGTGCTCAATCTTCACGATATTTGCATTTGCTTCCGCAAGGATTTTCGAAATATTTAAAAGTTCACCCGGCTTGTCCGGCAATTCCAAGGTAAAACAGAAAAGCCTGCCTCGACTGATTAAAGAACGATTGATCATTTCTGATACATTCACCACATCGATATTACCACCGCTGACCACACATACGATCTTTTTTCCCCAAACCTTCAATTTCTTCAAGGCTGCCAAGGGAAGTATGCCTGCCGTTTCTGCGATCATCTTATGCTTTTCAATCAAAATTGTAAAGATCTCCAGCAATTCTCGATCATCAATGGTGATCATTTCATCTACATATTCCTGCACAATTTTAAAGGCTTTTTTGCCCGGTGTTCTCACCGCCACACCCTCTGCAACCGTTGATACCACTTCCAATTGTACAATTGATTTCTTACGAATTGAATGCCCCAGGGTCTGCGCCCCTTCCGGTTCGACACCAATAATGCGTACATTGGGATTATTTTCTTTGATTGCGAGGCATATGCCAGAAATCAATCCACCGCCACCTACAGGAACCAGCACAATATCCACATCTTCCACATCCTCGAGGATCTCGAGACCGATGGTACCTTGTCCATAAACAACATCCCAATCATCAAAGGGATGAATAAACACGGCTCCAGTTTCTTTTTGAATCCGTCTCGCCTCCGCGTATGCATCGTCGTAGACCTCTCCATGTACAATTACTTCCGCACCGTAGCTACGGGTTGCTTCGATTTTGATCAATGGAGTGACATTAGGCATAACAATGGTTGCCTGCACACCCAACTGCTGTGCTGCATAGGCAACACCCTGGGCATGATTACCAGCCGAAGAACAAATAACACCACAGGCTCGTTCCTCATCTGTCAATTTCGAGATCCGATTATAGGCTCCGCGAATCTTAAAGGCACCCGTTTTTTGATAATTTTCCGGCTTAATATACACCTCGTTGCCGCTCATCTCACTAAAGTATTCACTGTAGATGACTGGTGTCGAATGAATGATGCCGCGCAAATTTTCTCTTGCTTCTTCTATTCGTTTCACTGAATCCAAACGCCTACCTCCTCATTACAGTAAAGTTTAAATGAAATTATAACCAAGGAAGCAGTCCTTGTCAAACGGCAAATAAGAAGGAAACCGATTTTCGGTTTCCTTCTTTATAATTAAATTCCTTCGATTCGATTTTTCAGCCAGCCAATCCCTTCGATCTCACAATCCACACAATCCCCTGACTGCAAGGCTTTCGGCGGTGTGAATCCCATACCTACACCGGCAGGAGTTCCTGTTAAAATGATATCTCCAGGATATAAAGTGAAGTTTTTCGACAAGTCTGACAAAATCTCTTCAATTGAAAAAATCAAGTAATCTGTACTTGCTTCTTGTCGTAGTTCTCCATTAACAAATGATCGGATTTTTCGGTTTGGTGGGAACTCCATTGTATCCGCTAAAAGTAAAAATGCGCCCATGGGGAAGGTGTTGTCGATGGACTTACCCTTCAACCATTGCTCATGCCGGCGCTGGGCTGCGCGGTCCGTCAAATCATTAACCACCGTATAGGCAAAAATATGAGCCTCCGCCTCTTCGGGAGTAATATTGGTCCCCTCTTTTCCAATGAACAAGGCCATTTCCACCTCATAATCCAACTCACATCCATTGGATAAATCTACCTTCAATATTTCATCATGTCCCATAATTCGATTGACCATCTTTCCAAAATAAATCGGTGCAGTCGGCACACCGCCCTGCTTGCCTAAAAAAGATTTCACTTCATTGGCATGGTCACGATAGTTTTTCCCCAAGCAGATAATTCTTCCCGGTGGCTGATCGACAGGAGCCAAAAGTTCCACATTCTCCATCAAGTCATCCCCAGCCTCATCCAGTGCTGCTTTAAGCATCGTCCGATCAAGCTTCATCGGGCCGAAAAAGGCATCTATTATCGCTTTCATTCCGTCGCCTTCAATCCCAAATCTCGATAGCCGCAAGATGCCTGTTTCCGCCTTGTTCACAAGACCAAACTGTATTCCATCATTGGTTCGATACCGGCATAGCTTCATCATTTCCTCCTCCTGGAAGATGGATGCGAATCCGACTTCCTTGCTTCCCTCTATTTTTTATCACTTCAATCCGATTGTCAATTCGTTCCTTCAATTCAGGAACATGGGAAATAATACCCACCAGTCGATTCTGCTGCTTCAGATCCACCAATACTTCCACCGCTTGATCCAAAGAAGCAGAATCTAGACTGCCAAATCCCTCGTCGATAAATAACGTTTCCAATTCAATGCCGCCGGAAAAGGCGCGCACCACATCAGAAAGGGCCAAAGCCATAGCCAAACTTGCCTTAAAACTCTCTCCTCCAGACAAGGATCCCACGGGTCGCCGATCCCCAGTATAAAAATCAAAGACATCAAGATCCAGACCAAAACGCTTGCGCTTGTCCCTTCGTTCCTCCTGCATATGCAATTCAAAACGACCATCGGTTAAAATTTCAAGCCGTTGATTGGCTACCAATAAAACCTCCTGCAGATAGCGCCTAAGAACATATTGTTCAAAATCCATGCCCTTTGCATTTTTCCCCGAAGCAACATTGGACATCCACGCCAAAGATCCGAATTTCGTCTCGATTTCTTCTAATTCAACCGATGCTGTTTCAAGCCGAACTAAAATCTTTTTTTCATTTTTCCAACGGGCAATTTCTTCCGCTAAAGCCTGCGCCTCTTCTTCGACAATTCGGGTCCACTCTTCTACAATTATTTCTTGATCAGCAACCCTAATCGGTTTTGAATACTTGTCTTCAACCTCTTTTTTTAGGGTATCAACCTTTCGCTTGGCCTCCGCTAGGTCCAATTGATATTGTTGTAGTTTTCGATTCATTCCTTGAAGCTCTTCATAAGAGCGGACAGCATCCGCATACGAGGCTTCTGTAACAAATCCGCTTTGTTTCAGCGCTTTATCCCAAGTCTGCTGAAGCTGTATCGTCTCCTCAGCCAATTCCCTTTGTTGAATCTCCATCACTTCCAATTGACCTGTAATCCTCGCCCAGTTCTTGTCCATGGCACGGACCGCATTCATCTGCTTTTGAAAGGAACGTTCTTCCGATTCCAAATCTGCCGCCGACTGCGTTCCAAGGCCATCAAGCCCCTTCAACTGCGACTGAATTCCTTCTTCCTCCCCTTGCAGTTTTGCAAGCTTCTCTGCTGGAAGTTGATAAGAGTCCATCACCGTACGCAAGGCCAAATCGCTCTGCTGAACTCGTTTCCGGGCCATCACTTCCTCCGATGGATCCAGATTCTGCGGCTGTGCCAACCTGGGATGATGAAGACTTCCACAAACCGGACACGCTTGCTCTGCCTGTAAATCCTTGGCGAAATCGTAGGCTTTCTCCTGTCTGATTTTCTCGAGAATCAGGGTCAAACTTTCCTCTGCCTCTACTTTTTGTTTCTCACGAACAACAATATCAGCTTTAATTGCCTTCACTTTTTCTTGAAGAACACAATTTTCTTTTTGAATTTTCAATGCTCGCGCTAGTAATTTTTCCTGATCTTTTTTCCCGCGAATCTTTGTCTGCAGGCTCTCGATGGATGCCTGAACCACTTCCTGGCTAGAGAGTTCCTTCCGTTTGTCTAACAGTTCTTTCCATTCTCTTTGAACCACTTGCAGCCTATTTTCCACTTCACTTTTTCTGGTCTTGGATTGTAGCAAATCATCTCTGCTTTTTTGTATTCCAAGTGCTCTTTCCCCGCGATCGCGAACGACCGTCATCCCCTCGACCTCTTGTCCTTTTCCCAACAAAGCTGCCAATCGATTTTCCCAAGATTCCAAATCATTTCTCACTTGCTCCGCCTGGATTGCCAACTCTCTTAGTTCTCGACTTTCCTTTAACTTATCCCGATCACTGGCAAGCTTTGTTTCTATTTCCTTCAACTCACTTCGATGACGCTCCACCTGTTTTCTTACGACTTCTAAGGGATTCACGTTTTCTTTTGATGCAATGATCCCAGTAGAGTCTAGTGTCTCAGAAGAGGCGTTTCCTTGATTAAAGGATTCAATCTGTCCAAAAAGTTCCTCCAAACGAATCTTTCTGGTCTCAATTTCTTTTCGCATCTTCGCCGTATCTTCCCGTAGACGCAACTGAATCCATTCCATATCGCCAGTGCGAAATAATTGCCTGAAAATATCCCGTCGCTGACTGGAGTCGGCAATCAAGATCTGACGGAATTTTCCCTGAGGAAGAATCAATACTTGAGTAAATTGTTCGTAAGAAAACCCCAGTTTCTCTTCAATGGCTTGATTTACACCCTGAGTCCGGGTTGCCTTCGGCACCCAGTGATCCGACTCCCAAGCTTCAAACACAGCTCTAGGACTCTCTTTGATCCACCCGTCTCCCCGTCTCTTTTTCCGCAGATACTCGGGGCTACGATTCACCCGATATCGCTGGCCTCGCAATTCAAAGATCAATTGCACTTCGGTCTCGTCCGACTCTTCAATCAGTTGACTTCTTAATGTATCTGGCGTTCGCCCGTCCATCCCACTGGCTCGCCCGTAAAAAGCATAGGTGATGGCATCGAGGACACTGGTTTTTCCCGCGCCAGTTTGGCCATGAATCAATAGAATCGGCGCTGCCTGAAAGAGCTGAAAGTCAATCTTAGTTCGCTTTGCAAAGGGACCAAATCCAATCAAGTCTAATTCAATAAGCTTCATGCTTTATCCTCCCCTTCCCTGCCATCCAACATTCCATGCAAATAGGCAGTCTGTGATGAAAGCAAGTCATCACCCGTCATCTCTGTAAAAAAGGAAGTAAATAATTCTAAAGGTGTTTCCACTTCTCGAATCAAAATATCTTCTTTCCTTTCCGCCTCTCCAGTCTGCCCCCGTTCTACCCGAAGGGTATTAGGAAACCATTCCCGCAATTTCCCCATTAAATCCAATATAACTTCCTTGTTTTCAATGCGTACACAGAGGTAATCCTCGGATGAAGGAAGAGCCAAGACCTCGTCTAGTCGGCCTTCCACCACCCGTAAGGTCCGCTCAGGTTTGATCTCTATTTTTTCTCGTTCAAAGGAGCCAGCCTCCCCAAAATACAAAAGTTCAACCGATGGTACCCGCCCTGCTTCCGAAAAGGAATAGGGATACAAGGCGCCCGCATACCGAATATGATCTTTCCCAATCCGCTGTGCACGATGCAAATGACCCAGGGCCACATAATCAAAATCCTCAAATACCCGATAGGGAATTGCCTGACTGCCGCCTACACTTAAAGGGCGTTCGGAATCACTAACAGATCCGCCCAATAAAAACTCATGTGCCAGCAATAGATGAAAGGCTTTTGGGTCCCACGTCTCTTGAATCCGCTCTACCGCCGATCGCAAGAGCACTTCTCTTGACCGTTCTTGAGGAGTTTCTAATATTTCTCGTAGATAAGCCGTATCCAAGTACGGCAAAAAGTACACCTGTATACGTTCTTTGTCATGAATGACTTCCAAGGGAGTAAAGAAACGAGAAAAATCACCCAATATACTCACGCCTTGTTTTCCCAAAAATCGATTTGCAAAGGATAGACGAATAGCGCTGTCATGATTACCTGCAATAACGAAGACCTGAATGCCCAGTTCTTCGACCCACTCTTCCAAGACCGATTCCCATAATACAAGTGCTTCCACAGGGGGAATGGCTCGATCAAAAAGATCACCACTAATCATAACGAAATCAACGGATTCCTCCTCAATCAATCGCGTTATCCTTTGAATCTGTTCTCTTTGTTCCTGCAAAAAAGATTGACCGTGCACAACCTTTCCCAAATGCCAATCCGCTGTATGTATGCCCTTCATGCTCATCCCTCCATACATTTTATTATAGCCTATTGCAAATGAAATAGGGATGGATTATAATAAAATCAATTAGTCATATGTTTACCGACTAAACATTATAATAATATTACGTCAGGAGGCAGAGTTTTGACAAATCGAGAACGGCAAATTTTAAAAATCCTCGAAGAGAATCCAATGATTATGCAAAAAGATTTAGCAAGCCGATTGCAAATCACACGGTCCTCTGTTGCGGTCCATATCCGCAATCTCACGCAAAAAGGCTATATCAAAGGAAAAGGGTATGTCTTAGAGCAGAATCATTATGTAATGGTCATTGGCTCTTCCAATGTAGACATTCAAGGGTTTTCAAGCAACAAAGTTGTTGGCAGCGACTCGAATATCGGTCAAATTCGGTTAAGCATGGGCGGCGTCGGTCGCAATGTGACTGAAAACCTAACCCGCTTGGGCCAAGAAACAAAATTGATTTCCGTAACGGGTGGAGATCAAAATAGCACCTATCTTCTCAATGAATGTAATCAAATCGGAATCGATACCAGTCATTTTATGATTGTAGAAAATAAGAACGCTTCTACTTATATGGCAATCTTGGACGATCAACGAGAGATGTTGCTGGCAATTAATGATATGAGCATTATGGATGAATTAACACCAGAATTTATCCGTAGCAAGAATAGCTATATCAAAAATTCCAATATCCTCTTTTTGGATACAGGACTTTCCACTACAATCATTGATATGATATTTACAGAGTATCCCAAGAGCAATTTCTTTGTGGATGCGGTCAGCGTAAACCGCGCACCGCGAATTAAAAAACATCTCAGCAAGATTCACACCCTGAAATGCAACATTTTAGAGGCTGCATTCCTAGCAGACATGACCATTCGCACCATGAAAGATGCGCAAAAAGCAGCAGAAGTCTTGATAAAAAAAGGAGTCAAACGTGTCTTTATCACATACGGCTCCAAGGGTGTTTATCGAAAATGTAGCTATGACGATCTGCAGATCGGATGGGTTCGCGCAAAAGCAGACAAGATCGGAAGCGTCACAGGCGCTGGCGATGCCTTTATGGCTGGTGTCATTTATGGTACAATCAAATGCATGCGCGAAGATCAAATTCCAAAATTCGCAACCGCACTTTCCCTTTTGACCCTAGAAGCAGAGCAAACGGTCAACCCGCAAATCACCTATGATCGAACTTATCAAAAAATGAGAGAATTATTTTAAGACTAACTATATGAAGTCAAGTAGAATTCGAGTAATTTATCATAAGAATTGAAACAAGAAAATTTGCACACCAAATTAGAAGTAGCAAACTACTCCTGGATGAGATTGACGATGGGTATAACTAAATTTGAGGTTGAAAAGTTAGATTATTGACTAAAATGTGGTAAAGAACACGGACAAGTTTTTTTGCGACATGAGACAGAGCAACATAATGATGCTTACCTTCAGCTTTCTTTTTCTGATAATAGTCTTTAAAAGTTTGGTCTCTCATAGCAACGAGTCTAGCAGCTTCAAGAAGTGCCCATCGCAAATATGGTGACCCGCGTTTTACCATTCTCATGTTCGATCCCACAAATTTTCCTGATTCATGAGTGGAGGGCTCCAGACCAGCAAAGGCTAGCAGCTTAGCTGGAGAAGAGAATCTTCGAATATCGCCAACCTCAGCTAGGATGATAGATCCCAATCCATAAGAGATACCTGGGAAGCTCAGGATCGGGCTTTCCAATTCATCCATGATAGATTTGATCTCTTTATCAATCTGAGCAATTTCTTGCTTGTAGTATTCAATAAAGTGCACGATCTGGATGAGTTCAAAGCTGAGTGCACGGCTCTCAGAGCCAATGGATATTCTCGCAGCTTGTCGGATTTCAAGTGCCTTAATTTTGCCATATTTGCCATGAGACGCATGATGCAGTAGGGTTGTGAGTTTGGTAAGGTGAGCAGAAGCAATCGCTTGTGTAGACGGGAAAGCTCTTAGAATCGCATAGGTCGACGTTTGATTGATCGAATAAACAACCGAAGCAAGTTCTGGAAACATAATATCTGTCATTCGTACCAGTGAAATTTTATACTTGGAGAGATTTTCTTTAATTCTAGATTTATGTCGAGTGAGTGACTTTAATTCTGCCAGATGATATGATAAATTTGTGTGGGATTCGAAGTTACCCGTTTGCAACATTAAAGCGATAAGTTTAGCATCGATCTTGTCCGTTTTGCTTTTTCTAAGCGTTTGAGCTTTTCTGAAAAGGTTGGTTTGAAGCGGATTGAGAATTACTAGTGGTAGGTGATGATTGCTAATGAAATTCGTGAGATTAATGCTGTAATGACCAGTAGCTTCTAGTCCCACCTTTATTTTGTCCAAAGGAACATCGGGGATCGCAGAGAAAAACTGCGTGAAACCTTCCAAATTGTTCTTGAAAGTAAAAACATCTTTGATAACTTCACCATCCGAGTTTACGATAAAGCAATCGTGCTTGTCTTTGGCAACATCGATGCCAACATAAATCATAAAAACACATCCTTTCATTATTTGAGTTGTGGTTCCACATGATTCTATGTTATGTATCCTTGCCCGAGATAAAACGTCTAGCGTTATCTAACTCATAAACAAAAGAACATAGATATGTGGTTGGAGCCTTAAAAAAATAGTCAAAGCTATAGGAGAACACACCAATCCACAACACTATATTCAGTATATAAGAAAAAATCTTGAACTCGTAGTTTGACTACAAGTTCACTATACAAGGAGAAAACAATGAATAAAAAACTTATGCAGTATATCGATATCCTTCCAGAAATTCAAGAAGCCCTAGACACTGGAAAACCAGTTGTTGCCCTAGAATCAACTATCATTTCTCATGGGATGGAATATCCTTTAAACGTGGAATGTGCACGTCGTTGTGAAGAAATCATTCGTGAAGAAGGTGCAATTCCAGCAACCATTGCCATAATTAAAGGAAGAATCAAGGTTGGTCTTTCCTACGATGAGCTGGAATACTTCGGCACTGAAAAAGGCATTCGAAAAGTCAGCCGCCGTGATCTTGCCATGGTCGTAGCCAACGGAAAAGATGGAGCAACTACAGTAGCCGCAACCATGATCATCAGCGAAATGGCGGGCATCTCAATCTTCGCCACAGGTGGTATCGGTGGCGTTCATCGCAAGGCACAAGATACCTTTGATATCTCAGCCGACTTGGAAGAATTATCGAAAACAAGTGTTGCAGTGATCTGTGCTGGAGCAAAATCTATCCTCGATATCGGTCTGACCTTAGAAGTTTTAGAAACAAAAGGCGTTCCTGTGATCGGATATGGAAGTGATGATTTTCCAGCATTCTATACACGTTCCAGCGGATTTGGCGTCGACGAACGCATGGATGATCCAGAAACCGTTGCTGCTTTCCTTACAGCTAAATGGAATCTTGGCATCAAGGGTGGTGTCGTGATCGCTAATCCTATCCCTCTTGAAGCTGAAATGGACCAAGCCTATATCACAGGTGAAATCGAAAAAGCCCTGGCTCAATCCGAGATTGATGGAATCAAAGGCAAGGAAGTAACACCCTATCTTTTGAAGCACTTATTTGGTGCGACTCAAGGAAAAAGCTTGGCTTCCAACCTAGAGTTGGTTTACAACAATTCCCGAATTGGTGCAAAAATTGCAAAAGCATATGCGAAATAAGAGCCTTGAACGTTCACAAAGAGCCCACTAGGGCTCTTTTTTTTGTTTAGAAACTTGGTCTTGCATTTTGGTTTAGATAAATATGAATAATTCGAAAACATATCCAAATTCCTTGCACGTGTTTATGGATTACGGTATAATAATAGATGAAATTAAATTCAACAAAAAATATGTTTACTAAAGAAAGAGGTGTCCTATGACTAATCGTGAACGTCAATTGCTTCAACTGATTGAACAGAATCCGATGATCAAGCAGAAGGATCTCGCAGAAAAATTGGGAATTACAAGATCTTCTGTTGCTGTTCATATTCGCAACTTAATGCTTAAGGGCTATATCAAGGGCAAAGGATATGTCCTTGACGACAATATCTACGTTGCTGTGATCGGTGCCACAAACTTTGATGTACAGGGCTTCAGTAATACAGAAGTCAGCTGTGGAGGCTTTAATTTTGGCCAAGTCAAAGAATCTGCCGGCGGTGTTGGCCGTAATATCACCGAGAACCTCATTCGCCTCGGTACCCGAGTCAAATTTGTTTCTTGCATTGGCGGAGACGGGCGGAGCCATTTTATCATGGATCATTGTCACAAAGTGGGTATCTCCACCGATGATTTCTTGATCGTAGAAAATGGACGTGCTTCCACCTATATGGCGATTCTAGATGAAAAGAATCACCAAGTACACGCATTTGCCGATATGAAGATTTTGGAAGAAATGACTCCAGAATTTATTAATTCAAAATCACAGATCCTTCGAAATGCAAAAATCATTTCATTGGATACCGGATTTGATGACGGTGTGATCGACTACATCTTCCAAAATTACAAGCGAAAAGACATTTATATGTCACCAATCTCTACAGATGTTCATCAAATTACTGAACATTTAAATCAAATTCATACCCTTCGCATCAATGCACGAGAAGCTGGATTGATTCTAGGTCGTGAACTGAAGACAAGAAAAGACATTATTGCCGGCGGTAAAGAACTAATTGAAAAAGGCGTTCGCCGCGTATATATCACCCATGCAGGCAAAGGCGTTTACTTTAACGACAGCCGCGCAAAATTGGATGGATATATCAAAACAAATATGCTGGTTTCCAAAAGCATCAGCGGAACTGCCGATGCCTTTATGGCAGGAATCATCTTTGGAACAATAAAAGATATGAAACCTGAGTTGTTAACGAAATTCGCCATTGCGATGGCTGACTCAACAGCAAAATCACGTGAATCCGTTAACCCACTTCTCACCTATGATTTCGTCATGGATGCGTTGAAGGAAACAAACCTATAAAACACAAGCTGCAATCCAATTGGATTGCAGCTTTTTTTACTTCCCTCTTTCCTTGTAATGAGGCAGAATCCTAATGAAAGGATTAACAAAATTCAGAAAGAAGTTTATACTAAATAAGTAAAGCGATCGATCCGTATTTTCAATTAAAGGAGGGTTTTATGACTTATTCACCAAAACTAAGCTCAGGATTCACTTTTGCCAAGAACCGTAGTTCGTATATTTCCCCTCAATCGGGAATGTGCTCCTTCTGTACAGAAGATTGTAACGGCACCTGCGAGATTGCACAATCGGCAGTCCTAGGGAAACGAACCGTTTATCCAACTACAACGGGGACCAATCAAATTGCATCAGAAAAGGACTACCCCATCGACTATTCACACTTCAACATCAACGGTCGAGTTTTCGGTGCCCGAGGCGCGAAAGAACACAATGAAACAGCGACAATTTTCAATGTAAACCTTGAGCAGACCTACGGATATAACCATCCCGTAAAATTGGCCTTGCCCCTGACACTGCCAGCGCTAATCAAACTGAATTGGCAAGACTATTTCTCTGGTGCAGCCATGGCCGGTATCACCTGCTTTATCGGTGAAGGTGCCATTCATAACGACAAGAATGCAGTCATTGAAAACGGAAAAGCTATTGAATCCCCTTTGATTAAAGAAGCTATCGATTGCTTCAACCAATACGATCGTGGTTATGGACAAATCGTGTTACAATCCAATTTGGAAGATGATCTTTTAGGCATTCCAGAACTGGCTCTTAAAAAATATAAGGCTGAGGCCATTGAAATAAAATTTGGCCAGGGTGCAAAGGGAACCCAGCCGGTTGTTTTGATCAAAGATCTGCAAACCGCCTTGGCAAAACAAGCCATTGGCACCCTGGTTCATCCAGACCCCAGTGACCCGGACGTGCAAAAAGCCTATCGGGACGGCATATGCCCAAACTTCTATACTTATGGTCGTCTGCCCCTCTGGACAGAGAATTCCATTAAAATAAGAATTGCTGAGCTTCGAGACATGGGCGCTAAAAACATTTACTTTAAAATGGCGGGCTACGATCGCAAGGACATCGAACGCGTCTTGCGAATCGCCTGTGCCGAAAAAGTCGACATGGTTACCTTTGACGGGGCCGGAGGCGGTTCGGGATATAGCCCTTCCAAGATGATGAATGAATGGTGTCTGCCCACGGTTTGTCTAGAAGATGCTATTGTTAGGATTAGCGAAAACTTAAAAGCAGAAGGACTTCCCCTGCCTGCTCTGGTCATCACCGGTGGATTTGCCAGCGAAGACCAGGCTTTCAAAGCCCTTGCCTATGGAAACGGTCATATTAAAGCTGTCGGTTATTGTCGGGCAGCCATGGCAGCTGCTATGACTGGAAAAACCATCGGCATGCAAATTCAAACGGGAAATATTCCCAAACAATTTCAAGCATTTGGTTCCAGTGTCGAAGAAATATTCACAGACCTTGCAGATTTACGCTCCCTATATGGTACAGAAGCCAATTCATTCCCCACCGGTGCCATCGGTGTTTTCTCTTATCTAAACAAGCTGGCCTTTGGTATTCGTCACTTCGCTGCCTTGAACCGCAAATTCGATTGTTCCCTCTTCAATCAAAGCGACCTCATCCCCTTGACCCGGGATGCACGTGATTTAATGACCAATAAATGGTTCATCGATTAAGTTCAAATTAATTTAAAAAATGCTTTTTTCACCTATAAAAACCGCCCCTTCAGACGAGTTTAAACAACTCTTGTCTGAAGGGGCGGTTATCATTTTACCTTCGTTTATACAAAGATATTGTGGTTTGAAGAATCAACCGCACCCATGTAGGTTCCAACACCGGCATAATCAATTCCATCCACCAACTCTTCTTTCGTCAATCCCATGATATCCATGGACATGGTACACGCAATCATGTTCACGCCGTTGCGTTTTGCTTCTGCGATCAACTCATCCAAGGTGTTCACATTCTTGTCTTTCATGACTTTTTTCATCATGGCAGAACCCATGCCACCCATGTTCATCTTCGACAATCCAAGCTTTTGTGTTCCACGCGGCATCATCATTCCAAACATGCTCTCGATAAGTCCTTTTTTCACAGGAACCGGATCGTGCTTTCTCAAGACATTCAATCCCCAGAAGGTGAAAAACATGGTGACTTTTCGGCCCATGGCCGCTGCGCCATTGGCGATAATGAATGCCGCCAATGCCTTGTCCAAATCTTCGGAGAAAACAACCATGGTACTGTCGTTATAAACTTGACCCGCGATTTGTGACTTGGCTTGTCCCTTTTGAATATAGGCAACAAAGTTTTTATCAACCATATCTTCTTTGATAAACTGGCTTCCTGTTTTCTTGCACCATGCTTTCGCATCAGCTGGAAAACCGGGGTCCGATGCATGGATTGCAAAAATTTCACCATCATTGGCTTCATCTAAACGATGTGCCATTTGAAGAAGTGGTCCCGGACATTGAAGTCCAACTGCATTTACTTTAATGGCTTGTGTTAAATCGGCGGCCTCAGGCCTATGAGAATCCCCGCTGTCTTCTACGGATTCATCATTGCCACATGCACAATCAATGTTTCCGCCGAGACTTCCCTCATGCTTGCAATGCACACAACCATAATGATTGTATCCACCAGCATAGTTCTTCACTTCAAACCCATTGGCTTTCAGAATACGTGTTGCAATATAGGCACGAATACCTACGGCGCAATATACGACAACCTCTTTTCCTTTATCCAACTCTTTCAATCGACTCCGAAGGTCATCCACAGGAATATTTACTGAATCAGGTATAAAGCCAAGCTCACGTTCTGCAGAAGTACGAACATCCAAGATGGTTGTCTTTGACATATCCAGATCATCCATCTCATGATATAAAATATTGTCCATGTCGCCACGTAGAATATTTTCTGCCGAGAAACCAGCCATATTTACTGGGTCTTTTGCAGAAGAGAATGGCGGTGCATAAGCCAATTCCAGTTCTTTTAAATCATAAATGCTTGCTCCAAATTTCATGGCTGTCGCAATGACATCTATTCGTTTGTCAACGCCATCATAGCCAACGATTTGTGCGCCCAATACCTTACCATCAAGGTCAAAAAGTGCTTTTAGAAACATAGGGCGTGCACCTGGATAGTAGCCTGCATGAGATTTTGGCATAATAATTGTTGCTCGATAGTCTTCCCGTACTTTCTTGCCCATTTTCCACAAGGTCTTTTCATTCAAGCCTGTTGATGCAACGGTCATGTCAAATACCTTGGCAATGGACGTTCCCATCGTTCCCTTGTACGGCTCTTCCCATCCGCAGATATTGTTTGCTACAATACGTCCCTGCTTGTTGGCTGGGCCCGCCAAAGGCACCATGGTTTGTTCTTTGGTGTTAAAGTCAATCACTTCAACCGCATCACCTAAGGCGTAAACGCTCTTGTCTGCTGTGCGCATAAACTCGTCTACCACGATTCCACCGCGTCGGTTGGTTTCAAGGCCAGCAATTTTAGCCAACTCTCCATTTGGACGAATGCCAATAGAAAGAATGACCAAATCCGCTTCCACAATTTTACCGCTCTTCAATACAATATTTGTGACTTCGCCATTTTGCTCGAAATGATCAACACCGTCACCCAAGTAAAGACGAACACCTTTTTGATCGATATGGCGGTGAAGATGTTGTGCCATGTCATAATCCACTGGGGCCATGACCTGGTCAGCCATTTCAACAACCGCTACATCAATACCACGATCATGAAGGTTTTCAGCCATTTCAATCCCAATAAATCCGCCACCGATTACGGCTGCGCGCGCAGGTTTCTTTTCATCTACAAACGCTTTTATTTTATCGGTATCAGGAATATTCCAAAGTGACAAAATATTTGGGGCGTCAATTCCAGGAATTGGCGGACGCAACGGCGTAGATCCTGGAGATAAAACAAGAACGTCATAATTTTCTGTATAAGTCTCGCCAGTTTGAACCTTCTTCACCGTAATTTCTTTTTTCTCACGGTCAATATCTGTAACCTCGTTCCAAACGCGAACTTCAATTTCAAAACGATTTTTAAACGCCTCCGGTGTTTGCAGTAAAAGTGCAGAACGCTCTTCAATTGCACCCCCGATGTAATAAGGCAATCCACAGTTTGCAAAGGAGATAAATTCTCCTCGTTCAAACATAATAATTTCTGCTTGCTCATCCATTCGTCGAAGTCGTGCAGCTGTACTCGCTCCGCCGGCAACTCCGCCGACAATTAAAACTTTTTTCGCCATGATATTTCCTCCCTATTTTTTTTATTTATTTTCATCAAATAAGATTTCCACAATGCGGCAAACTTCATCACTTGTCACATAGTAGAACATTTCTTTCCCTTGTCGTCTCGCTTCAACTATCTTCAGCGACTTTAGTTTCGCCAAGTGTTGAGACACCGAGGACTGAGAAGCACCTAGGCACCCCTGAATCGTCGAGACATTCGCACCATGATTGGCAATCAAATTTCTTACCATGCATAAACGAACCGGGTTGGAAATTGCTTTGATTATCTCCGCCTTTTCCACAACCGTGTTCTGATCGGTGATATCAATCATAAAACTCCTCCTACATTGTTAACTACTTAACACACTGTCATATTATTATATTATAATATGATGATGGGTTTTGCAAGTCTTTTTTTCCACTCGTGATAATCTTATACGCCTCTCTGCTATGCTATACTGAAATTACCAATTATATGGAGGAGGCTCTTTTGGATTTTATAACGATAGACACAATTAATTTGGACCAGGAACATCTTTGTTGCGCACTTGCTGACAAAAAGCATCAAATAGGTGTAGCAGAGAAGAAAAAATGGCTTGCAGACCGAGTCCAAGAAGGCCATATCTTTCGAAAACTGAATGTACGTGGAAAGGTATTTATTGAATATGCTCCCCTAGAAACAGCCTGGACCCCAATTGTCGGAGAGAATTATTTGTATATTTACTGCCTCTGGGTCTCTGGAAAGTTCAAAGGACAAGGATATGCAAAAGAACTCCTCCGCCAATGCATCGAAGATGCAAAATCGCAAAACAAATCTGGCATCTGTATTCTCAGTTCAAAGAAAAAGAAGCCATTTTTATCGGATAAAAAATTTTTGATCAAACAAGGGTTTTTTGTTGCTGACACTGCAGATCCAGATTACGAACTCCTTGCTCTGTCTTTCGATGGTTCACGACCTCGAATCACAAAGAGAGCAAAAGAACAAAAAATCGACAGTCAAAACTTGACCATTTTTTTTAGTCCTCAATGTCCCTGTATCCCAAATTGCATCAAACAGATCGAAAACTACTGCAGCAAACACCATATCCCCTTGGATTTAATTCCAATCGATTCCTTGGAAAAAGCCAAAAAGATGCCTAGCATCTTTAATAATTGGGCAGTATTCTATAAAGGAACTTTCCAAACCGTGCACCTTTTGAATGAAAACTATTTAAAGAAACTCTTAGCAAGCTTTGAATCATAAAAAAACTTCCAAGCGAATGTTTCAATCGCTTGGAAGTTTCATTTATTCTCCTAGTTTGTGTACAAACAAACCACTTCGTAATTTAGGTTCGAACCAGGTTGATTTTGGCGGCATCACGCGTCCTGCGTCGGCCACATCAATCAAGTCTACAATGGTTGTCGGATACATGGCAAAGCCTACAGCCATATCTCTAGCTACGCGACTCTCCAACTCTTCCAAGCCCCGAATCCCGCCAATAAATTGAATGCGATTGCTGGTTCTTGGATCTTCGATCCCCAAAATCGGCTGCAAAAGATTATCCTGCAAGATTGCGCAGTCCAAGCTTCCCACCGGATCGGCGGCATCAAAGCTGCCGGCCTTCATGGTCAATCGATACCACTTGCCATCTAGAATCATGCCCACTTCGTGTTTTTTCTTTGGATGATACGGTCCGTCAGTCGCTAGTGCTTGAACCTCGAAATCCTTCTCAATGGCTTTCAAGAACTCTTCTTTGGACGCCCCATTCAAGTCTTCCACCACTCGGTTGTAATCCATAATAAATAGATCTTCATCTGGGAAAATAACACTCATAAAGAAGTTGAACTCCTCTTCGCCAGTGAAGTTCGGGAATTGTTCCCGACGCTTCATGCCTACTTTTACAGAGGATGCCGAACGATGATGACCATCGGCGATATATAAGTATTCCACCTCATTGAATGCCTTTTGGATCTCAGCTACAACTTCAGCCTCGTCAATTTTCCACACGATATGTTGAATATCATCTTCTGAAGTAAATTGGTAAATCGGACGATTAAACTTAATCCACTCATTGGTCGCTTGATGAATGACCTCATGACGACGATAGGTCAAGAAAATCGGTGCCGTATTGGCATCACAGGTATCAAAATTACGAATACGATCCTGCTCTTTTTCCGGTCGTGTGAATTCATGTTTTTTTATAGTTTCATTCATATACTCATCGATGGATGTACATGCCACAATTCCAGTTTGAACACGACCAAACATCAATTGTCGATAGATATAATAAACCGGTTCTTGATCTTGAACCAAAACGCCTTCTGCTTGAAACAAGTCAAGATTTTCTCTTGCCTTGGCATAAGCTGAATCATCATGTAGATCCACCTCATCTGGCAAATCAATCTCGGGACGAACGACATGAAGGAAAGACCAGTCTTTACCTTTTGCCATCTCCTTGGCTTCTTGGCGGTTCATTACATCATAAGGCAAACTTGCTACTTCTTCCACCTTATCTACTGCGGGACGAAGCCCTTTAAATGGTTTTACAATTGCCATAGCTTCCTCCTTTTATAGAACTTCTTTTACAAGGTCCACAATCTCTTCACCAATACGCTTTTGCGCTTCAGAAGTAGATGCACCGATATGTGGTGTCATGGATACTTTTGGATGAGAATAAAGCGCCTCGTTCTTTGTTGGTTCCACTTCATATACGTCAACCGCCGCTGCCGCTACCTTGCCGGAATCCAAAGCTGCCAGCAAAGCCGCCTCGTCTACAACGCCGCCGCGGGCACAGTTCACTAGATAGACGCCGTCTTTCATTTTCGCAAATTCAGCTTCCCCAATTGCAGGACCTTCTTCTTTGATAAATGGCATATGCAAAGAGACAAAATCAGATCGTCCCAGCAATTCATCCTTGGTCACCATGGTCCACGGGCCATCAACCTCATGATTCTTATGGTTGATATAAACGACTTTCATACCCAAAGCATCCGCACGCTTGGCAGTTTCCAACCCAATACGACCAGAACCAATCAAACCCAATGTCTTGCCAGCCAATTCGATTCCCTTGTATTGTTTCTTGTTCCACTCGCCGTTTCTCATGGTTACATTAGAAATATACAGATGACGAGCCAAACTGAACATATGGCCGATAGCCAATTCCGCAACAGATGCACTGGAGGCTTTAGGCGTGTTGCGAACCTTAATGCCTTTGCTCTCTGCGTATTGTACGTCGATATTATCGACACCAACACCACCACGAATGATTAATTTCAACTTGCCTTTTGCTGCAATATCAATTAAAGCCTCACGCACTTTTGTCGCAGATCGAACAACAATACAATCGTAATCACCAATGATCTCTTTTAGCGCATCCAACTCATAAAATTGTTCATCTACAGTATGGCCTAGGGCTTTTAGCGTTCCAATACCCGCTTTGTCCATGCCATCCGTTACTAAGATCTTTGCCATATAAGTGCCTCCTTATAGTCCAAGAATATCATCGATTTGCTTAATCAATTCTTGCAAATCTTGAATTTTGTAGTCTGCCATATGGGCGATTCGGAATGTTTTTTCCTTCATCTTTCCATAACCGTTTGAAACCGCATAGCCGCGACGTGCCAATTCCTTGTTCAAGCCGACAACAGAGATTTCTTTGGTGTTTTTAATAGCAGTAACGGTATTGGAACGGAACCCTTCCGGTGCGAACAATTCGAAGTTTTTCTCCGCCCAAGCACGAATATAATCAGCCATTTCAGCATGTCGTGCAAATCGTTGATCTAAGCCCTCTTCCATAATGCACTGCAATTGATAATCCAAAGCATACATATGAGAAAGAGATGGTGTTGACGGATATTGATAGTCTTTCTTTTGAATCGTATCGTACAATTTTACCAAATCAAGATAGAAACCACGGAATTCAACTTGCTTGGCAGACTCATATGCCTTTTGACTAAAGGTACAAATTGCTAATCCTGGTGGTAATCCCAAGGCTTTTTGCGTCGATGTAATACATACATCAATTCCCCAGGCATCCACTTCGATCTTATAGCCGGCTGCCGAAGAGACTGCATCCACACAGAAGATCACTTCTGGATATTTTTCTTTAAGTAATGCGCCAATTTCAGCTACTGGGTTCATAATCCCAGTGGATGTTTCATTATGTGTCACTGTAATCAAATCGTATTTACCTGTCGCTAAGGCCTCATCAACCATTTCGACCGTTGTCGGCTGGCCTAGCTCTGATGCGTACAAATCTGCAGGAACATGATTGGCAATCGCCATATCATACCAACGAGTACCGAAAGCGCCAACTGAAAAACAAGCCGCTCGTTTTTTCGTACAGGAACGAATGGAACCCTCCATTAATCCACTACCTGATGTGGTGGATAATAAGATCTCATTCTCTGTGTAAAAGAGTTTACGTAAATTATCTGAAATTCTTCGTTGTAAATGAGAAGCTTCCTTTGATCGATGACCAATCATCGGCTTCGACATTTGCTCAAGTACCTCAGGTCGTACATCAACTGGTCCTGGAATAAATAATTTCTTGTGCATGGACGTTTCCTCCTTTTAACAATTCCCTTATTTATTTGTAATATTTCCTACGAACTTAGTCTAACATAGTAAAATTTGTCTGACAATTAAGAAAAGCGCCTATTAACAAAATAGAACGTTTTCCTGTTACTTTTTTTTAACAAACTTTCAATGTCTCCATCGTGAAAACGTTTGTCCGTCTGTAATGGATTCCCATTTTTTCTCAAGCCATCCATTATGATATACTGAGCCTAGTTTCTTTATTCAATCAAGAAAGCGGTGAGTTCATGAATGTACAAGTCAAATTATTTGGAACAAGTGAAAATGGTCAAGCCATTTACGCCTATCATTTGATCGGTGAAGACCAGTATTCTGTTACAGTTTTATCTTTCGGCGGAGTCATTACCGAGATCCTAGCACCCGATCGAAATGGAAGCGTTCAGAACGTCGTTTTAGGCTATAATTATCTGCGACCTTACGAAACCTTTTCGCCCCATTTAGGTGCCCTCACGGGCCGCGTAGCGGGTAGAATCAGTCAAGGAAAGTTCACCCTAAACAACAAATCCTACACCTTGGCGCAAAACAACAAGCAGTCTTGCCTCCACGGCGGTACGCATGGTTTTGCTTTCCAAGTTTACCATGTAGAACCCTTCGAAACCAAAGAAAGCTGCGGCGTCATTTTAAAGCGCCGAAGTCCCCATATGGAAGAGGGCTTCCCCGGCAACTTAGATCTAGAAGTTACCTATACCATCACCAAAGAAAATGCCCTGATCATTGACTACCACGCAACAACGGACCAGGCGACGCCGGTTACCCTAACCAACCATAGCTACTTCAACCTTTCAGGGAAACCGAATACAACCATCGACGATCATCTGCTGACCATTCATGCCGATCATTACGGCCAAATTGACCAAGATGTAGTTCCTACCGTAATTCGCCCCGTCGACAACACGCCTTTTGATTTTAGAGTTGAGCGAAGAATCGGTCATGCCCTACAGGAAAAAAACCAACAGCTTTCCTACGGTAAAGGCTTCGATCATCCCTTCTGTTTAAAAGAAGAAAAACCACAAGTTACAATCACCGACCCACATAGCGGCAGAACAATGGCTATTACCACGACAGAGAGGACCCTTGTCGTTTACACGGGAAATTATCTAAGTAGCCTGCCCGATGAACCATTAAACCATGGAAAACGGCCTCATGACTACGAAGGCATTTGCTTTGAAACACAAGCCTTTCCAGATGCAATTCATAACAAAAATGCGGCTTCCATTATTCTCAAGCCCGAAGAACACTACCAAAGCAAAACCATTTATCAATTCGGCATCAAAAAATAAGCAAAAAAAACAAGGCGTGGAAAATTCCACGCCTTTAGTCTTGCTTAAATATAACTTTCCCATCTTCGAAACCGGCAATCCGGACTAAAGATTCCAAGCGAATATCTTCTTGTTCAATCCGTCCAGCACCTTCTTGAAAACTCTTTTCAATTAAGATTCCAATTCCACCAACCTTGGCACCAGCCTGTCGACACAGTCGCACCAAGCCCAATGCAGCTTCCCCACGAGCGAGAAAATCATCCAAAATCAGTATTTTGTCATCAGCAGTCAAAAACTTCTTGGCAACCCGCACCTTATATCCTTTTCCCTTGGTATAGGAAAAAACATCGGTTTCAAAGGTGTCCGGATCCAAATTCAAGGACTCCATCTTTTTTGCAAAAACAAAAGGCACATCAAAGTATTGTGCAGCAATGGCCGCAATGGCAATTCCACTCGCCTCAATGGTTAGAATTTTAGTAATACCTTCATTCTTAAACCGCGCAAAGAATTCTCGTCCCGCCAGATTCAAAAAGGATGGATCCACCTGATGATTAATAAAACTGTCTACCTTTAGAATTTCTCCGTCTGCAACAACGCCATCCCGCTCTACACGGATTTCCAATGCTTTATTCATTTCCCCACAACTCCCTCTCTCTTTTCACGACTGCCTCGAAAGACAGAGCCGGATAAATTGTTTCTTCTGATCCAATGGTCAAGGTCGATGCCGCCATAGCAAATCGACAACGTTTCATCCACTCTTTCCAACTAAATAAGCTCCATACCCAGGCTGCCATAAAGGCATCCCCGGCACCCGTAACATTAACCACCTCAACTGGCTTAATCGGGCAATGCAATGGCTGCCTGTCCCCAAAACAATAAACACCATTGGCACCATCCGACAATACCACCTCACCTACCCCTAAGTCAAGCAAAGCCTTCCCCAATACAGTAGGATCTTGTGAAAACAAACCCGTTAATACTCCGGCTTCCAAACGATTCGGTTTAATTCCCGCTACCTGTGAAAGATAGGGGCGTATCTTCTCTGCCTTGGCACAAGATACCGGATCCACAAATACTGGAACCTCTCCTTTTATTGAAAAGAATGCTTCAATGGCTGACTCCGAAAGATTCAAATCGATCACACAGAGATCCGCTGAAGCAATCACTGATTTCCATCCACGGATCACCCCTGCCGTCACCGCTTCTATGGGTTCCATCTCATTAATGGCACCCACCATCTCGCCCTTTTCATCCAAAATGCAAAGATAGGTAGACGTTCCACAGTCGGTACGCAGCACATGCTGAAGGTTAACTCCAACCGCTTCCGTGGCCTGGGCCACCAATTGACCCTGGGGGTCCTGCCCAATTGCTGATAAAAAAACAACCTCCGCGCCCAAACGCGAAAGATTTTCGGCAATATTTCTTCCTACTCCTCCCGGGCTCATTTTTACACTGCCTGGATTTGAATCCTCGGAGCGATATGCTAGACGTGAACGGCCAACTAGGTCTAAATTAGCGCCACCAATGACCACAATTCGATTTCCCATAAGCACCTCCTATTAGTCTATTTAGTATACCATGAAACCATATCCCAGGCTAAGAATCATTCAAGGCATTTCTCGTCTAACCTCCATCAAGCAAAGCCTTTCGCTAGTCACTCTTTCAATCTATAAGTTGCAAATTTTTCATAAATTAACGCTTGGTGTCATTGCAATTCGAAGATTCATGGCATACACTCAAAGTAGTAACAAATTGTGTTTATAGACAAGAAATGGAGATGAGTATATGAAGCTTTGTGAACGATGCAAAAAAAACGTCGCAGTCGTTTACACGACCAAACTGGAAGATGGAAAACAAACCACAATGGGTCTTTGTATTCCATGCGCAAAAGAATTAGGTATTGAACCCATCGATCAAGTGATGGAGCAAATGAATATGTCCAGCGAGGATTATAAAAACCTCAATGAACAGATGATGAAATTATTTTCAAACATTGATCAGGATGAATTGCAAGAAGCCATGCAAGGCATGATGATCATGGATCCTGAAGAGATGGATGACAACCCCATCTTTCAACAATTACAATCGATGATGAGCAACAAAAATTTTGATGCCTTGGAAAGTCCTGAAGACGAGGACGACGAGGACATGGATGAGGACGAAGCTGAAGACATGCCGGATGAAGAACACGATCATTCCCATGAAACTGCCTCTTCAAAGAGCGGCAAAAAGACAAAAATCAAGCATCAAAGGAAGAAGAAACGAAAAGCCCTTGAAGCGTATGGAACCAATCTAACGGATCTAGCCAAGAATCATTCCCTAGACCGTGTCATTGGCCGCCATCGTGAAGTGGATCGTTTGATGCAGATCCTAAATAGAAGAAGCAAGAACAACCCGGTACTCATCGGTGAGCCCGGTGTCGGCAAAACCGCCATTGCAGAAGGCTTGGCCGTGCGGATTGCTGAGAAAAAAGTTCCCGCGAAACTACTAAACAGCGAAATTTATCTCTTAGATCTAACAGCCCTTGTTGCAGGAACACAGTTCCGGGGACAATTTGAGAACCGCATGAAAGCCATTCTAAAAGAAGCGGCAACAGAAGGCAACATTATCCTCGTCATTGATGAGCTTCATAATATCGCTGGTGCTGGTGAAGCAGAAAGCGGCGCTATGAATGCAGCAAACATCTTAAAGCCTGCTTTGGCACGAGGCGAGATACAGATTATTGGTGCAACGACCCTAGATGAATACCGCAAGTATATCGAAAAGGACGCAGCGCTAGAACGTCGATTCCAACCGATTCTCGTTGAAGAACCAAGCATTGAAGAAACCGTCGAAATCCTTAAGGGAATCCGTTCCTACTACGAAGACTACCATAAGGTAATTATTCCAGATGACTTGATTGAAACGGCAGTGGAAATGTCGGAACGGTATATTACTGACCGTTTCTTACCTGACAAAGCCATTGACGTAATTGACGAGGCCGGTTCTCGAGCCAACTTAAAGAACTTAGGGCTAGTTGAGATTGCAGCCCTTCAAGAAGATCTGATCAAGGCTCAGGACGAGAAAGAATCAGCTGCTGAAGTTGGACAATATGAAGCAGCTGCTGAATTTAAATCAGAGGAATTGCGTCTGGTTAAAAAAATCGAGGAATTGGAAAACCAGTTCGGTCAAATTGCACTGACTCGAGAAGACATTGCCTATGTAATTGAAGCTTGGACCAAAATTCCAGTCCACAAGATTTCGGAATTCGAAGCCGATCGTCTGTTGCAACTGGAAGAGCGTTTACACAAACGTGTCATCGCTCAGAATAAAGCAGTACAAGCCCTTTCAAAAACCATTCGCAGAAAGCGTTCCGGCTTCCATCGAGAACGAAAACCCGCATCCTTTATCTTTGTGGGACCAACAGGTGTTGGTAAAACAGAATTAGCGAAAAGCGTCGCCATTGAGCTCTTCGGTTCAGAAGAAGCCATGATCCGATTGGATATGTCTGAGTATATGGAAAAGCACACCGTATCAAAATTGATTGGTGCGCCTCCCGGATATGTGGGCTATGATCAAGGCGGATTCTTGACTGAGAAGATTAGAAGAAAACCTTATTCTCTTGTCCTCCTCGATGAGATCGAGAAAGCACACCCGGATGTCTTCCACATGCTGCTTCAAATTCTTGAAGATGGCAGATTGACAGACAGCCAAGGACGTACCGTTCACTTTGAAAATACGGTCATGATTATGACCTCAAACGCCGGCACACAAACCAAAGGTTCAACCCTCGGTTTCGGCAATCAAGGTGATCAACTGGAATCAGAAGCATCCAAAGAAGCCCTTAGAAAGTTCTTTAGACCCGAGTTTTTGAATCGAATCGACGAGATCATCGCTTTCCATCGATTGAAGCCCGAACATCTCACCGAGATTATCGAACTTCAAATCAATGAGATTGCTTTGGAACTCAACGCAAAAAAAATGAAGCTGGAAATTACAGAAGAAGCCAAGAAGCACTTGGTGGAACTTGGTTACAGCGTACAGTACGGCGCACGCCCACTAAGAAGAACCCTACAAAGACTCGTTGAAGATGAGTTGGCAGAGCGATTTTTAAGAGGTGAACTCAAAGAAGGCGACACCGCAGTCTTTGACTTAGAAGACAACAAGATCAAATTGACAATTGAACACGCAGAGTAAAACCAACGCCCCAGAAAATTTTCTGGGGCGTTTCATATGCAACAGTTACCATCTACTTGTAAAAGCAAACGATTATGATAGTATTACCCTTTGATTTTTCTATACTTCTGCTTACTACTTCTAGGTTTATCTGGTATCGTCATTTCAACATACCCTAATTCTATAGCAGGCAGCAAATAATTATCTCTAAATGTAGGTCTATGTTTAAGTTCGACCAAGTTCATAAGTTCTATTGTGCTTAATGGTTCTCTTCCCATCACTCCCAATAACTTCGATACTTGTTCGGTTACTTGTACCGTCACTTGTTCGGTTTGTTGAAGGTCAAGTAGCGCATCATAAATGACTTGTAACAAGAATTCTATAAACTTAGCAGAATCTGCTTCCTGATCACACCGACCTAAAACTTTATAGTATTGATCCTGTCTATCCTTAATCAAGGATTCAACAGGAAGCCAACCAAATATTTTTTTCCATTTATATAGAATCAAAGTCTGCCACATACGTCCCATACGTCCATTACCATCTGCAAAAGGATGTATGAATTCAAATTCGTAATGGAATACACAACTTTTAACTAGTGGATGAACTTCTGTCGTCTTCATCCATTTTAATAATTCACAGATTTGCTCCGATACCAAATGTGCCGGTGGTGCCATATGAACAAGTTGCTCACCAGCAAAAACACCCACACCACCACTACGAAATCTCCCAGCCTCCTTAGTGAGTTCATTCATCAATACTTGATGAGCAGTTAATAATGAATCTACCTGAAACGGATTAAGTTCCAGAAGTTTCTCGTAAGCTTCATAAGCATTCTGAACCTCACGAATATCTTGACCTGGACCTAACACGCGTCGACCATTTACTATGGCTGTTACTTGATCAATAGATAATGAATTATTTTCAATTGCCAATGATGCTTGAATTGTTTTTATTCTATTCTCTCTTCGCAATCTAGGATTGATTTCATTTCTTTCATTCATAGTTATTCTTGTTATCAGCTCCATGATATCTGCTACTAAAGTCACTGTTTTTTCCGTTATTGAAAAAGGTGGTTTATATGACATGGGTCGCCTCCTTATTAGACTTGTATTAAGTATACCGTACAAGTCATTAAATTTAAATAACGAAATCCACTACAATCAAAAAAACTGATCTCAACATTTGAAATCAGTTTTTGTATCGATAGAATAATGAATTATTCCATCCTTTGAAATCCTTTTATAATTGACTGTGTGCGATCTCCCTATTCAAGAAGGCATACGCTTCCCTCATTTGTCTTAACACCGAGCCAGTGAATTCATAACGATCATTGAGTAAATTATTGCTGGTTCCCTCAAAAACAGCATCTTTAATTGTATGCTTACGTTGATCCGAAAACAACACTCCTAGATTGGTACGCAATCCATCATCCTCGATAATCTTAAGTATTTTCATCTGCGGTTCTTTAAAACAACCTCTGAGCTCTTGAACTCTTTTTTAACCTCAAATTCCAGGTTCTGATTTAATGACCGTAGGCCCTCATAGAAATGCCCATCAGTTTCTTTAATCATTTTATGTATCGCTGATTATGATGCAGGAACCAAAGATGCTCCTTGTCAAAGATACACACCTTCCAGTTTAGTCCTTTACTCTTTATATAATATGGGCAAACTGTACCTATTTGAACTTCATAGACATTAATAGTTTTGCCGTCAATCATTTCAAAATACTTTTTGATGAGTACTCTGATTCTTATAATACAGTGATTTCATTATCATTAAAATATGCATTATCAATGAGAAACTTCTTCAAAGCTAAAGTATCACCAGTGTACATAACAAGCGCAAGACTTTCTTCCGCTCTAGAAGCCAAAACATAAAAAAGTCTGTTCGTCCTACCCAAGCTGCTGTCTCTACCTTCTCTAATGTTCTTTTTATCTGTTATCGTCAGTTCCTTTACACCAAATAGTTTTTCATAGCTAAAGGAGTTCCCGACCGCTTCATCATCGCTAATAATTCCCATAACATGCTTGTATTCAAGGCCCTTGACTCCTTGATGTGTTGCGTAACCAGTAGCATCAGAATAATAATCTGCAAGCATACGTAGTTCTTCAATATTTCTATTGTAAACGCCACACCAAGCAACAGACTTGTTGCTGCTTTTCTCTTTTTCATAAAAATCTAGCAATGCCGACTCAAGATCCTCTGGAATGCTCAATATTTTATTATCATACAAGTATTTGACAAGGGTATATGTTGATATATTCTCTTCAACGTCCATACATGCTTCTCTCATCAACATAACCGTTTCTAAAAAACAATCAAGCCTTTTTTTTATCTCACTTGGATCACCAATAGTAATACTCGAATACCTTTCGGAATATTCATCAAGAATTTGACAGGTACTATATTCATCTCCTACTTCTATCATTTCCATAAGTGGAAACACCTGTTCTGTAAAAAACAACAGTTCCTTTAGGTTTCCCTCTTTAATACTATCTTTGTAAGAACCCACAGAATTGATTGCATTAAAGACTTCAATAAACCCTAATCTATTAGCCGCCATTCTATGCTCTAGAATCAACCTCCGTGAACTCAACTCATTATTGCCCCAATCCAAATCACCAGTTAAGTCAACCATTGCATCAACAACCTTTGTTTCTACCTGATGAATAGATCTTCTGATACCCTCAACAAGAAAGGCATGCACTAGACCATTTGGTTTGTCTTCTCTATTTCTCTGAAATTTCTTGTCACCATTATTTCGTATACTATTAACAAGCTCCACAATGCGCTTCTGTGACCTATGATTCATCTGCTTATCTAGTCTCTCCCAGGAATCCGGTATCTCCCCTTCAAGATTAGGCATCCCATCCATGTATATTCGCTGCATCATATCACCAAATAGTCCTAAAGTCATTTGATGCGACTGCTTTTTCTGCAATTCTAGTAACGCTTCCATTAACGGTTTTGCAGTATCTTGACTTTCATCCACAAGTATAATCGGAAAACGCCCAATAAGAATTTCTCTAAACACTGGCTCTTCATTAATAAAGAATGCACAGATTTTAATCACCTCTGCATGCGTAAGGGAATCAATCGATGTATTATTCCCTGTTGGACTATATATAAATTGAAGAACGCCATTGATCAATTTTAAGCGTTCTTCTTTTTTATTACGCTTACGTATATATCCCTCTTTTGCTGACGCTTTTCGTGCTCTTTCAATCTTATTTTCCAGCACTTCAATATCATTTTTAAGTTGAGTCTTCAGCCACCTTCGAATATCCTCTGTATACCCCTCAATAATCGTCCAGGCAAAGCTATGAATTGTTGAAATATGATAAAGCGAATCAAATTTTATACGACTTCTAATTTCATCGCTCGCTGCATTTGTATAAGTAATAACTGCTACCTGCCGTCCATAGGAATTCATGCCGTTTCTTACGCTTTCTGGAATGTTAGTAAGAAGTTTTACAAGAGATCTGGTTTTACCTGAGCCTGCACCTGCATATAATACAAAACTCTTTGGATTTTCCAGATTAATACACGAAAGTATTTCCTCATCGACCCAATCATCAACATGATTATCAGGAAGTTTTTTCTCATTAAACATTATTATTCAGCCTCCTTCGTGAGCGATTCACTAAGGCTTAGATTCTTCTTTCTCTTGTTTAACTCTTCCTCAATCCACTTCAGGCCTTCTGCAATATACTTCGGGATTACCAAATCACTAAATTTTTCTGCCATAAGTAAGTCCAATGCAAACTCACCTTTATTCCCCTTTTTAATTGCATCAAAAGCACCTTGCATCACATCATCCTTGGAAGACATCTTTGCAGCTTCCTTCAACCCCTTCATCATGCTTCCTCCATCTTGATTTCCAAAGAATTCGATATTATGATAAAAAAGTGCATCCTCGAATGTATTGGCTACAAATTTAATATTCTTCTTACGATGTGTAATGTCAACTTCTCCTTGATAGGCAATTCTAGTATTACCACTTACTTTCTTATCAAAGGACAAACTAAGTAGCTTATCAATGTCATTTTCACAAATAACCCATTTTTTAATCGTTCCATTATTTGTTTGCTGCTTTCCCCCCTTTTGGGGCATTTTTTTTTCCCATCTTCCGTTATCATTTTTTATTGCAGCATCAAGATCAGTAATAATCAATGTAGGTACATTCAATAGCTCAATCAGAGGCTTAAGCCTGTGTGCATGACTGCCACCTATTTCTAACAAAGAAATATAGCTTGTAGACAGTTCACGATAGTGATGCTCTATGAATTGTGGCACCAGCATTCTTTCTGCAGCCCCTTCAACAGCAATAATTCCATCAGCAAAGAAAAGGTCACAATGAGTAGATTTCAAATAGCGCTTAACAAATCTTGTAGTATTATCCCCATTCCCAAAGACCTTAGACAAATTCTTAACTTTAACCATCGGTATCGTCGTAGAATTATTAACTTCAAGACGCTCAAAATACCTTAAATCTGAGAAATCGACTTCATGAGCAATATCTCCAGAATGAGTACTAAGAACCATCTGAGACTTATAATTACAATTCTTACGAAGCCAATCGTCATTCCCTAGTATTTCCATCGCCTTACGGATAAACACCTGCTGAACCTGGCTATGCAGATGTGCCTCTGGTTCCTCAATTAAAACCAGGTGAATTGGTTGAATCTTTAACGCTTGCTCATCCTCATCTTTCTCGACCTTAACTTTTTTTAACCACTCATCTCTAAAACGAATTAGGTGAAACACCATTGAAATAAGATTCTGGTAACCCAGTCCATTGTATTGCTCCGGCAAACGGTATGGTTCATTACCATCCTCCCCTTTAAATCGATCAATCTCATATTGTACCGCTGATCTATGATTCAAGCTAGTTACCGGCTCTACTTTACTAGATAGAACCAAACGCGGACTTGAAACACCAGGATAACCAACATTTTCAAGCTCATTGAAAGGTTCTTCAAAACTTCTCTTCAGTTCGTTATCAAAGGTTTCTTTTGCATTTATAATTGCCATCAAGGCATCTGCATCATCATTACTCGGTCCATCTGTAGGATCTAGAAAATGACTATAATAGCTTTGAAGTTGAGATGAGAGTTTTCCATTGTAGCCTACTTTTTCCTCGTTAGTATCGTTAAACCCTCTCGATGCCGGTATCATACTGATTTTCACAATATTACTGAGTATATCTTTTTTTAACGGTAATGACTTAGATGGTAAGTCAAAACAACGCTCTCCCTCTGGTTCCAAAGCAAGCCTACTACTATCTAATGCATATGTCTTATACTCAAAATAACTCTCTATCCTTTCCTCGATGAATTCTTTAAGATTTCTTGGCCATAACTCAGGCCTCTTCTTACTCTTGGCCTCAATATGTGTTTCTATTTCACTTACTCTATTCTTTTTCTCGATAAAATCTTTAAAAAGATCTTCCAGCTTTTTCGGCATATAAATTGACCTGAAGCCTGCCAACCTACCAAAAGAGCCAATACTTGTAAGTGTACCTTGAAAATGGAAGTATTCACTTGGTATCAATGAAATCCATACATCTAATGTAGGCATTAATTTAATTAAATCTTTTTCATCCTTTTTCAAGTCAATACTTTCATCAACTAACCATCTTTTACCTATTTCGTTAATTGCATCCCAGTTACACAATGAAATGTCAGTACCTGAAAGCTTTTTACGCTCTATGAAATACTGCATCGCAATAATTGCCGAAGTCTTACCACTGTTATTCGCCCCTACAAATATAGTTTGCTTTTCAGAAATTTCGACTTCACATTTTTTTAGTTTTCTGAAATTCTGAATATCTACATATTTTATCTTCATGCTATTCCTCCATACATTGGTTGGTTTGTTAATTATTAATATATTATAGGCATTTAAGCTACCGAGTAAAAAAGTTCTTTTAGGATAATCAAATCAGACCTTGAGGACTACTTTTTCCATATTCCTAGTTTCTGGACTACTATTTTTTAGTATTTGAAAAAACTGCATTTATTTATAGTACAGTTCATGTACTTTATCCTAAATACCGACTCTTGAAATGAATCACATACTGAACTGATTCCTCGTACGTTTAAAGAAATCATTTTACTCCAATCACTTATTCCCACCATCCTCCTGAATCACATCGAGAACAGACCCCAAAGTCGATATGCAAAAAGCGATACCAATATAATCATCATTGTTGAAGCAATTAAATCACCGAAAGTTTTATATCTCTTAAATCGTTTCCAAGAGATGAGCCATTCAACTACGGAAAAAAGGATTATACACACTGAAGCAACATGACCAGAAATTTCTAGGGTCAAACAATAGACTAAAAAAATCACAATTACAATAACTCGTAAAATCCGCTTAGGTGGTGGCGGTGGGTCATCAAATCCTCGTTTTATATACTCCCTCTTCTTCGCTTCTTCAAATGCATAAATTGATTCAAAGATCGTAATGGCTATTATTATGATGCTTAACAAATATGGTACCCACATTTTATTTGCCTCCGTGATCTCTCATTATTTTACCAACGTATACCAGTCCCAATATTTCAGTGTAAAGGTACAAATGACAACGAGTAAAATCGTTGATGCAATCAACTCTCCTGGCTTCCTGTATTCTTTTAATCGCTTCCACGAAGCAAATTCACTTAAAACCGTTATACAAAGTATGCTGATCATGGCTGCATGGGCAGAAAATTCATAATGAAAACTAAAACCATATAGGATGTTTCCTACAAATGCTTTTAAGAGCTTCCCCGGAGGAATCGCTTCATCTTTGTAGTACCACATCTTATATTCTCGAACCTTGGCATCCTCAAATTCATTGATTGCTTCAATTGCTGATACATAGACAACAGCAACCCCCAAAAGATATGGCAACAACATGATTATTCGCCTCCTGCGCATCATCGAGTTCTTTCTTGATTTACAAATTCATCCAACAACATTTTACCACTTATTTGCTATTTAATTCACTATTGTTCCATAAATAATCAAAATTTTTTGTTTTGTTGGATATTTCATGCGAATAATAGCAAAGCCCCGAAAATGATAAATTCATCATTATCAGGGCTTTGCTTATGAAGAATATGCTGCTTCTTTATCGTAGATATGGCGAGTATGGCAAGATGGATTCTGCCAGTTTATCAAAATTCAATGCATTCACCGATTCCAACTCTGAAACAATCGAATTATCAAAGTCTGGGTTCATTGCACCACAGATCGCGCCAGCAATTGCACCAATCGTATCCGTGTCACCACCAAGACTTGCGCTCAAATACGCAGCTTCTCGTGGATCACACTTGGCAAGTTGGATAATGGCAAATACAGCTGGTATCGTCTCAATGGTTTCAAATGAGGCGCCAAGTTCATCGTATACTCGTTCCAATACCCGATGCTTGTTGACGCCTTCCCTGCTCGTCTCTGCTTCGATCATTTGTTTTACTGCCTGCAATCTAAAACGTAGTGATGCCGATGGCGTTTCACAACCAATGTCCTTGGCCGCTTCTATCACTTGATCCGCCAACGACCAAAGATCCTCAACAGACTGTCCACCACTGATCCCATAACTCACACATGCTGCAACAATGGATGCACCGGTTATGGCGATATTGGTGTTATGGGTAGGCATGCAGATTTGATAAACATTTTCAATCAACTGTTGAAGATTTCTATAATCCGACACGATGCCTATGGGAGCGATTTTCATGGCGGCACCATTGGTCGTCCCCCACTTTCCGGTTTCTTCGATTGGAATTCCCTTTTCTAATTTGTCGAGGGCTCGCATAGTCGAAGGACCCGTAACAAGCGCAGCCGTTTCTGAACTCTCCCGCCACTTGATCAAGGATGAAATATAGTTTTGTGCATCTAATGAGCCTTTGCATTCAACGATTGAATTGAGGATCATCACCGTATTGATGGTGTCATCCGTCACACTACCGGCAACCATCTCTCGACCAAAAAAATCATCGGGTGAAGTGGCTTCAAATTTGCTAACACCCGTAGGATATCGCTTATTTATTTTCTCTCGGGTCCACATTTCCGTCGGCATGCCCATGGCATCGCCTAGGGCACAGCCAATCAACACGCCTTTCACTCTTTTCAATAAACTTCGATTTGTTTCGATCATGCTTCCACACGAATTGCTTGCACATCAGCTGTTGATTGAAAAGGAATAATCGTCATCAACTGATCAAGCTCATTCACGGTATCCGTATTTGAAGGAACCACCTCTAGGTATTGATCCGAATTGGTTATTAATATTGGAGTTTCAATGTTATAGCCGAGATCTTGAATTGCTTGTAAATCAAATTCAAGAACAAGGTCACCCTTTTTGACAAGATCGCCTTGTGCCTTTAACTTTTTAAAATATGAGCCTTGCAATTGAACCGTATCTTTCCCTACGTGAACAAGGATCTCAACACCATTGTCTGCTGTAAAGCCCAAAGCATGACCTGTTTCAAAAAAAGTGGTAAGCGTGCCATCGCATGGAGCGACAACTTTTCCTTGGCTCGGGATCACCAGAACCCCCTTGCCAAGAGCACCATTAGCAAATGCAGCATCTTCTGCTTGACTGAGCGGCAAAAGCTTCCCTTTTATTGGTGATACAAGAGATATTTTATTATATAAAGGTCTCAATCTCCCTTTTGATGATACGGACTCACTTTCATCACTATCTTTTAAATCTGTTCCAAAAGTGAAGTAGGTCAATGAAAATGCAACCACCATGGCCGCAGTCGTTGCAACAACTGCAATAATGAGTCCAGTCATGGAAGAATTCTCAGGATTTAAAAAGCCAACAATCCCTAACATTCCCACTGAAATTGCATACATCTTCACATTCAAAGCAGCCAAAACAGCTGCACCTACAACGCCACCCACCATGGAAAAAGCAAAACGTTTTTTTACTGGTAATGTAACACCATAGATCGCCGGCTCAATTATGCAAAACATGCCCGAAATCATGGCTGGAATACAGATGCCTTTCATTTTCTTGGATTTTGTTCGCATATAAACAGCGAGAACAACCGCCGTCTGTGCAAACGATGCGGTGAAAATCATAGGTAAAATATAATCACTGCCGGTTGCAATGTAATTGGTGATTGCCAATGTTATCAACGGCCAGTGCAAACCAAGAATAACAAGCGGCTGATAAACAAAAGCTACAACAATTGCTGTCAGAATTGGTGAAATATCATATAGCCCCGTTACTGCAGCGGTGATAATCAGTGAAGCAAAATTTGCAATGGGTCCAATCACTAATATCACGATGGGTGCAGCAATCATCAGGGTTAAAAATGGAACCAGTGTAAATCCAACAATATCTGGGATCCGCTTGTTCCAAAAATGCTCGACCTTTGATGCAAAATAGTTAGCTAGGATAATTGGAATTACCGATGATGCATATCCAGTTACAGGAAACATAATGGGGATATTGAAGAATGTTTTAAATATTTCCGTTTGAAAAATTGTCCCTGTAAATAAGGTATAGGCAACCTCTCCGCCAGCAAGACTCTCTGATATGCCAGGAAAAACCATAATACCGCCAATTAGCATGCCCAAATAACCACTCATGTTAAATGCTTTGGCACTTGTGTAACCTAAAATAATTGGGAAAAATTGAAAGAGTGCATTGCCCATGGCATGTAACAAAACATAAGCGCCATCTGTCGGTTGCAGAACACCAATTGCAGTCAACAAGGCAAGGGTACCTTGGATCAATCCGGTCGCGATTAGTACGCTCAAAACTGGGGTGATCACCTTTGTAATAATATCAATGATATTATTAAGTACGCCTTTTTTTGCGATAACTTCCACTTGTTCATTTGGATCTAAGCCAAGTTGACTCACCAAAGTCTTATGCACGTTAGAAACATGAGAACCAATCACCACTTGATAGTTTCCACCTGATGCTTGAGCGGTAACAATCCCATCTCGCTCCAGCAAGGCCTTTTCATCAACTAGCGACATGTCTTTTAAAGCAAATCGCAATCGAGTCAGGCAGTGGGTGACCGTAATAATATTGTCTTCTCCCCCAATATACCGAATAATATCTTTTGTTAGTTCCTCGTACTTCATCATAAATTCTTCCTCCAAATCGTTATAGTTTTGAAATTGAAGGTCTAGCCAACTGAATGTTACTACCCTAAAGCCACACAAATCGTGTCGCTGATCCCAGCATCACGTCCTTTCTGTATTTTTCTCTTACCAGTTCCATTTTGAATTGATTATTGTTGAAGCAAGCGTTTTGGATTTTTTGCAACCACCCTTGCGATATGAATCGTTAGATATAGTTTTTCTTCATTGGACATGGTGTAGTGGTATTTTTCTTGAATATAATGTCCGATTCGCATGACACAGAGATAGGCATCTGGATACTTTTCGCGAATTGTTTCCAATAAATTATCGTCGTTTTCATCTGCATAATTATTGAGGTTGATCAGCCGTTGCGCAAAAAATTTCAAATGTGTAACGAATCGATAAAAATAGACGGATTCTTCATCAAATTCAATCTTGAAATAGTATTTCACAATGCTTGTGATCTCTTGCATGACACTTGTAATCTCATACATATTTTCTGTCACTTCGTCCATTTCTGCATTGACGATATGCAAAGCAAGAAATCCTGCTTCATCATTGGGTAGCCGAATATCAAAGCTTTCTTCAACCATATCAAGCGCCCGAATACCAATTTGATACTCGTCTGCAAAAAATCGCTTGATATCCCATAGCAAAACATTTTTCACTGCAATTCCAGCTTTATGTCGCTCGATTGCTGTGTGTAAATGATCGGTCAATGAAATATAAATACTGTCATTCAACTTCTTTCCCAACTTTGTTTTTGCATAAGAAATAATTTCAGCCGAGACTTCCATACTCTCCATCGGAATTTCAGAAATGAGCTCTTGAAATTTACCAGACACGTCTGCCGAAGTCAATGCAAATACTTTTTCGATGTCTTTTTTTGCAACAAAATCTCCCGTTCGCTTGCCAAAAGCGATTCCGCACCCCATTAGGATTTGTTCCTTCCCATGTGCATCTTCCACTACGACAACATTATTGTTTAATACTTTGCAAATTACCACTGATTCACCCCTTCTCTTTAAAATAGAATTATCAATTTTTCCAAATAAAAAAGGCTATACCTTTAATCAAATTAAAGGTATAGCCTGCATGATCAGTAACTATCCAAGTTGTTCTATTAAATAAAGCATATCATTCCGTTTTTTGGAAGTCAACCCACAATTTTTTCATCTCTTTAAACATGACCTCTTGCTTTTTTTCCTGCCTTGTATCACTTTAGCAAAGATTCTCTGGCAAATAATTTAGCTTATCATTCGTTTCGATGAGAGATCTAAGCGCACTGAATATCATGCAAAGAAGGAGCCGGAAGAAAACAAGATCAATTAGCAATTGATTTGAAGAGTAAAACAAATGCTTAAGCTTCCCAAAGCATATTATAAGAGGAATCAATATCCTCTACAATTTTAAAATTTTGCTTGGTATAAAGATGATAGGCCACATTGCTCTTGGTCACACATAAACTGATTTTTGAAATATGATTCTCAATGGCAGTCGTTTTCAATGACTCTATTAAGATACTACCAACACCTTGGCGTCTATACCCTTCAACTACACCAATAACAAGAACGGGAATATCCTCAGAAATATAGCCTCGAATATTTATATCATCATTCCAATACCGAATAAAGGCAGCACCCGCTTTTATTCCATCAATCTCAGCAATAATTGCAAGATCACCCTTCTGATTACCGAAATCTACAAGTATATGTTTGGTATAGTCGTAGGATAGCCCTTCTTCTAGTGATGGCCGCTCATCATCTGCTCGACTCCAAAAAACAGCTTCAAATAGCATTTCTCGTAAAAACTGATCATCCTCTTGATTATATTTTCTACAAATAATCATAACTTAATCCTCCCAGAATAATTCATCGAGTGTTTTACCCAACACCTTACAAATGGCAATGCAAAGTTTCAATGAAGGATTATACTTTCCACCTTCAATAAGACCTATGGTCTGTCTTGTAACACCAATTGCATCAGCTAATTGTTCTTGAGATATATCCCGTTCAATTCTAGCTATCTTTAATCGCTTATTCTTCATCAATCATCCAACCTTCTTCCTAAGCATTCTCGGTTTCCAGATTTTCAATTTGTTTATTCGCTTGTTTCTCCGATTTGTTCACCAGCATTTTCATCATAAAATAAAATGGAAATCCAAACATAACAGCCAATAAAAGTATCCACATAAGCCCAGATGGTTGGAAGCTTCCCTCTACCACAATATGATCCCAAGAAAGAATTAATCCATGGAGGATACTACAAATAACCGCACTTAGCTTTAACCGCTTCAATGAATCCGTCTTATTTTTCTGTGTTCCCCAAATGAAGAGCCCCTTTTTAACGATTTGAAACGAATAAATAGAACCTGGTATCAACCACGCCGGAAAATACCATACAATTTGAAGAACATCTTCGATCATAAAAGCCATCAATAATTCACCAAAAACAAGCAAATACAACGTGAGATGAAAAGTATAGCTCAATATTTTTTCTTGAAGAATTCCTATGCTTTCATCTGGACTTTTTTTAAAAGGAACCTGCAAATGAAGCGTATATCCTACATAATAAAGGATCGAAATGAATAAAATGATGCCCTCTAGCGCACACGCTTTAATTGGATACTGAAGTATGAATCTCTTCATTACCAATGTAGCCAGTACAAGTCCGAGTTCTAAAAATAGAAGTTTGCTAGCAATTCGATTGGTCTCCATTCTTATTCGTTCATCTTTTGATGCTATCGATATAAATAAATCCTTAAGTGTCATCGTCTACCTACCTTTTCTTATGTCTGGCTCCAGAATACTATATATATTGCCTAATGTCAATTATATGTTCCATATGCAAGTTATATCTTACATATTTGATGACTTTAACTGCAAATTCCCACTTCGCATTGCGAATTATCACTACAGTGCTTAATTGCCTCGCCTTTATCCTAAGGTGGCTAGGCAATATGATCCATGTTTTCTCTATTTTGTTATTTCAAAGTAAATCTACCATTCAACAAGTAACTATGGCCGAAAGGGGAATAAATCATCTCTCGAGGATTCTTCCTCATAAGTAAAAAGCCAGTGCCTGCGCACTGACTTTCAATCCATTTATTTAGTACTATTCGACTGCATAATTATAATGGAAGATTTACCCGATGAACGAGTTTGGTTTTAGCGTTAATCTCTTCTACTACAAATAATTCTGCGGTGACTTTCACTCTACCATCTTCTCCACGGATCAGCTGAATCTCGATCGTCGCACCCGTTTCACAAGGCAATTGTTTCAGCAATTCTCGCGCGTCCAAGACCTGCATCGGAATCTTGATTTGTTCCTTGCCATAAAGAATCGTTAAATTACGATCATCTCCCAGCTTGGATAGAAGGTCGACAAATGGAATCTGAAGCTTAAACTTTGATGCATTTGATCGAAGTGGTGCTTGATACTCCACTCGGCCCGTCTCATTATCTTCCTTCTTAAGGAGTCCATACTTGCCATCACCAAAGACTGCCTTCGTTTCACCACTTCTCGTCTTTTCTTGTATCAATGCGCGGGGGCTGCTACTCATAAGTAAGGGTTCTGACAGATCTGGCTTGCCTTCCCAATATACGAGGAATACACGATCCTTATCATCCGCTCCACGAGTTGAAATCACTGTTCGATTGCCTTGCATATCAAAGCAAATGGCTTCACCTGGAACATGGGCCGAATCAATAAGTGCCCCATTGCCATCATAACGCAAGATTATCGATCTACCCTCTTGCCCTTCACTATCTACAATCTGAAATTCATCCTGGTCATATTCGAACAGGGTGGGAATCCGCTCTGTTGATAAGTCAGCAAGCACGATTGGGTCTTTCCCTTCCTCTCTCATAAATTTGAGGTATGGCAACCTGTCAGTATAATCAACTTGCACCTGATCAATCGTCCACTCACCAGCGGGGCTTTTCAAAAGAAAAAAGAGGTCGGTCTCCTGATCCCCAAAAGCAAGTTTCTGAAACTCAGTACCACTTTCCCAACCTAAATCACGTGAAAGTTCACGTTTATCAATCCAGTATTCCTTGCCATCCCATTCTATGTCACCGTAGTCCTCTTCATTTTCTTCCACTACTACATGGTTGAAATTCAAATGTCTCTCCCCCATATAAGCAATCGCCGTACCTTTCGCATCTAAAGGTTCACGCCCATAATTCATGCCATGAAACCACCTTATATCTTGAAAGTCTCCATCCAACCGATAGGCCAATCCATAACGTGAAACTACAAATTCATTGAGCATCTCATTGACCAAAATATTCCTTGGCGTATCCCACTCTCCTAAAACGATCAGTGGATCAATGACTGGCACATTTCCAACAGCTGATACCTTTTGAATACTCGCCTCATTTCCATCGAATGATACGACTAAAATCTCACCCGATGAAAGGATCGTGACTTCACCAATCAGCATCCCTTCATGACTCGTTTTCTCAGCCTCCAGCAGCAAATCCACTTGAATCCCATCAGCCTCTTCTTCCCTTGCTCCTGTATCAGCAAAAGCATAAGACCCTAGCATAAGCATACTTACTACGACTATAAGAAATCCTATTTTTTTCATCATTGTCACCATCCTTTTTTTAAGCTTATCACTTAATGTGTTAGAATTCCATATATTTACAACTCTTATAAAAGCAGACTGGCTAGCCAAGAAAATCAACCATACTAGATGCAACACCCATAGAAAAGTTTCATCTTTTTCTAAAAACCCGATTTCCTATATCGAAAATCCTTTTACTCAAAAAAAAAGAGCCCGAAGGCTCTTTTCATTTATGCTTTATTAATAGATCCGAAGATCTCCATTTTTTCTTTTACAGTCGCTTTGATCGCTTCGATTCCAGGTCCGTTGATCTTGCGAGGGTCAAATCCTTTACCTTCTAAGTCTTTTTTCGCTTCGAAGTATTCGCGCAAGGCTGCTGCAAATGACCATTGGCATTCTGTATTCACGTTGATTTTCGCAACGCCTAGAGAAATCGCTTCTGTGATCATCTCAACAGGGATACCCGTTCCACCATGAAGAACCAAAGGCATATCACCTGTTTCTGCTTTAATCGCTGCCAAAGCACCGAAATCAAGACCAGCCCAGTTTTCTGGATATGCACCATGAATATTACCAATGCCTGCGGCTAACAAATCAACACCCAAATCAGCAATTAGTTTGCACTCTTTTGGATTGGCAATTTCACCAGCGCCAACAACGCCGTCTTCTTCGCCACCAATAGAACCAACTTCTGCTTCAACTGAGATACCTTTTGAATTCGCAATTGCGATAATTTCTTGTGTCTTTTTGATGTTTTCATCAATATCATAATGAGAACCATCGAACATTACAGAAGAAAAACCAGCTTCCATTGCCGCTTGAGCACCTTCGTAGCTGCCGTGATCCAAATGCAATGCAACAGGAACCGTTATTTTCAAACCTTTCAACATGCCGTTTACCATGCCGACTACGGTATCAAATCCACCCATATATTTTGCCGCACCTTCTGATACGCCTAGAATAACTGGTGAATTGTTTTCTTGTGCTGTCAATAGAACCGCTTTTGTCCACTCAAGATTGTTGATGTTGAAATGACCAACCGCATATTGCCCCGCAACAGCATCTTTTAACATTTTTGTTGTTGTAACTAACATCATGAAACCTCCTTTAGATCTTCATACACACCCTATGTTCTTACCATAAATATGATCAAGATAACAAATATCCTTGGATATCTTTTATCTCATACATTCGAATTATACCATAGTTTACACGATTTCACGCACTTACATTTATCTCTTTTTGTGTATTTTTACAGGATTTCATGATTTCATTGAATGAAAACGTTTTAATACCCCTGCTCTCATAAAGCAATAAATAAAAAGACTACTTTTTTTCGATTTTCCCCGCTATATTTCGCCTTTATGGCTCCGCTTATTGCTATACATCCGTTCATCTGCAAGGCTAATCATATTCTCATAGCTAATATGATCCTTGGCTTCCCGCTCGTAGAAACCATAGCTGAAGTGAATGGGAAACTCAAGATTTCCCGCTTCGTATTGCGTTTTCATTTCCTTTTCGACGGACTGCAGTTTTGCTTTCAGGCCCTCTACATCTACCTTCTCCAATACCAATACAAACTCATCGCCTGCATATCGTCCCACCAATTTTTCATCAAAAAACTGCTTCAGCAATGAATTCGAAAATGCCTGCAAGGCTAAATCACCACTTAAGTGGCCATAGCGATCATTAATTGTTTTGAAATCATCCAAATCAAGCATGACAAAAATAAAAGACCTTTGCTGCTCCAACATATACTCCAAGTAAGAATCAATACGTTGACGACTTAAAAGACCTGTCAAGTAATCTTTGGAAGTTGAAACTGTCTCTAAAAATATATATGTCAACACGACCATCATCGCCATAGTTGGCCAAAGGATAAATACGCCAAAAAGGGCTACTTGAAGAAAAGCGGCCATTGCAGGAAATGAAACATACAATAAAATTATATACAAAACTTCTTTTTGTACCTGCTTTCGCTGACGATAGGCTAATAGGCACACATAAAGAAAAACCGAAACATTCAAAATTGGAAGAAGAAACATACCTGGCTCTCGGCTATAAATATTATCTGGACTAATGGTGAAAATAAGAGGCACAAACTTATTAATAAGTAAAAGTAAACCTGTAATTATAAATGGATGTAAATAAAACCATCGCCTTTTAAGTCGCTGATACGAGCCAAAAATATGATAGTCAATATAGGATGCCAATAAACATGTCGCAGAAGAAGTTAACCAAGCAAAGGCAAAATTAAAAAAATAATTCAACTTATTTTGATCCGGCACGCCATCAAATGCCCAAGATAAAACTTCTAAAAGTAAAAGAAAAACAGTCACCCACAACAGCCGAAAAAACAAGCGGTTCGACGTTCCCGTCGTATCTCGCCTCAGTCTCATCGTTACATATAAAATAACTAGCATTAATGCTGAAAAGAAATTAATATCGAAGGTTAAAAATAATGCCATGTCGATCCCCACCTTACCTTTTTGTCAATCCATTCCCGACTAAGTCAGAAGGAAAACGAATCATTTTCTAACTATACCACGGGCATTCAGTATCTAATCGTTCATTAGTGTCTAAATCCATTGTTGCAACAAGTCTCTCCTTATACTACCATTTCTCGGTAGAATAAAAAAGACGAGAAACCGCAAAAATCTCGGTAGCTCGTCTCATCTTGTTTTTTGTTTATCTCGTCATTTTCATTCCACTTATTCTCTGAGTATACTCGGATTAACTGATCTTTTTCCCTTCGAATTGGGCATTGTATAAATCTGCATAGAATCCGTTTTTCGCTAATAACTCTTGGTGATAGCCCTGCTCCACAATGTCGCCATGATCCATAACCAAGATCAAGTCCGCGTCACGGATTGTTGACAATCGATGAGCAATAATAAAACTGGTTCGGTTTTCCATCAGTCGACCCATGGCCCTTTGAATCTGAACCTCAGTTCTAGTATCCACAGAACTTGTCGCTTCATCCAGGATTAGGATTTTTGGATCTGAAAGAATCGCTCTTGCAATGGTAATCAACTGCTTCTGCCCCTGCGATACATTTGATGCATCTTCATTTAAGATCATATCATAGCCGTCCGGCAGCATATGAACAAAGCTATCTACATGGGCGGCTTTTGCAGCTTCAATCACGTCCTCATCCGTTGCATCAAGGCGGCCATAGCGGATATTTTCCATAATAGAACCATTGTACAACCAGGTATCTTGCAAGACCATACCAAACTGATTTCGCAATGCATCTCGTGTATAGTCCCGAATATCTTGGCCATCCACAAGAATTGCACCCTCGTTCACATCATAGAAGCGCATAAGCAATTTGACCATGGTGGTTTTTCCTGCGCCTGTAGGACCGACAATGGCAACCTTTTGACCGGGTTGAACATCTACAGAAAAATCATTTACGATTATGGTTTCCGGCTTATAACCAAAATGTACATTTTTGAATGATACGTTTCCAACAACCTGATCGATTTCAACCGGCTCATCGACCTCTTTGATCTCTTCGGATTCATCCAAAAATTCGAAGACACGCTCAGCGGCAGCTGCGGTTTGTTGCAGAACATTCGAAGCACTGGCTAGCTGTGAAATCGGTTGTGTAAAGTTTCTAACATACTGAACAAAAGCCTGAATATCACCGACTTCAATGGTCCTTTTCGCTGCCAAGGCTCCACCGACAACACAGACCGCTACATAACCTACATTTCCAACAATGGTCATAACAGGCATCATCATTCCCGACAAGAATTGTGATTTCCAAGCAGTCCCATAAAGCTTGTCATTAAACTCATTAAAGGCTTCCGCACTTTTTTCTTCTCCGTTGAAGGTCTTGACGATGACATGACCGCTAAACATTTCTTCGATATGGCCATTCACATTCCCCAGGTATTTTTGCTGATCCTTAAAATACTTTTGCGACCGTTTCACGATAGCAATTACAATGACCATGGATGCAGGAATAATAAAGAGGGCAATCAAGGTCATGGTGAAACTAATAGTTAGCATCATGATCAAGACACCAATTACCGTTGTGAAGGAGGTGATAATCTGCGACATTGATCGACTCAAGGTCTGGTTGACGGTATCGACATCATTCGTTACTCTTGACAATACTTCCCCATGATTGGTGCCGTCAAAATACCGAAGCGGCATCCGATTCACTTTTTTGGAGATATTCCTGCGCATATCATAGCTCACCTTCATGGCTACGCCTGCCATAATATATCCTTGAATATAGGAGAATAAGGAACTCAATCCATAGAGTGCTAAAAGCGTCAGCATAATACCAGCAATCGCCTCAAAATCAATACCAGATCCACTTCCGCTTACTTGTCCAATCATGCCTTCAAATACTTTTGTTGTCGCCTTACCCAACAGCTTGGGTCCATAGATCCCAAAAGCCGCACTAGCAATGGCAAAGATGATTACCACAAGAATGGTCGCCTTATGCGGACTCAAATATTCGATCAGTCGCTTCATGGTGCCTTTAAAGTTTTTTGCTTTTTCGCCGGACATATTCATATGTCCGCCACCGGGTCCACCACCGCCTGGTCCTCGTCTCTGCTTAGCAGATGAACGATTCACATTTTCATTTTGATTGTTTTCGCTCATGCCAGCTCCTCCTTGGACAATTGTGAATATGCAATTTCTTTATAAGTCTCACAGGATTTCATCAATTCATCGTGAGTACCCATTCCCACCATCCTGCCGTCATCCAGCACAATAATCTGATTTGCATTTTTGATCGTTGAAATTCGTTGCGCAACAATCAACAAGGTCGACTCCCCAGTTTTATCCTTAAGGGCTTGCCGAAGAGCGCGATCCGTTTGAAAATCGAGAGCGGAAAAACTATCGTCAAAGATATAAATTTCAGGCCGCTTCACCAATGCTCTTGCAATGGAAAGACGTTGTTTCTGACCACCAGACACATTCGATCCACCTTGTGAAATTTGCCTTGCCATTCCTTCTTTGTTTTCTTCCACAAATTCCCTTGCCTGTGCAATACGAATCGCTTCTTCCATTTCAGCGATCGTTGCGTCTTCCTTTGCAAACAATAGATTACTTTCAATATCCCCACTAAATAGAGAGGCCTTCTGAGGAATATATCCAATATGGCTACGTAAGTCGTGTTGCGTAACTTGTCGAATATCAATCCCATCCACAAGGATTTGTCCTTCTGTGACATCGTATAATCTTGGAATCAAATTGACCAAGGTGGTTTTCCCAGACCCTGTTGACCCAATAATTGCTGTTGTCTCCCCAGGATTGGCTGTGAAGTTAAGCTTTTTCAACATATTCTCTTCCGCCCCAGGATACTTAAAGGAAACGTCTTTAAATTCAAGCCTGCCGGATACTGGAGCCGTGAATACTTTTGGATCTGCAGGATCAACAATCTTAGCTTCAACATTCAAGACTTCAGCAATACGACCAGCGGCAACAGAAGCCCGCGGAATCATGATAAACATCATGGACATCATTAAAAACGCCATAATGATTTGCATGGCATACTGCATAAAGGCCATCATATCGCCAACTTGCATATTTGCGTTGGCAATTTCTTTGGCTCCAACCCATACAATCAAAATCATAACTGCATTCATAACAAACATCATGACCGGCATCAAAAATACCATGACACGGTTGACAAACAAGTTTGTTGCTGTCAAATCACGGTTCGCTTGATCAAAGCGATCTTCTTCAAAAGCTTGCGTATTAAATGCTCGAATGACCATCATACCCGTCAAGGCTTCCCGCATGACCAAGTTCACTCGATCAACCTGCTTTTGAACGATCTTAAACTTGGGCATGGCAATGGAAAATATAACAGCAATCATCAAAATGAGTATGCCAACGGCTAAGGCAATGATCCATGACATAGAGCTATTGCTATTCATTGCTTTAATGACACCGCCTATGCCCAAAATCGGCGCATAGAACACCATGCGAATCATAACAACCATCAAGTTTTGTACTTGCATAATATCATTTGTCGATCTTGTGATCAGGGACGCGGTGGAAAACTGATCAAACTCAGCATTGGAAAAACGACTGACTTTGTCAAAGATCCTTTTCCGTAAATCTCTTCCCAAACCAGCTGCTACCTTGGAGGCAATAAAGCCAACCGAAATGGATGCAATCGCACCGAGCAAGGTAATCCCTAGCATAATCAGACCCGTCATCAAGATATAGTTCTGACGAACCTGGTCCACATCAAGGCCCATCTCTTGGTAAAGTGTGATGGTTGCATTGGCACCCGCTTGAAGAATCATCGCATCCCCAAGGGCCGCAAATTGTTCATTTGAAGCTTCCATCATCTGAAGTCTTTGTTCCGCAGGCATTCTTTCCAGCATGGCAAAGATATCTGTGCCTGCAGGAATGGTCTGCCCATTGATTTCAAAATCACTATCATCAGCATTAGCGATCGCTTGTTGAACACCTGTAACCGCCAAGAGTGCTTTTGACACTTCCAACTCCAAATCAGCTGTTTCTTCTTCCGTTAAGGACTTCAGCCGATAGACCCCCTCATTGGTGATGTTCGGATAGGTCTCGGCCACTTTCTTGTACTCGCTTGTACCGGGTTCAATAAATTGGTAGGAAGCCTCGATTAATGCCTTATTGTCCGCAGTAACAAATAGCTCCATTTTTTCCAAATCAGCTTGCCTTAAAACTTCCGGCAGCGCATTCTCATTTCCACCTTGCTGAATGCCTACATTTACAATGTTAGACATATAATCCGGCAAAGCCAGATCAGCCATTGCTTGTCCATATAGCAATGCGATTGCAACAAGGATCCAGAGCGTAAATGGCTTTAAGTACTTTAGTATTTTTGTCATATGATGTCCTTTCCTTCACTACGCCTATTCATCGTACATATCGTCCAGTTTTAGAAAAATTTTGTGAATCGATTCAAAATTTACGACAAGGGTTTCTACTTCATCATCCGTGAGTTTATCTGTTGACGCGATGACTTGTTCTTTCATCCGTTTAAAATGCTCCTTTAGAAACAAGCGGCCTTGATCGGTTATATAGATTCTAGTTACTCGCTTGTCTTCCACGCTTTTTTCTTTTTTCACCCATTGTTTATCCACCAACTCGTGGACCAATTTCGTCAGATTTGGCTTTGAAATACACAGTTTTTCCCCATAGGTGTTCATTGGCAATCCATCTGCCATCATCAAGTTATTTAATAAAAGAAACTCCGTTCGCTTGAGTTCATGAGATTTATATTTTTTTAATAACTTTCGATGAAATAGAGGGATCATACCCAGTATTTGGCTCGCCAATTTGTCTCTACTCATAGGTCTAGCTCCTTTCCTTTCGGATAATTTCTTAGGTCTCTATAGGTAAACTCGATCATTAAAATCGTTATGAAATATAGTTATATAATATAGTTATATTTTATAACGATTTTAGTTTAATCTCAATTCCTCTTTTTGTCAATTCATTTCTACGAAAAAAAAAGATCTCATCAAGATCTTCTTTTTTTCTATCTATTCGTTCACCCTAAATTTACCAATCCGCAAAACCACAATAAGCCAGAATAGACAACTCGTAAATCCGAACAAATAGGCTAATACTTGATTGGGATTTTGTACAATCTCTGCAAGCCAATAGGTGGGAAATCCCAGCGATATCGTTTTGATAAAAGCTCCCTTTAACAGGTCTGCAAAGGTGAAAATCACAATCAAATTTAGTCCCTTTGCATAGGTCAGTCCTTTAATCTTATCGGTAGCCAGCGAAAAGAAAACGAGACCAATAACAATTGCCAATGTAGAGAGGATAATTGTTACTAGCAAAAAACTTGAAAGTGTAAATATATATTGGCCCATAATGATGTAAGAGAGTGTGGTATGTAGAATGGTGGCCCCCACAATGAACAGCAAGCGATTGATCATATAGCCCTGCTTCGTCAATGGCGTCACACTCATTAGTTCAATGATTTTTCCATCCTTGTCGTCCAACATCATAAATCCCATTACGATCCCAAGCATCATCGGACAAAAGATCAAAGACAAAGACAAGGCATAGGGCATAAACGGAATGAAGCTTTGATTGAAGTACCGAAAGATCACCGGCATCAGAAACACTGTCAGAAGTCTAAATATAACAGCAATCAGCACTGGACAAAGAAAGAGAATTATCATAATCGGTTCTCGGGTGATTTGCTTCCAATCATTCTTGAGCGTGATCAGCTTGACCATGTTGTCCTCCATAAACAATTCTCTCTTCAAACTGTTTGGTAGTGAAAATCAATAGCCCGCCATTGAAGAGGATCAGGTAAAGCAATTGAAAAGCCGCCCTTCCTATCGAGTTGCCATGGTATGCCCCATAGACCAATCGCAAACATGCCACGGTTGGAAAGAGATTTAATACGGCTGAGTCCCAAAACCAAATCAACAAGAATGCGGGTACAAACAAAGCCAACATCCATGGCACCATTCTTAAAAAGAATTCATTGATTGTCCCAGATCTGCAGGCAATGAGAATCCCGATTTGTGTAAAAAAGATGGAAGTAAGTAAGATCCCAAGGATCAGATAACCGTAATTCACACTTCCTGTATAGGCCAAGAGTGAGATCAACACACCTGCAAAAAGAGCTACAATAGAAAGGGAGAGAACCTTGCTAATAACATACTCTATTGAGCTTAAAGGCGTTACCACAATCGATTGTAAAATCCCCTGTTCCTTTTCTAAAAGCAACATTCCACCAATAAAGAAAAGCCCAAGTACAGATGGATCCGAAAAGATCACAAGAGGCACCGCAATCGGTCTAAACATTTCCGGAATCTGTGTAAGCACCAAGAGATAGAGAAAACTAATAACGAGATAAATAGTGAAAAAACCTTGTTTCCGTTCAAATTTAAGATCAGCAATCAATGCGTTCTTAATTCGTTTCATCACTTCCGCTTTCATATGAGTGACCGCCCCGTTAGCTGAATAAAAACATCCTCGAGCGTTGCTTCCTGGCTGTGAATGGTGAGAATTTCACACTCGTCCACGATACGATGAAATTCCAAATTTCCTTTCATCTCGGGTAAAGACAGGCTCACTTCTTCTTTCTTTCCCGCTTCAACATAGACAATCTTTACCATTGGATTCCCGTAGGCAACCATCAGGTTTTTTGGGCTGTCAATGACGGAAAGGATCCCCTCATTGATAAATCCAACGCGGTCACAAAGTTGCTCTGCCACCGTCATATTATGCGTCGTTAGAAAGATGGTTTTTCCTTCCCCTTTCAATTGCAAGATCTTGTCCTTGATGATCTTGGCATTAACAGGATCGAGGCCTGTTGTCGGTTCATCCAAAAAAATTAAATCCGGATTGTGGAGAATGGACCTGACAAAATTCAGGCGCATCTTCATTCCCTTGGAGAATTCCTCCACCTTCTTATCTTTGTCAATAAGCAAACCCACATGATCCAATAATTCTTCAATGTTCTGCTCTTGATTTCGATAATAGGAAGCAATCAGCTTCAAGTTTTCGTAGCCAGATAGCTTAACATAGAGATTCGGAAAATCAAAAGCAACGCCAATTCGTTCATAGAAGTCCTTTTTCCACTCTCGACGTTCTTTACCTAGAATGTTGACCTTACCGGAATAACCGCGCAGCAATCCAATAATAATGCGTTGCGTGGTGGTCTTCCCCGCTCCACTTGGACCCAAAAAACCAAATACTTCTCCCTTTTTGATATGGAAATCAAGACCACTTAGTGCCTCTTTTTGAACATTTCTATAGGTGAAATTTAGATTTTCTACAAGTATCATCGCTATACTCCCTTCAATAAAAATCATTCGTTCTTTATTTAATGAAATAAAAAGTGCTCGCACACGAACACCTAAGACGTCTTTAGAATCCCCATAATGCCAATTGCAAAAAAAAGAATTTCTTCGATAATCAATTGTTGCCTCATCTCATCATCTTTATGGTTCTTTACAATCATCACCAATCCGAAGATCAATTGCTCCGCCATCACCTTCGCCATTTGCGGGTTGGGATATTTCGGATTAAATTCTTCGATATGCTCCATAAAATGCTCCTCCATCATAGCGAGCAAGTCTTCTTTTGCATGGGCAAACTGAGTACCTTGGCTACCTTCAATCAAAATGACAAAAGGAGTCGTAATAGCTGGCACAATGGGTAGAATCAACCGTCTCAACTCTCTTCGCCAAACTGCCACATCAGTAAGATCCAATAGGACATCATTGCCTTCCCATTGATTATGATTGTTGACCAACTGCATCATTCCTATATAAGCACCTTCTACAATACTAACAAATAGCGCTTCCTTGTTTTCATAGTAGTTATAGAAATTGCCTAGGCTTGTACCTGCCTTTTTGACAATCTGGCGCAAAGATGCTTTTTCAAATCCCTTCTCAAGGAATTCATTTTCAGCCGATTTGAATATTGCTTGTTGAATTTCTTCCTTTTTTGTTTGCATAAAAAATCACCTGTTCTTTTTTCATATCGTATCGCCTTTTGATCTCTTTGTCAACTCTCTCGCCATTTGACCCCCATGTACATTTTATAAAAAAAGAAGGAAACGCCTCTCACCCATTTATATCCATGAGCCAGTGGTTTTCCCTTCCTGCTTTTATAAACTAATTTCTATTTTCATGCACTTCCCAATCAATTTGATATCCGCCATCGGAAGCAACTCTGATCCAGCATCGATATGATTGCGGAACAAGCGCACTTTATTATTTTCTCTGCGGACTTTACGAATGATGCGTTCCTTGCCGACTTCCAGCAAGTAAATATTATTATTTTGAATTTCCTTTGTCTTTAAAACCATCACAACATCGCCGCTTTTTATTCGAAGCGCTTCCACCTCATTGTTGGATGCTTTTACAAAAAGAAGTTTATCCGGATGATGGCCTTCTACTTTCTTTCCGATAATCGGCAATTCTTTCATACCTACTGCTTTGTTGCTTTTATTCTCAAAGATGGGATACTTTTTAATAACGCCTTCTAACGCATTCGCCCACTGCTCGTTGGGCTCAACCGTAAAGCTTGGGGATTGAACGGGTCGTTTTTTTCTAACCGCTTGTTGCGGTTCTTCTCTCATATCTGACACATCCACAAGAGCGATTTCTTCCCCTAGGGCTGCCAATATTCGATCGGCGGTTGCCTCATTGATAATCTTCTTCCCAGTTTCTACTTGCATGATATAACTTGCTGCCAACCCGCATTTCTTTGCCAACTGTTTCTCAGATAATCCTGCTTTCCGTCTTGCTGTTTGAATTTTTTCTGCAATTCTATTCATCGTCTTCCCCTCATTCTTGTTCTTTCCTATTACCCTATTTTAACATTTAACAATAAAACATGCACGATTTCTCGTGCATGCCTTTACAGATTTGGTTGAAATTCATGTTTGAGCTTTCGCTTTGACCACCAGAAGAACACTCCAAGGCTCACACCAATTTCCAGGATAATAGTTAGGACCGTGCTGATATCTTGTTCCAACATAAACACGCCATTAAAACTATTGGTGATCGCATGAAAAAGAATACAAAGAAAAACACTGCTGGTGACTTTTCGAATTGTAGCTAGTACAAAGGAAAAGCCAAAGACACTCACAGCAAACATGGAAAAACTAATGGTTGATTGATAGGTGCCAATTATTGCCCATAGCGGCAAGTGCCAAACGGCCCAAATCAAGGCTACCATGATTGTGGCAGGTACAAAAGGGATTCTCTTTTCGAGCTCCGGTTGAAGGATCCCTCGCCAGCCAATCTCCTCAAGTCCACCGCCAATAATATTTACAGGAATATAGGCCAATCCCATGTAGAGGGCTACCGTTTGATTGGACGCACCCATGGCAAGGGGAAGTAGAAAATGAAGAACCAAGAAACAGAAAATTAGTATATAATGTTTTGCATCGCTTTTAAATTGAAAGTTCTTTTTGATAAAGGACTTAAATCCATCAATTTCTCCCCATCGCTTCAGCAAGAAATAGGAAACAATTGGTGGTCCATTGCCGCCAATCAAAAATAGAATCATAGCAAGGGGCCTACCATATTGCAAGTGTCCAAACTGATTGGCAATTACCACTGCTCCCCAGCAGATCCAGGTAATGGCAAAGGTCAATAACAAAAATTGAGATACTCTTGATTTGGGCTCCATGTTCATTAGAATCTCCTTGTATAGTGAACTTGTAGTCAAACTACGAGTTCAAGATTTTTTCTTATATACTGAATATAGTGTTGTGGATTGGTGTGTTCTCCTATAGCTTTGACTATTTTTTTAAGGCTCCAACCACATATCTATGTTCTTTTGTTTATGAGTTAGATAACGCTAGACGTTTTATCTCGGGCAAGGATACATAACATAGAATCATGTGGAACCACAACTCAAATAATGAAAGGATGTGTTTTTATGATTTATGTTGGCATCGATGTTGCCAAAGACAAGCACGATTGCTTTATCGTAAACTCGGATGGTGAAGTTATCAAAGATGTTTTTACTTTCAAGAACAATTTGGAAGGTTTCACGCAGTTTTTCTCTGCGATCCCCGATGTTCCTTTGGACAAAATAAAGGTGGGACTAGAAGCTACTGGTCATTACAGCATTAATCTCACGAATTTCATTAGCAATCATCACCTACCACTAGTAATTCTCAATCCGCTTCAAACCAACCTTTTCAGAAAAGCTCAAACGCTTAGAAAAAGCAAAACGGACAAGATCGATGCTAAACTTATCGCTTTAATGTTGCAAACGGGTAACTTCGAATCCCACACAAATTTATCATATCATCTGGCAGAATTAAAGTCACTCACTCGACATAAATCTAGAATTAAAGAAAATCTCTCCAAGTATAAAATTTCACTGGTACGAATGACAGATATTATGTTTCCAGAACTTGCTTCGGTTGTTTATTCGATCAATCAAACGTCGACCTATGCGATTCTAAGAGCTTTCCCGTCTACACAAGCGATTGCTTCTGCTCACCTTACCAAACTCACAACCCTACTGCATCATGCGTCTCATGGCAAATATGGCAAAATTAAGGCACTTGAAATCCGACAAGCTGCGAGAATATCCATTGGCTCTGAGAGCCGTGCACTCAGCTTTGAACTCATCCAGATCGTGCACTTTATTGAATACTACAAGCAAGAAATTGCTCAGATTGATAAAGAGATCAAATCTATCATGGATGAATTGGAAAGCCCGATCCTGAGCTTCCCAGGTATCTCTTATGGATTGGGATCTATCATCCTAGCTGAGGTTGGCGATATTCGAAGATTCTCTTCTCCAGCTAAGCTGCTAGCCTTTGCTGGTCTGGAGCCCTCCACTCATGAATCAGGAAAATTTGTGGGATCGAACATGAGAATGGTAAAACGCGGGTCACCATATTTGCGATGGGCACTTCTTGAAGCTGCTAGACTCGTTGCTATGAGAGACCAAACTTTTAAAGACTATTATCAGAAAAAGAAAGCTGAAGGTAAGCATCATTATGTTGCTCTGTCTCATGTCGCAAAAAAACTTGTCCGTGTTCTTTACCACATTTTAGTCAATAATCTAACTTTTCAACCTCAAATTTAGTTATACCCATCGTCAATCTCATCCAGGAGTAGTTTGCTACTTCTAATTTGGTGTGCAAATTTTCTTGTTTCAATTCTTATGATAAATTACTCGAATTCTACTTGACTTCATATAGTTAGTCTTATCATTTGATTTACCTATTCAATACCCAACATACTAAAAACATTTCAAACATCATTGAATTACGATAAAAAGTGTATACAAAAGAATCGAGAGCTGCGAGGGAGAAAATCCGCAGCTCTCGATTCTTTGCTGTTACTTGTTCTTACTTGTTCTTATTTCGTGTAGAAATATCAAACCATACTGCTAGCAAAAGAACGAGTCCTTTGATCAAGTATTGATACGATATATCCAGGTTTAATAATGACATGCCGTTGTTGATGGATGCCATGACCAAGGCACCAATGATGGCGCCAAAAACGGTGCCTACCCCACCGCTGGCGGAAGCGCCACCAATGAAGGACGCAGCAATCGCGTCGAGTTCAAATAGGTTTCCGGCCGAAGGTGCTGCCGAGTTCAATCTTGCGCTATAGATCATGCCTGAAAGTGCCGCGAGCGTACCCATGGAAACAAACACTTTGAATAAGGTCTTACGGGCACTGATTCCCGATAGTCTTGCAGCTTCTAGGTTACCACCGATTGCATAGACATGTCTGCCTAAGGGTGTTTTCGTTGTAATAAAGGTATAAAGACCAATTAATAAAACAACAATAATAACGGTATATGGAATCCCTTTATAAAGTGCCATGGATAAAATAAATGCAAGGATTAATCCACTGACAAGTATTAATTTTCCAATAAAAAACTGAATGGGAAGCACTTCAAATCCATACCCGCGGCGTTTTTCGCGCTTGTTGAATTCCATGACCGCATAGATGACGATCCCCACAACACCAATTAACAAAGAAAGAAGATGAATTCCTTCAAAGTTCGCGATATCCGGTAAATAACCAACCGACATTCTGTTGAAGCTGTCGGAAAAAGGTCCAATGGTTTGGCCCTTGGTAATGGCAATAACTGCACCGCGGAACATAAGCATACTGGCTAGTGTTACGATAAAAGCAGGAACTTTTCGGTAGGCAATCCAGAAGCCTTGCCAGCAACCAATCAAGGCACCCACGAGCAAGGTGATCAAGACCGTTGGAATCGTTGGTAATCCCATTTTCACCTGTAGGATTGCAGCGATTGCACCAGTGAAAGCAGCAATCGAACCAACCGACAAGTCAATATGACCAGCAATAATGACAAGAACCATACCGGTTGCTAGCACGGCAATATATCCGGTCTGCAAGTATAGGTTTGTCAGGTTTCGGGCTGAAACAAAGGTTCCCTTGGTTAAGATATTAAAGATCACCATAATGACAAAAAGGGCGATAAACATCCCGTACTGCCGTATATTGCCTTTCATCAAGTTAGTAAGTGTATTTAGGTTTTTTTGTTTTTTATCCATTGGCATTCTCTCCTTGACCGATTGAGTATTTCATAATCTCTTCTTGGGTCATTCGCTCTTTTGGTATTTCAGCAACCAGCCTGCCCTCAAACATGACATATACCCGATCGCTCATCCCAATAATTTCAGGTAATTCTGATGAAATCATTATGATCGATTTTCCGCGTGATACATACTCATTCATAATCGTATAAATTTCATATTTTGACCCAACATCAATCCCTCGAGTCGGCTCATCAACAATCAATACATCCGGGGATGTCAGTAAGCATTTGCTCAAAACAACCTTCTGTTGATTTCCACCGCTAAGGTTCATGACTTTTTGCTCTACATTCGGTGTTTTTATCTGCAATGCCTTTCGATATTCCTCAGCATTTTTAATTTCTTCATTGGCATTAATGACATTTCGATGTGTAATCATCTGTAAACTAGAGATCGAAATGTTATTCTTGATATCCTGAATCAAAATCAAGCCTTTCTCTTTTCGGTCCTCTGTCAAATAGTTGATTCCAGCTTCAATCGATTGTTTGGGAGAGTTCAATTCAATCCGCTTCTCATTCAGAATCAAATCCCCTTCGATTTTTGCACCAAAAGACTTTCCAAAAATACTCATGGCTAACTCAGTTCGACCTGCACCCATTAAACCAGAGATCCCGATGATCTCACCACGTCTTACATGAAAATTCGCATTGTCTATCACTTTTTTGTTGCTGGAGTCATAGACATTCCAATTCTTGACTTCCATTAAAATATCTTCAATTTCAACATCTCTTGCCGGATATCGATTGGTCAATTCCCGACCGACCATCAATCTGACAATCTCATTCTCATCAATCTCTTGCACACCACGGTCCATGGTTGCAACCGTTTGACCATCACGCAATACGGTGACTTCATTTGCTACTTCCATCACTTCATTCAATTTATGAGAAATCATGATACAAGTAATTCCCTGACTCCTTAAATCCTTCAAAATTTCTAACAGGTTCGCGCTGTCATCATCATTTAATGCTGCTGTCGGTTCATCTAGAATCAATAGTTTTACATCTTTTGCTAATTGCTTGGCGATCTCGATCAATTGTTGTTTACCAACACCCAATTCCTTAACCGGCGTATCGGGATTCACATCTAAATTTACTTTTTTCAAAACATTCTGCGCCTTTAGAATGGTTTCATTCCAGTCAATCACAGAACCCTTTTTAATTTCATTTCCAAGGAAAATATTCTCGTACACACTCATTTCTGGAATCAGCGCCAACTCTTGATAGATGATTGCGACTCCAACTTTTTCACTGTCTTTAATGTTCGAAAACGTTTGTACCTCACCATTTAATACAATATCTCCAGTGTATGTTCCATGGGGATAGACCCCACTTAATACTTTCATAAGTGTTGATTTACCAGCGCCATTCTCACCAACAAGACAAAGGATTTCACCTCTTTTGACTTTGAAATCAACGGCATCCAAAGCTTTTACGCCCGGAAACTCTTTTGTTATATTCTTCATTTCTAGAATAAAATCAGCCATTCCACACCCTCCATTGACTCGCTGAACGCTGCTCGTCAAATTTCAAAGGAAGAGTCAGGTGCTTATTAGGCACCTGACACCCCATTTCTTTCAAATTTCTAACTTAGTTTAATTCGTCTGCGTTAATATATCCGCTATCTACAAGCAATTCTTGGAAGTTGTCTTGCGTAACCACTTTTGGCTCAAGCAATACGGACTTCACTTCGATTGATCCGTTATCAACCATACCATTGGTTTCAACAGTTTCTCCATTCCCAATAGTGACTGCCATATCAATCGCCGCTTTCGCTAAGGCTCTTGTATCTTTAAAAATTGTCATTGCTTGCTCGCCAGAACGAATTCGTTTGACTGCTGCTAATTCAGAATCTTGGCCAGTTACAACCGGTACATTCAAACCAGCGGCTTTAAATGCTTCAATAATTCCACCCGCAGTTCCATCATTTGGCGCCAAAACACCAACAACATCTTCGTCTGCATTCGCAGTTAAAATATTTGATGCTCTATTTTGGGCATTTGCAGGTACCCAGTTATCTGTTGCTACTTGTTGGAATTCAGTTCCGCCAATTACTTTGTAATCGCCGCTATCAATTTTCGGTTGGATAACGCTCATTGCGCCTTGGAAGAACAATTTGGCATTGTTGTCTGTCGGTGCGCCTGCAAATAACATAATGGTTCCAGACTCAACCGTATTCACAAAGTATTCACCTTGCAATCGACCAACTGCTTCATTATCAAATGACAGGTAGTAGTCAAGAGAATCAGAAGATGTTACCAAGCGATCATAAGAAATAACCGGTACATTTTCTTCATGGGCTTTCTTAATCAATTCCGCTGATGCAGATGCATCATGTGGTGCAAGGATCAGAATATCAATACCTTGAGTCAACAGGTTTTCAACTTGTTGTGTTTGTTGCGCTTGATCGGCATCGGCGATTTGAACTTTAATTTCATAGCCCAACTCTTCAGCGTATGCTACCATCGCGTCTTTATCCTTTACCCATCGCTCTTCTCGTTGGGTTGGAAGTGAAACGCCAATTACCAATGATTTTTCCTCTCCATTTGCTGCCGGTTCGCTTGATGCGCATCCGCCCAACACTGGAATCACGAGTAGAACAATAAGCGCTGCAATCATAATCTTAGAAAACTTTTTCATCTTTTCCCTCCAAATGTTTTAATTTCAACTTGATCATATCGAATTTTGCCTCATCAATCACTTGACTCACTTAACGGATAAAAAGAAATCGTTTTCTACTTGCTGGAAAATGTTATCCTGTAACGAAAAGACAGCACAAACCGAATGTTAAGTTTGTGCTGTCTTTTCGTTACTTATTCTATATTCGCATTGATATACACCGATTGCCGATCATGAAAGCCTGATTCAATAATAATTTCATCCATATTCTCTTGATCAACCACAATCGTTTCAAGTTTAATATAGGGGACCACATTGCCCTGATAATCATTGTCGATAGACTCCTGATAGTCAATAGCCTGATCTTTCATCAATAAAAGGCCGTAGTCAACAGCTGCCCTAGACATGGCATTAATCGGTTTATAGATCGTTGCCCTTTGCGTCCCCTCAATGATTCGCTGGCATGCCGACAATTCGGCATCCTGTCCAGCTACAACAACCTTTCCTGCAAGACTCCTTTCAGCCAATGCTTGGATTGCTCCTGTTGCCAAGGTGTCATTGGCTGCGATAATACCGTCAATTCGCATCCCTTGATTCAATGTTTTTTCTATGATATCAAAAGCCTTCCCTTCCCTCCAGCCGGCAGCCCATACTTCCGCAATAATATCGACTGAATCGGAATCCGATTGATCGAACCTATTTTTGATTCCCTCATTAATCAGATTGGAATTAAAATCATCAGGATCACCATTTATAATAACAATCTTTTTCTTGCCGTCTGTCGTTTGTCCAATTCCTTCTAAAACCTCATTGGCCAGGTTTTCTCCAATCTTCTTGTCATCAAAAGACAAATATAAATCGATATCACCCCCGGTCAAAAGTCGATCGTAAGCGATCACTTTAATTCCCTCACGTTCCGCCAGCCGCAATTCCTCCACAAATGCATCAAATTTGCTTGGCAGAATCACCAGCAAATCAACTTTGGCTTGAATCAATGCCTTAATTTGCTTTTTTTGCAATTTCACATCGTCATTGGCAATTTGCACATTCACATTGATTTGCTTTTCATTGGCATAGGAAACAAAGGTTTCCATATCCCTTTGCCATCGCTCCACCACAAGGCTATCAAATGAAAGCCCGATGGTATAAGCTTCCTCTTCACCCGTGGGAAGAGGTCCTTCTGGTTCCTGATAAAAACGGATGAACATTCCACCCACAACAAGCAAAAAAAGTCCAAAAACAATCCATTTCCAATTCTTCATCATTCTTCACCCTCTATACTCCGTTGGTGTACACCCAACGGTTTTTTTGAACGTTCGAATAAAATAGTTGTAATCATTAAATCCAAGTTGGTCACTGATTTCTCGAATCGATAATTGATCGGCAGCGAGCAATTTTTTCGCTTCCCCCATCCGCAGTTCTTTATGGTATTCCTTAAAGCTCTTCGATGTATCAATCTTAAATATTCGACTCAAATATTGAGGTGTAACCCCAATTTCCCTAGCGGCATTCTCAAGAGATACCGTTTCAAAACGATGCGCTTCAATCAATTCAAGAGCTTGTACTGTAATTTCAGAGAAATTAGCACTTTCCAAATTCTTATAAAGTTTAAAGAAAATTCGAATATTTTTATCAAAGTCTACAATTTTTGCAATGGCTGTCAAATTCAAAAATTCATTTAGATATACTTTTGATTGATAGACTTCTTTGGATACAATGTTCGTTTCCCTTGCAAGCCGATAGATCAAAATATACGTTTCCATCAATGCACGAACCATCTGTTCCTCGTGAGCAACCAACAAGGGCTCATAAAGACGAACCGCTTTTCTCAATACACTTGTCATCTTCTCATTTTTTTGAAGAAAATATTCATAAACTTTCTCCAGCAACTCTACAAATACCTCGATGTCATGATCCACCGCGTGACGTCCAAGAAAAATTTCAACATTTTTTCGACTATAGGTTAAATTGTAGATGGTTTCTTCATAAGAAGCGAAGATTTCTGCAAGCTCCTTCTTGCTTCCAATGGAAATCCGTGTGCTAAGTCCGAACTTTTTAAGAATATTTTTCTGAATTTTTTCGAAAAAATGAAACAAATTATCGTTCGATTCTCCGTCTTCTGATTCCAAGTATAGATAAATACGATCGATTGCAAGATTACCGATCAAACATTGAAAACTATACTTGATTTGAATTTTCAAGTATTCAGAACACTCCTGAATTTTCGCATGATAATCTTCAACCGTATTCCAATTGGTTGTCTCTTTTAGCGTCGGAAACTGAATGGTTATAAATCTCCCTCGCTTCAACTTCAAGGAAAAGATTTCGCGATATAGATGATGTGAAAACTTTCTACCTTGAACAATATTAATCAAAAAGTTACTCTCCAAAAGCCCAATCGATTTATAATACCTCTCAATACTCTCCAACTCTTTATCTCTTCGTTGGTTTTCCTTTTCAATCGTCCCAATTGTTTTGCCGATCGTCTCCATCAATTTCTTTTTCGTGACGGGTTTTAAGATATAGTCCTCTACATTGTATTTGAAAGATTCATGAGCATATTCAAATTGCTCGTAAGCGGATACAATTAAAATTTTCACTGTCTGATCAAATGTTCTGGCTTCTTTAATAAACTCTAATCCACTCATGCCTGGCATCCGAATATCTGTAATCACCACATGAGGTCTAAAGGCTTCCAGTTTCAATAGCCCCTCTACACCCGTTCGCGCCGTTTCAACCTCGATATTGTCGTAGTTGTTTTTTATAATATGCGTATAGGTGTCCAATACAATTGCTTCATCATCAATGATCAATATTCTATACATGCGTCACCTCAATTGGAATTCTAATCGTTACTTTCGTCCATTCTCCTTCTTTACTCTCGATATCAAATACCCTGTTGGAATCGTAAAATAACTCAAGCCGACTCTTTACGTTATCGACCCCCAAGCCGGTAGTGTGTCCGTGTTCTGAATCAATAGCCATAACATGTGACTCGATCAGCTGATCCATATCCAATATCGAGCGATTCTTAATCGTTTCTAATCGTTCAATCGAGATGCCTCTTCCATTGTCCAAAACTTCAATCCTCGCACATTTCGCCTCTCGTACAACAGATATTTCCACCTTGCGTCCATGATCTTTGTCCCTAAAGCCATGAATAAAGGCATTTTCAACAAGGGGTTGCAAGATTAAAGGCGGCATTTTCAGGTTCAATAACTCTTCATCCAGATTAAACACGAATTCAATTCCATCAGAAAAACGTACCTTCATCAACTGATAGTAGTTTTCAATATTCCTAATTTCATCTCGTAAGGTCACAATATTCTCAAGCCCCTTCAAATTATAACGGAACAGCATTGCCAAATGATCCAAATAATCCGAGGTCCGTTCTGCCTCCTCAACTTCCGCTAATCCAACACCTGCATTTAGCGTATTATAAAGAAAATGCGGATTGATTTGAGCTTGTAACGCTTTTAATTCTGCTTCTTTAACAATATTTCCCATACGCAGGTTTCTAATCTCCGAGATCCTCAATTTATTTTCCATGGTCGCCTTGTCTTGAATACCTTCAATATAAATCTTGATACTCCGCGCCATGTCGCTAAAGGAATCGAACAATACCATCGCTTCATCAAAGTATAACTCTTCACCTGTAACTTCCTGATAATTCCCTTTTGAAATTTCCTTCGAGTATTTCGAAAGCTTTTCAATCGGGTGAATCACCTTATCAGTATAGTCATAAATAAAAACAATACTAATCAAAATCAAAAGCAGGGTAACCATCAAAAAAGAAATTGTCAATTGCTTGATGGACTCAGTCAAATTATTATAATTTGCCAGATTAAGGGCAACCTCAGACAAACTCACTTCTTCAATTTTCTTGTCGATATAAAGGGTCAAATCCTTGGCATTTTCAAAGGAGTCAATGTATTCTGTGGTAAAACGACCCCGCTTAAACTCAATGACTTTCTCGGATTCGTTCAAGTATTCTTTCAGCATCTGACTAATATTCGTTAACTGCAATTTAGTCTCATCATAGCTCAATCCCGTATCGTATTGCTCAACAAATGACTCAATCTCCGTTCGACGATCGAGAAAAACAATAAATGCATCAGAATCTTTTGTGTCCAAATACTTCTCAATACTATCGTTCGAATCTGCCATAATCACTTGCAAATGACTTAACTCTTTGTTGAGATTAAACATCTGACCCGTCCGATCATTCACACTGATTGTAGAATAGAAAACAAAGGAATAGACCAAGAAAAAACAGACCAAAAGCAAAAAAACAAAGCGTGTAATATGATTGCGAATACTGTTTCCACCTACGACATTATTCAAGATCATCGCGTTCACCTACCGTTTCTTGCCCAATAATCTCGAAAGGAATCGCTCGATATGCTGAAGCTGAACGTTGGTGGCCCAACTCATAGATCGTTTGAATTGCCCCATTGCCAATCAACTGATAATCCTCTACAGCGGATGCCACGATGGTACCTTTCTTCAAGTAATTCACAACATCAGGGTGCTGACTACTGGCTATTATTTTCACATTACCGATCTCATTGAGGTCAATCAAAGTCTTCGTCACACGTAAAGAGTTAATCGGATCTGTTGCAATCATATAATCTGGTTTATTCTGATCCAAAACCGACTTGATCATTGATTCAATTCGCTGATCTTCTTCTAAAAACAAGGTCTGAATACTACGTCCATCGATTTCATTCATCACAGATAAAAGCCCATTCAAATAGTTGTTGGTGGCAGCACCCTTCTTATCATTGTAGTTAAAGTCAAAAATGATCAATACATTTTCTGCTTCCTCATCCGATAAAAGCAGCTCTCCCACACTCAAACCCAAGTTATACTTATTGGTTCCAATATAGGCACTTCTCTCACTTGTAATCGAATCATTTCCAACAGCAACAACAGGAATCCCCCCTGCTTCACTTTGCTTAATGTAGGCTTCCGCCCTGTCATTATTAGTGAGTTTAAGAATAATACCATCCACATGCGCGTACATGCTGGCTTTAAAGGCATCTTCAATTTCATCTTCATTGCTACTGTCCTTGATAGATTCAATGTTCACAACGACATTCAGACTCTCACTTGCAGCCTTAACTCCTTCCATGAATCTTACATGGACATACGACTCCTCATCATCCGTAATAATCACATACTGCTGTTCAGGTATTTTTTTAAAGAGGTTTCCTGAACCCGTTTCAGATGATCGAATTTGATCAGTGATGAAACCTATATAGCTAACCAAGGCAATCAACAAGACCGCCAATATGAATTTCGTAAATCGAAAGTTTCTATATCTCTGCTTCTTCATCGCGTCTCCCATACGTTGCGAACCGTTTGCCGCATTCTTTGAATCTATACTACCATATTTCACTCCATATAAAAAAGGTGGGCCCTCTTGCTTCGGGATTTTCCATAAAAAAACAGGCACCAAATTCTCGCGCCTGCCTCATTTATTCATGATTGATCAGTTTGTTCAACTTCTCTACACTCGTATTAATAATCAGTTTTTCTGGAAAGTTTACTTCTTTTATTAGTTCAAGGGCTTCATCGAATCGTCCAACATCCAAGTAAATATGTGCATCACTACCAAGAAGAATCTGCGCACCATGTTTTTTTGCCGCAATCAACATCGCCTTTGCATTTACTCTACCGTTTTTTCGAACCGAATTCGCTACCAGGGAAGAGTTGTTCAATTCCAAGGCAACTCCGGTTTCCTTGGCAGCCTTGGCCAAACGATCAAAATCAACGGGAATGCGATCATCGTCAGAATGTCCAATAATATTTACATGAGGATTTTTCATGGCATGAATAAAAGCATTGGTATTCTCATCCCTAGAACCAATGGTATAACAAGGTTGATGAATGCTGGCAATTACATATTCCACCTTACTTAAGACAAATGGTGTAATATCAATCTCTCCCTCATAATTGACAATATTCGCTTCGATCCCACGTAAAATTCGAACCCCCATTATTTGAGGTCGCACCACACGGTAATTCGAAAACATATAGGGGTGTGCCGCCCCCGGCATGCCGCCGCCATGGTCGCTGGTTCCCATTACTACTAGTCCTTTTTCAGCTGCCGCTTCAATATTTTCCTTCAAGGTACTAAAGGCATGGCTACTCGCCACGGTATGTGTGTGTAAATCCATTACTAGTTTCAATTCGCCTCTCCTTTAAAATCCCATTTATAAAATATTACTTTTCGTCACTTATTTCAGCACCTATACCCTATCTTGTACAAGTCAGTTCGTCAATTCCTTTATCCTCTTCAACTACGATTTGATCGATCGATGGCACCCTATATAGACGAAATAGGAACATTTATTCTTAACAAAAGCAATGAATTCAAAATTATATAAAACACTTGATTCAAAAGTACTTGAATTTTCTCGTTTTTGTGCACAGACACCTACTACTTATTGTATACTATACTTAATCATATATCGTTAGTACTCCGAGTCCTCTAACCTACCGCAATGCCACGGTAATTGGACCGCTGGGTTACAAGGGAAACCTTTTAGCCTCCCATTTGGAAAGGAGAATTTCTAGCATTATTCGTTTGCTATCATTCCTCCTTTCAAGGGGGATTTTCTGTTTCTGACGATAATTAAAAGGAGAACGCAATCATGAAGAAAAAAATCATCTCAGCAACCGGTCTACTCATTTTGGTCTGCCTACTAGCCAGCACTGGATTTGCGGCAAATGGCGAGCCTCTTACTCTCGAATCTTCCAGTCCCGAAAATGGTGCAGTTGACATTTCAACGGATCTTGAGGAAATTGAGCTGATGTTTTCAAAGAATGTCGTCAACATGAAGGTATCCGAAAATAACAAAACCTGTATCGAATTCGTAGATCAAGATGGAAATCAAGTTTCCTTTGACTTGTTTATGGCGGATGACCAGGTCGATCGTGAAAAACGTGATTATCTCTACATACGACCAAGAAACACTTTATTGGAAGGAACAACCTATATCGTAAAAATTAGCAAGGATTTAACCTCAAAGAGCGGAACTGCCTTGGAAGAAGCGCTAGAAGTTTCTTTCACAACCATTGGAGGCGAAGTCGTCATTGAACATACTGACCAAGAACCCACTCCTCCTTCTTCAAATAATGGATTGCTATGGATGGGTCTGATCGCCCTTGCAGCCATTGCTTTCATTGGATTCCAACGATATAAGAGAAAATAATGAAAGGCGTGGAACTTTCTCAAAAAAACAAAACCCTACATGGCTTATTATCCGTATCTTTTGTACTTATGCCTCTTGTCTTTATCGTGATCACCATGTTTATCGGCCGATATCCTGTTTCAGCACCAATGGTGATCGATACCGTTTGGAGCAAAATTACGGGAATCCCCGTAGATGTGCCAGCCATTACCCAGACTGTTGTCTGGGATATTCGCCTTCCCCGCGCCATACTAGGTGCATTGGTTGGTGGAGCACTGGCAGTCAGTGGCGCTTCCCTGCAAGGTCTCTTCCATAATCCACTGGTAGATTCAGGCATTCTTGGGGTTAGCTCCGGTGCAGGATTTGGCGCAGCCCTTGGAATCATTCTCTTCGACAATGTGGTCATGATCTATGTGCTGTCCTTTGTCTTTAGTTTGATCGCTGTATTTTTCAGCTATCTCATCGGTCGAATCTACAGCACAGTACCCAATATTATGTTGGTCTTGGGCGGCGTCATCGTTTCTTCGATCTTTTCGGCATTGATTTCATTTTTGAAATATGTCGCCGATCCCTTTGATGAATTGCCTACCATCGTATTTTGGCTGATGGGCAGCTTGGCCAATGCAGATTACCGCGAAATTTCGATTTCACTAATCCCGATTCTACTTGGTACCCTGGGGCTTTTTGCCTTGCGATGGCGAATCAATGTCTTATCCTTAGGCGACAAGGAAGCCCGATCTTTGGGACTAAATACACGATTATACAAAATAGCCGTTGTCATCTTTACGACCTTGGCAACTGCAGGTGCGGTCAGCGTCAGTGGAATTATCGGATGGATCGGTCTCGTTATTCCCCATATCGGACGTATGATTGTGGGCAATGACAACCGTTATTTAATTCCTGCCAGCATGTCCATCGGCGCTTGCTTCTTAATTCTAATCGATAATGCCGGTCGCATGCTAACAGGCAGTGAATTGCCCTTAAGCATCTTGACAGCCCTGGTCGGTGGACCCTTTTATGTTTACTTATTGAAACGAACCAAAGGAGGCGGATGGTAATGCATTTAATTGAAATTCAAGACCTATCCTTTGCCTACCCAGAATTGGATGCCCTTCAAGATATTTCTCTCCATATGGATACGGGAGAAGTGCTTTGTCTGGTTGGCCCAAACGGATGCGGAAAAACAACCCTCCTTGATCATTTGATCAGCGCTCATCCCATGCAGAAGGGGAAAATTTTTTTTGAAGGAAAAGACTTTCGGAAAATACGAGCCAAGGAGATGGCGAAACAAATCGGCTATGTCCCTCAATCTAGGCGCAATACCTTTCCTTATCGAGTACTCGATTTCGTACTTATGGGTAGAACTCCCTATACGGGTGTATTCGCCAGCCCAAATGAAGAAGACAGACAAATCGCTCTAGCCGCCTTGGAAGAAATTGGAATATCATCCTTCCAACATCGAATCTTTACACAACTAAGCGGTGGCGAACGGCAGTTGGTGATTTTAGCCCGCGCCCTTGCACAAAAAACACCCCTGCTCTTAATGGATGAGCCCACAGCTCACCTAGACTTTGCTCATGAATTGATGGTTTTAGAAACCATTGTCAAGATGATTAAAACACAAAACTTATCGGTTATGATGGCCACTCATTTTCCCAATCACGCCTTTTATCTGCAGAGTAATGGGGTTCCAACCCGCGTTGCCATGATGAAACAAGGGAGGATCTTAGACATTGGTCAGCCCGACGAAGTTCTTACCGTATCTAATATCGAAACGGTATTTGGTGTAAATTCACGAATCCTTTCGATCCAAAATGGACAATCCAGCGGTTTGAAAACCATTGTCCCTGTTAAAACGACAAAATCAGAAAGCGAAAGGATGGTTCTATGCGACAAACTTGGTTAAAAAAACGAAGCCTTATTCCTCTATTTCTCCTCCTGCTGTCAAGCTTAAGCCTGACAGCCTGTTCAACCGGACCAACCGCAACCCAAGAACCTGCTGTTGCAACAAGCCTGGTAACCGACACCATTGGACGCCAGGTGGCGGTTCCCGATGAAATAAATTCCATCGGCACCCTCTTTGCCGTAGCCGGACATATCACCACCATGCTGGGAGAGGGCGAGAAGATCACGGCCATCAGCAATGGACTGCGCCGCGACAAACTACTTTTGGAAATCTGCCCCTCCATCGGAGAATCAGTAATTCCCAAGGTCAGTGGCAGCATCAATGTTGAAGAAGTCTTGAATGCAGATCCAGATTTGATTTTTATCGACAATGAAATCGCGACCTTTGAAAAAGAAACCTCAAAATTTGATAAATTACATATTCCCTATTTTGTTGTCGACTTCAACACCATAGATGAACAGCTGTATCTGGTGCAGCAAATGGGTATTGCCCTCCATCAAGAAGAAGAAGCCCAAGGCTATATCGACTTCTATAAGGACTGTATCGAACGCGTTGAAACCGTCGTTGCAACCATCCCCATGGACCAACGAGTGAGAATCTACCATTCCGTAAATGAAGCAACACGTACCGATGCTCCCGGCACGCTTCCGGCCGACTGGTTGAAGCTTGTTGGAGCCATCAATGTTTCACTGGAAGATCCCTTGGAATTTACCGACAACAAGTACTTCGCCAGTCTTGAGCAGATCATGATGTGGAATCCAGACGTGATTTTGGTAAATGAAGAAGGTGTTGACGACTACATTCGCACCAAGGATCAATGGCAAACCCTGGATGCCGTCATCAATGACCGCGTTTATCGCATGCCACTTGGTATTTCTCGTTGGGGCCATCCAACCTCAATCGAAACCCCATTGGCCATTCTATGGACAGCAAAAACCTTGTATCCAGACTATTTTGCAGACATTGACCTAAAAGTTGAAACGCGTTATTTCTACAAGGAATTTTTTGAGTACGATATTTCAGAAGAATTTTTAGACCTGATTCTTGCCAGTAAAAATTCACGCTATGAAAAATAAGGGGGCCGACATGAAGATACTATTGACCATCGATGACACAGATAATCTGACCAGTGCAGGAACCGGCGAACTATGCGAAACGATCGCGGCAAGTATTGAAGAAAAGGGATGGGGAACCTGTTCAGGCGTGACCCGCCATCAACTCTTTGTTCACGAAGATATTCCCTATACCTCGCACAATAGTTCCATGTGTTTTCGAGCAACGATCCACAAAGATCATTTCGAACCCATTATTGCTTTTGCCTCTAATTTTCTGAAGACTGAAAGTGCCGAGGGATCAGACCCAGGCCTCTGCGTCATCAACGAAGAAACATTAGCAGATCCGCAAAAACTAATGGAATTTGGAAAAAAAGCAAAGAAACAAGTGCTAACTAAAGCAGACGCCTATGACTTGGCCAAAGAATTGGATATCCACCTTTCTGAACATGGAGGCACAGGCGACGGAGTCATTGGGGCCTTAGCCGGTACTGGATTACGATTGACCGGCAATGACGGGCGATTTAAAGGGAATTTTCAAATCCCGGTGACTCATTCTTCAACAAGAGTTCAAGATCTGCTCAATCATCCCAGAGTCGATCGCGTAGAAACACTTCAAGGCCTAGCTCTGCCAGTAGACACGATTGTCTCCTTATCCAATAAGGTAAAAACCGTACTCTTGAATCATGAATCCGTATTGCTCTTGTTTCAAGATCCCGAGGACCATCTCTGGAAGAACTGTACCAAACAACGATTAAAGGGGTTTTAAAAAATGGATCACTCCGTATTCACACTCAACAAGCATGGACAACTCGCCTATCAAGGCGGCCAGGAAGACTGGGATCTGGTTCACAAAATTGCAGAAAACTGTTCCTCTTTCCTTATGGATGACGAGGATGAATGTGTTTCAGACTTAGACCCATCTTGCTACAATTGCAAATACCGAAGGTGGACTTCAACCGCCTTTACCTGCATGAAATAAAAGATCCCTCAAATCCAATTATATTCGGATTTGAGGGATCTTTTTAGACTCAATCTACTTTTGACTAAATGGCATTTATACTTGAACCAAGCCAATCTTTTTCTTCACTTTTCTGAGGGTCTTCACAGACATGCGGTCTGCCTTCTCAGCATGCTCTTTCATAATCGCTTCCAAGCCCTTTTTATCGCTCATCAATTCTTCAAATCGCTTTTGAATCGGCTCAAGTTCTTCGATTACCACATCGGCAACAGCATCCTTAAAGGCTCCATATCCTTTGCCTTCGAACTTTATCTCAATTGATTCTAAAGAGTCTTCCGTAATGGCTTGATAAATCTCCATTAGATTTGCAATTCCCGGCTTATTTTCTGGATCATAGGTAACCTTAGCATCAGAATCCGTTACAGCGCTTCTAAATTTCTTTCGAATCACATTTGGCGGATCCAACAAAAGAACATATCCTTTTTCATTGGTATCCGACTTGGACATCTTTTTCGTCGGTTCTTGCAAGCTTTTCACTCGCGCACCCGATTTTCCAAAATACCCTTCCGGTACTGCAAAAGTCGGACTGTATGCTTTGTTAAAACGGTCTGCTACGTCCCGTGCTAATTCCAAATGCTGTTTCTGATCGGCACCAATTGGCACTAAATCCGCTTGATACAAGAGAATATCCGCTGCCATTAAGACTGGATAATCAAAGAGCCCCGCATTAATGTTGTCTTCATGCTTTTGCGACTTCGCTTTGAACTGCGTCATACGGCTCAATTCACCAAAATAGGTATAGTTGTTGAGGATCCAGCTTAACTCGGCATGGCCCGATACATGGGATTGTACAAATACCAAGGCCTTTTCCGGATCAATTCCGCAGGCTAGTATTAAAGCATATGCCTGATAGGTTTGAGCCCTAAGATCCTTTGGCACTTGACGCACCGTCAAGGCGTGCAGATCGACAACACAAAATATACTGTTATATTCGTCCTGCAAGTTCTTCCAATTGCGAATTGCCCCCAAGTAATTGCCTAGTGTAAATACCCCAGTTGGTTGAATGCCGCTAAAAATAATCTTTTTTTCTTCCATCTCAATTTCCTCCTTTCTCAACTCATGAATTCTGGCTTGAATCCTGTTCAAGTCAGACCATCTTCGCTTAACAGTATATTAGCAGATTGTCACCTCTGCTCTGTGTTAGCAAGCTCAACTCTTTGCTAATAGCTTAACGAAGATCTATTCATCTTACATAAAAAAAGCCCTTAAACCCAGATTGGGTTTAAGGACGAATCTCTCCGCGGTGCCACCTTTGTTGGATGCAACTCGCATCCCGCTTATCCCATAACGACGGGAACCGGATCCGACTATGTATTCGTCGGTCATTTTACAAGTCCATTCACTAAAAGTCTTTAGGCAGGGCTTTCACCATTCCCCGCTCGCTATCCTAGTTCTTTCAGCTACTCTTCTTGTGCAATAATGTTTCTTATTGAATTGAACTTATTCTAACAAATAAACCGCTATTAATCAACCATATTGTCTTACTTTGCTGGAATCCGAAAATAATTTTCAATCAATTGCATCAGCACCAATTCTGCTTCCTCATCTGTTTTTGACTCTTGGATCATAACCATTAAACTTTCTAAAAATCCACTGGCCAGCGCCTTTGTATAAATGGGCAAGACCTTTCGTCCCATTGCTCGTTCACGCTCAACGAACACTTCATGAATCCACCCCACTGTATCTTGAAGGGTATTCCCATACCGATAGCCGCTGGACTTTGCCAATACCAAAATCGACTCCTCTCGGTGCTGTCTAATAATACGAACCAAAAAACGAGTCATTGTAAAAATGGCCTCTTGACAAGACTTTTTTTCTAGGTCAAAAACCCCGACAGGAGCGATACTTAAACTCACCCAATCTTTGGTCGTCTCCTTCAATACTTGGTCGATCTCTCTCAAAAAGGGGTCGACAATTGCACCAAAAAGACTCGCCTTGTTTTCGAAATATCGATATAGATTTCCCACGGTCATATCCGATTTTTTAGCAATTTGCCGCATGGATGTATTTTGATATCCTGCAAGTAAAAAGGCTGCTTTCGCTTCCTTCATAATTCTCTTCTTTACAGATTCCTTTTGTATTTGAGGCATCGTGCTTCCTCCTTAGCTATTCTTTTTCAAGCAGTCTGGGCAGACTCCAACAAAGTGTACAAATTGGGCTTGTACTTGGAATTCACTCAACTCTTCTGTAAAAATATTCTCGATCTCAATCGGAATATCGAAAATCCGATGGCATTGGGTGCATTTAAAATGCCCATGACCTTTTGGATCCTTGATATCGTATCTCATTTCACTGCCTTCAATGGTAACCTCTTCAGCCAAAGCTTTTTCCACAAAGAGATTCAAAGTGTTGTACACCGTTGTTTTCGACAAAGAAGGGATATCTGTAATCAAGGCATCATAAATTTCCGCAACCGTTGGATGGGTTCGGCTATTCATCAGATACTCATAGATCCGTATCCGTTGATAAGAAGCTTTAATTCCCTGGTTTCTCAAGAAAGAAGGTATGTTTAGATCCATTATTTCACCCCATTTTCATTTTGAACTCATTACAAGTTTATCATAGTTTTGTAAAAGAAAAAAGCATCGAAAATTTTCGATGCTCCATCTGCTAAAACTGGGCTAATTTTAAAATTTCAGCTTCTTGCGCAATGGCCTGTCGCTCCAGGTCTAAAACTTCTTTTCGCGTGGCGATCACAAAGTTTTCATCCTTGATGGACTGTAAATTAATTCGCACATTTAGAAGAGCAGATAATATTGCATTTCGTGCCATCATGGCAGCAACCAATCCATCGGATGCCGCATTTTGATTTCCCCGTTCTACGACCACTTGAATTCCTGGGAAGAGATTCATTCCCAAGCGTGCCGTCTCAAGGGGTACCCGAGAAGCTTCTTTAAAAGCATTTTGCATGGCCTCTTTCCGAACACTCTTTTGGTCATCGGTTTCTTTCGGCATAGACAAAGCGTCCATGACTAAATGAAAAGCTTGGGCATCCTCGTCCATGCCGCGTAAAAATGCTTCTCGATAGTCGGAGAAAGCAATCAAAATCTCTTGCATCTCCTTTTCAGATTCTGCATACTTGGCTTTCCCTACCGTCAAGCTCGCCACCATCTCTGTCAAAGCTGCCGCAAGAGCTCCACTTAAAGCTGCTACGCTCCCTCCACCAGGTACCGGTGCATTAGACGCAAGGGTTTCCATAAACTCATCGACTCGTTTTTCCTGTAACATAGTACCTCCTTGTATCAAGCAAAACTGCTTGTTCTAGTAGTCTCGTTGATAAACAACTTTTCCTTTTTTTACAACGGTTTTCACGGAGTTCACACCGAGATGATAGATCAATTGAAAATAACTTGGTGCATCTAGTAGAATCAGATCCGCCTGCTTGCCCACAGCCAAAGATCCTATGGTATCCAAACGATTCACTGCGGCTGCCGCATTGATGGTTAAAGCGGTGATCACTTCTTCAATCGTCATACTCATCTGCAAACATGCCAAAGCAATGATCAAGGGAATCGACTCTGAATGGCAACTGCCCGGGTTCAAATCCGATGCCAGGGCAAGTGCGCAACCATTTTCAATCAGTCGCCGTGCTGGCGCATAGTCAGTCTGCAAGCTAAAGGCAGTACCCGGCAACAAGGTCGCAATGGTATCCCCTTCCGCCAAAGCGCGTACGCCATCTTCGGTTACCTGCAAGAGGTGGTCCGCTGAGGTCGCTTTCATGGATACTGCCAATTCCGCTCCCCCCAAAGAAACAATCTCATCGGCATGGAGTTTCAAAGAAAATCCATGGCCAGCCGCTGCATCCAGAAGTTTCTTTGTATCAGCAAGTTCAAAGACATTCTTTTCGCAAAAAACATCGAAAAATTCGGCATTTGTGGTTTTGCGAATTTCGGCCAGTTCTTCAATGATGGACGAGATGTAGTCTTCTTTCCCTATGCCCTTAGGAATGGCATGAGCAGCCATATAGGTACTTACAAGATCCACCGCATGGATCTGATTGAGTTCTTCGACCACACGCAACTGCTTGCGTTCCGTCTCTAAATTCAATCCATACCCACTCTTGGCTTCCACCGTCGTTACCCCCATGCGAAGCATGGAATCCAGCCGCTCGTTCGCTGCCTTAATCAATTCTTCTTTCGAGGCTGCCCGCGTTTTTTCAACGGATGCGGCAATCCCGCCTCCGCGGTTCATAATCTCCATATAGTCCATACCGGAAAGGCGCCAAGAAAATTCCTCTGCGCGTTCCCCACCCCAAACCAAATGAGTATGGGAATCAATAAAGCCCGGAAGAACCGAATGGCCCTTGGCATCTAATACCTCTGCCTGAGCAAGATCATAGGCCGCTTCAAGATCTACTCGCGGCGCGATTGCTAGAATTTTATCGTCTTGAATCAAGATTTCAACCCCGGTCATACGTCCAATATCTTGCATGTCCTTGCCTTTTTTCGCCTGCATCGCATGACAGGTAACCACTTCCGATGGATTTTGAATCCACAACATCATTCTCACCTACTCCATCAAATGGGTTTCAAGCACCTGCTCATATGAGAAGTCCTCGAGACCCATATAATAAACGGCAGAATCGATCAAGGCCGCCATCGGCGCCAATCCGATTAATTCTGTTCCTATCACGGCAACCCCGTAGCGCGCCGCTTCAAATCGAACCATCTCAACGGCTTGGTAAAGTGCCGTTTTGGTATAATTGGTCATATTCATGGAAACCTGTACAATCCCACGATCTTCTAGAGCAACACCCATGGCTTTTACAAATCGCAAACCACCGGAAGAATGACGTACCTTCTTGCCAATCGCCGAAGCAATGGACAAATCGTTGGTGTTCAAATTCACATTAAAAGCAACCAAAGGCATTCGTGCCCCAACAGCGGTAACCCCCGCAGTAGAATGTGGTGCATTCGGGCCAAAATCCGGTCTCCACTCTTCCTCAAGCAGTTTTTCCTTCATGGCTTCGAACTCGCCTTTTCGTACCTTGGCCAGGTTGGTGCGATGGGGTGCCGTTGCTGACTCTTCATAAAGAATCACTGGAATCTTCAGCTCTTCTCCCAATCGCTTCGCTAAATCATTCGCCAAGCCCCGTGCTTCCTCCATGCTTGCATTTTGTATGGGTATAAAGGGGATCACATCGGTTGCGCCCATACGGGGATGTTGTCCCTGATGGGTTGAAAGGTCTATCAGTTCAGTCGCTATTTGTACCGCATTGAACAGCGCCTCCTTCAGGGGTCCCGGTTCTCCAACGACGGTTACAACCGATCGGTTGTGATCGGCATCTGAACTATAATCCAAAAGCTTTACCCCTGGATTTCCTCGAAAGCAGTCAACGATTGCTTCAACTTTTTTTAAATCTCGACCTTCGCTAAAATTTGGAACACTTTGATACAAGGATTTTTTATCCATGATCTTCCTCCTATTTCCCTTTGACAAGCTTAGTCAATGCATCGACATCCGCTAAAAATGGAAGCGTGATATGATCTCGTCCCGCATACTCTTCATTGTATGCCATGGCGGTTTCAATCGCATGAGGATTTCTCGCCCATCCCCGTCTCGCCACACCGCCCATAGCATCCCATGGAATCGCCGATTTAATCACTTCATCAACCCGTTCACTTCCATCTAAAAGCAAACCAAATCCACCATTGATAACCTTGCCAATGCCAACACCACCGCCGTTGTGCAAGGCGATCATGGTCATTCCTCGTGCTGCATTACCCGCAAAGCAATGGGTAGCCATTTCTGCCATAATATTGCTGCCATCTTTGATATTGGATGTTTCGCGGAAAGGAGAATCTGTGCCTCCAGTATCGTGGTGATCTCTACCCAGCATAACCGGTCCAATCACACCTTCTCTCACCATCTCATTAAATCGAAGAGCAATTTTCATACGGCCCATAGCATCCTGATAAAGAATCCTCGCCTGGGTTCCCACCACCAAAGCATTCTTCTTGGCATCCCGAATCCAATTGTAGTTGTCTCGATCTTGAAATCTTCGATTTGGATCGATACAGTCCATAGCCGCTTGATCAGTTTTGTCAAGATCAGTCGGATCCCCTGACAAGCACACCCAACGAAACGGTCCATAGCCATAATCAAAGAACAAAGGACCCATCAAATCTTCCACATAGGATGGGAAAACAAATCCATCAATGGGATCCTTGCCATTCTTGCAAACTTCCGGCACGCCCGCGTCAAACACGGCTTTCAAAAAGCTGTTTCCATAATCGAAAAAGTAGGTGCCCTGTTTCGCTAGGGCTTGAATCGCTTTAAAATGTCGTTTTAGGGTTTGGTCCACCATCGCTTCGAAACGATTTTTCTCCTCGGAAAGGAGGCGAGTTCGTTCTTCAAAAGTAACATCAGCCGGACAATATCCCCCGTCATACACCGCATGACAGCTGGTTTGATCCGACAATAGATCAATAGTCACCTCATGTTCTGCCGCATATTCCAATAGATCGACAATATTTCCATGAAAAGCAATTGAAAGAGCTTGGCCCTTTTCTTTGGCTTGCTCAGCACGGGAAAACGCGTCTTTTGGTGTGTTTGCAACCTCGGATACCCAGCCCTGGTCATGGCGGGTTTTGATTCTGGATGCGTCTACCTCTGCAACGATGCCAACCCCGTTGGCAATTTCAACCGATTTCGCCTGCGCACCTGACATTCCGCCGAGTCCACTGGATACAAAGAGTAGTCCCGTGCAATCGGCATCGGCAGCTCGATCCGCGCGTTGGCGTGCCGCATTCAGTAGCGTCGAGTAGGTGCCATGTACAATCCCCTGAGGTCCAATATACATCCAGCCTCCAGCTGTCATCTGGCCATAATTGGCTACACCCAATTGCATGGCGCGATTCCAATTTTCTTGATTGTCATACATGCCAATCATTAAAGCATTGGTCAAAATCACCCGTGGTGCATGGCGGTCGGAGTGAAACAATCCAACGGGGTGGCCAGAAGCAACCACCAGGGTTTGATCTTCCTGAAGCTCTTCTAAATATCTGCGTATCAATTGATATTGCATCCAGTTCTGACAGACCTGGCCCGTCTCGCCATAGGTCACCAACTCATAGGGATAGAGGGCGATATCAAAGTCCAGGTTGTTGTCGATCATCACCTGAATCGCTTTTCCTGCTGCCGTTTTCCCCTTATACTGATCAATTCCTTTTCCTTTAATGGCGCCTTCGGGTCGAAATCGATACCCATAAATTCGGCCATGGGTGCGGAGTTCTTCCAAGAATTCTGGTGCCATCGTTTGGTGCCATTTCTCCGGCAGATACCGAAGGGCATTTTGCAGAGCCAATACCGTTTCCTCTTGAGTCAAGGTAAATGCTCGTTTTGGTGCGCGTCGTTTGTTTGCTTCAAAAACGGGCGGCTTGGGCAACTCCTTGCATACATCTTCGAGTTTTACATGCATCGCTTGATCAATCGCTTCGTTTCGAATCATGTCATCCCCCTTATTTATGTTTTGTTTTAAAATAACCCTTGAATCGTTCCATTTTTATCGATGGTCATCTTCACCGCAGATGGCACTTTCGGCAATCCCGGCATGGTCATAACATTTCCTGTATATACGATCAAAAATCCAGCGCCAGCTTTGGCGCGAATTTGTTGTACATTAATTTTAAACCCTTCTGGACGTCCCTTTAAACGCGGATCGTCTGATAAGGACATCGGTGTTTTCGCCATGCAGATTGGATAGCGATCCAAACCCAATTCCTCGAGCTCTGCAATATGCTTCTCGCATTCCTTAGAAAATTTCACCCCATCCGCTCCATAGATCTCCTTGGCAATGGTAATGATCTTCTCTCGAATCGAGCGATTTGAATCATAAAGATAGTGAAAATTATTATGGTTGCTTTCCACCAATTCAATCACTTTTTCTGCCAAAGCCAATCCGCCGGCTCCGCCTTTTCCCCAAACCTCCGCCAGAACAACTTCGATCCCAATTTCATGACACAAGCGATGAATCAAATCCAACTCTTCTCGGGTGTCACTTGCAAATACATTAATGGCCACCACGCAAGGAATTCCAAATTTTCGCACATTTTCCACGTGCTTCTCAAGATTGGCAAATCCCTTCTTCACGGCTACCAGATTTTCCTCTGTCAATCGTGTCTTCTCCACCCCACCGTGAAATTTCAACGCACGAGCAGTCGCCACGATCACAGCAGCATCCGGTGTCAAATTCGCCTTGCGGCACTTAATATTAAAAAACTTTTCGGCACCCAAATCTGCACCAAATCCAGCTTCAGTCACTACATAATCTCCAAGTTTCAAAGCCATCTTTGTTGCCAATACACTATTACATCCATGTGCGATATTTGCGAAGGGTCCCCCATGAATAATAGCCGGTGTTCCTTCAATCGTTTGTACCAGATTGGGATTCAAGGCTTCTCGTAGAAGAATAGCCAAAGAGTCCGTCGCCCCTAGGTCTTTACATCGAATCGGCTGAACATCATAGGTGTAAGCCACAATAATTCGATCCAATCGTCGCTTCAAATCTTCAATATCATTAGATAAACAAAGGATGGCCATAATCTCGGAGGCAACTGTAATATCAAATCCAGATTCTCGCGGCACGCCATTCAATGGACCACCCAATCCAACATTGACATGTCTAAGAGCACGATCATTTAAATCCATAACGCGCTTCCAGACTACACGCCTTGGATCGATATTCAATTCATTTCCACGATGAATATGATTGTCCAAAAGCGCCGTCAATAAATTGTGCGCAGACGTAATAGCATGAATATCTCCGGTAAAATGGAGATTGATTTGTTCCATAGGCAACACTTGTGAGTATCCGCCACCGGCGGCACCACCCTTGATACCAAATACTGGGCCTAAAGAAGGCTCTCTCAAGGTTGTGAAGGTCTTCTTGCCCAATTGATTCATGGCCATACTCAAGCCGATATTCGTGGTTGTCTTGCCTTCCCCTGCCGGGGTCGGATTGATGGCTGTCACCAAAATCAGTTTGCCATCAGGTTGATCCTTCAAGCGTTTCATGGCGTCTAGGGAAATCTTCGCCATATATCTTCCATAGGGCTCTAATTCCGATGATAAAATTCCAGCTTCCTCTGCAATTTTATCGATGGTTTTCATCTTTGCGCTTCTTGCAATCTCAATATCTGTTCCTACATTCGCCATCCTACACCTCACATATCATCGATTTCTTATTCATAAAACAGTCCTATTTCATGCAACAATGCTCTATTTGATCCGCAGCTTACAAGAACTCTGCCATCTATCATAATAACACTTTTCAGACTATTTTAGTATCCCTTTAGGGCAACTTTTTCCGAATGAAAAAACCTTCATGTTGATATTCATACGTTCTCAGACCATTTTGTTCTCTTTCAAGCTATCATGTTTACAAAAATCTTCGATAAACACGAATAATACATATGAAAACCCCTTGAATTAAAAAAACGTTTTCTTACGAGTCGGTTGAAAACCGACGAGAGCGATAGCGGCCTGTAAGGGCGCGGAAGCATGGGGTGAACAATGAGGTCAAGGGTGGCGATAGCGACCTAAAAGGGCGCGGAAGCATGGGGTGAACAATGAGGTCAAGGGTGGCGATAGCGACCTAAAAGGGCGCGAAAGCATGGGCAGACCAATTAGGACACCGATTGCGATAGCGACCTAAAAGGGCGCGGAAGCATGGGGTGACCATAAAAAAACCCATAGGTGTCCCCATGGGTTTGTCTGGTCACTATCTCCACGCCTGGTTCACTGAATTAAACATGCGCATTTTATCTTTGGCAACTTCTTTCATCGCCTCTTTTCCAGGTGCGTTGATTTTACGAGGATCATAAATATCTGGGTTTTCCGTAACGAACTTCTTCACGGCACGGTGATAAGCCTGGCGAAGATCTGTATCGATATTGATCTTATTAATACCGGCGGCAATTGCCTTTTCAATAGATTCTTTCGGCAGGCCCGAAGAACCATGCAGTACCAAAGGCATATTGACTTTCGCTTTAATTTCCGCAATCCGCGTGAAGTCAATCTTGGGGTCTCCCTTGTAGGGACCATGGGCGGTACCTACCGCAATCGCCAAATAGTCAACTCCTGTCGCACATACAAAATCATATGCCTCATCCACCTCTGTATATACCGCGTCTTTTGCGTCAACCGCAATGTCATCTTCCACGCCGCCAATCTTCCCAAGCTCTGCTTCCACGCCAACACCTACTTGGTGAGCCATTTCCACAATTTCTTTCGTCTTTGCAATGTTTTCTTGCAAGTCATAATGAGATGCATCAATCATCAATGATGTCCAGCCCGCTTGCAAGCATTGCACTTGGCTAGAGAATTCTGTACCATGATCCAAGTGGAGGACCACAGGCACACTAGCAACTTCCGCCGCTACTTTCACCATTGCGGCCATATACTTTACCCCTGCATATTTCAAACCGCCTTGCGAGGCTTGAATAATCACTGGTGATTGTAACTCTTCCGCTGCTTCGATAATCGCTTGAATCGCTTCCATATTGTTCACATTAAAAGCACCCACTGCATATCCGTTTCTATGGGCGTGTTTCATTACATCTATACCTGAAACCAACATGCTCATTTCCTCCTTACCCATTGGACTCTTTCATCGCAGAAATCATTTTTGCAGGGACCCCGTTACGCCTCCCTTAAATCAGCCCATTGCGAATCAATCATTTTTTGCAATTGTTTCGGTGATAAACAGACCTGAATCCCTCTAGCTCCACCACTCATACAAATTTTATCATACCCCATGGCTGATTGATCAATCCATGTAGGATAGCTTTTTTTCATGCCAACAGGCGAACATCCACCATGCACATATCCCGTTCGTGCCAGCAAGTCTTGCATAGGGATCATTCGTATCCGCTTTGAGCCCGCAGCTTTGGCCGCTTTTTTCAGATCCAAAGAAGATGAAACCGGAAGACAAAAGACACAAATATTTCCATTTTCGCCTTGTGTAACAAGCGTCTTAAATACCTGATTTGGCATCTGACCCGTCTTTTGAGCAACGCTCAGCCCATCCATCAAACCATCATCAATGCTGAACTCGCGTATTTCATAGGCAATTTTTTGACGCTCCAATAGCCGGATCGCATTGGTTTTTTTCTTCTTGCTCATAGCTTTCCCTCTTTCTTCATTTCTTTCCCTTACATTGTACATCTTAATTGCACTTCTGATAAGTTCCTAAACCTATTTTTTGTACAAAAAAACGCGAGAAAAAAGTCCTCGCGTTCTCTTGTTTTATCGTTGGTCCATCAAATGGCAGGCCACAAAATGCTCCGGCTCCACTTCCTGCAATACAGGTACTTCTAACTTGCATCGCTCCGTTGCATAGCGGCAACGGGTGTGGAATCGACAACCCGATGGTGGATTGATCGGACTGGGCACATCTCCCTCCAATAAAATCCGATTTTTCACAGCCTTTGGATCTGGAATCGGAACGGCTGACAAAAGTGCCTGGGTATAAGGATGTAAGGGATTGGCATACATGGGTTTAGCTGGTGCCAACTCCATCATATTCCCCAAATACATAACCCCCACCCGATCGGAAATATGTCGAATAACATTCAATCCGTGAGCAATAAACAAATAGGTCAAGCCAAACTCTTCCTGCAGATCATCCAGGAGATTCAATACCTGGGCCTGAATGGATACATCTAAAGCCGATACCGGCTCGTCACAAACAATCAATTTCGGTTTCAAGGCCAAAGCGCGTGCAATCCCGATCCGCTGCCGTTGACCGCCACTGAATTCATGCGGGTACCGGTTTCGATAAAAAGATGGCAAACCCACGGTATTCATCAATCGCAAAACTTCTTGCTCCAATTCTTTCTTTCCAAGATTCAGGTGTAATTTCATGGGCTCTGTCACAATCTGTTCCACAGTCATACGTGGATTCAACGAGGCATAAGGATCCTGAAAAATAATTTGAATATCACGAGCCAAGGCTCTCCGTTCACGACCAGACTGATTGGTGATATTTTTCCCTTCGAAAAACAACTGGCCTGCAGTGGGCTCCAGCAATTGAACAATAAGCTTTCCCGTTGTAGATTTTCCACAACCGGATTCCCCTACCAAACCAAGGGTTTCACCTGGTGCGATTGCAAAACTCAAATCGTCAACAGCACGTACAACTTTCTTGCCTTTTGACAAGAAGCCCTGTTCAACAGGAAAGTGTTTGGTTAAGCCCTTAACTTCTAATAATGGCTTCATTCAACTTCCCCCTTTCCTTCATATAAAAAGCATCTTACTTGCCGATCCCCAAATTGCTGAATTTCCGGCATCTTTCGTTTGCAAATCTCCATCGACTGAGTACATCTCGGTTCAAAAGGACAACCTGCCGGCATCTGCATCGGATTCGGTACATTTCCTTCAATCATTGTCAGTCGACCAGACTCGCCTTCCATTTTTGGAATCGATGCAATCAAGCCTTGGGTATAAGGATGCCTGGGATCCTCAAAAAGATCCACCACATTTGCCATCTCCATAACCTTGCCGCAATACAATACCACAACTCGATCCGCAGTTTCAGCAACAACGCCCAAATCATGGGTGATCAAAAGAATTGATGTGCCAGTCTCTTCTCGCAAACGATTCATCAAATCAAGAATCTGTGCCTGAATGGTTACATCCAAAGCGGTGGTTGGTTCATCGGCAATCAATAATTGTGGCTTCGTTGCCAGAGCCATGGCGATCATCACACGCTGTCTCATCCCACCACTCATTTGATGGGGATAATCGTCCACTCGAATTTCAGGGGATGGCAATCCCACTTTGCTAAGCATCTCAATGGCAATGGCACGTGCTTCTTTTTTCGATATTTTATTATGGCGACGAATCGCCTCTGTAATTTGTTTTCCAACTGGATACACAGGATTCAAAGAGGTCATTGGCTCTTGAAAAATCATCGAAATTTCATTTCCCCGAACATCTTGCATTTCTTTGTTAGACTTTTTCAGCAGGTCCTCACCGTCAAAGATGATTTCTCCACCTTCGATTTTCCCTGGTGGCGATGGAATCAATCCCAACACAGAAAGACTCGTAACACTCTTTCCACTGCCGGACTCGCCAACCAAAGCGACCACTTCTTTTCGTCCTACAGAAAATGATACGCCGTCAACCGCTTTTGCAACCTTTCCTTTGATATGGAAGTGCGTCTCCAGTTCTTTCACTTCTAGTAACATATGCCCCTCCTATCCTTTGCGGATCCGTGGATCTAATGCATCCCGGAGTCCGTCTCCCAAAAGGTTGAATGCCATTACCGTGAAGGTAATTGCTAAACCTGGGAACAATACCAGATGATTCGCGTTAAAGAAATATGCCCGACCTGCGCCCAACATGGTACCCCATTCGGCTGTTGGAGGTTGTACACCCAGGCCTAAGAATCCAAGGGCTGAGGTATCTAAAATCGCAATCGATATTCCCAAGGTTGCCCGAACAATAATCGGTGGCAAAATATTAGGAACCACATGGTAGAGAATAATTCGCCAATCAGGATTTCCAATGGCCCTCGCCGCCTGCACATATTCATTCTCTTTCACCGACAAAACGGATCCTCGAACAATACGCGCATACTGCGGAATCGTCACAATAGAGATGGCAATAATCGCATTCTCTATTCCCCGACCCAAAACAGACATAAAGGCAATTGCCAATAGAAGTGATGGGAAGGCCAACATAATGTCCATCAAACGCATCAAAATCATATCGATCTTTCCACCATAGTATCCGGCAATAGCACCGATGATCATGCCACAAGACAAGGCAATACCCACAGCTGACAAACCAACTCGCAAAGAGATCGCAGCCCCGGCAATAATTCGACTCAGCATATCGCGACCCTGCTCATCGGTTCCCAACCAATGCGCACGAGATGGCCCTTGCAGGCTTTCTTTCAGGCTCCCACCGTATAACGGATCATACGGCGTTAAATACTTGCCAAATAGGGCAAAAAATACAAGCAAGCCGACAATGGCAAGACCAAACATGGCAGCCTTGTTTTGTTTTAATCGATCCCACATATCCCTCCATGGAGAGACACCTTGCTCTACAGGGACAATTTCTTCGTTGATTTCTTTCTTAACTTCTTCAGTCATTTGTCCCTCCTACGAATACTTGATACGCGGATCTAAAACACTATAGATCAAATCCACGGCCAAATTAACCAATACAAAGATGATCGACATCATCATTACTGTTCCCTGCACCACGGGGTAATCCGATTTCAAAATGGATTCTACCGTGTAGGAACCAACGCCCGGCCATGAAAATACAGTCTCGGTCAAAACCGCACCGCCCAAAAGACCGCCCATTTGCAAACCGATCACCGTAACGATGGGAATCATTGCATTTCGAAGGGCATGTCGCACAATAACCAGCCTTTCAACAATTCCTTTTGCCCGTGCGGTACGTATGTAATCCTGCCCCAAGGTTTCCAACATCGTTGAGCGAGTCATCCTTGCGATAATGGCCATAGAATACATGGCAAGAGCTGTACCCGGTAAGATAATATGTTCCACCGCACTCTTAAATGCCGCTGTATTTCCGGTAAGGATGCTGTCCAAGATATACAAGCCCGTCACATGCGCCGGATCATATCCCATTTGAATACGACCAGACACTGGAAACCACCCCAGCTTTAAAGAGAAAACCACAATCATGATCAAGCCTAGCCAAAAAATCGGCATGGACACCCCCATTAAAGAAATCGTCATGGACGCATAATCAAAGATAGAGTTTTGCTTCACAGCTGAAATAACACCCAAAGTCACCCCAACAACAGAGGCAACGATAATTGCAAATAAAGCCAATTCAATCGTCGCTGGAAACCGCGACATCACTTCATTAAAGACTGGTGTATGTGTAAATAATGAGGTTCCAAAGTTCCCCTGCAGCATTCCGCTCAAGAAATTCCAATACTGTTGAACCAATGGTAAGTTAAAACCCAATTCCTCTCGCAAAGCCGCCGCGTCCGCATCCGTTGCATGCTGACCCAAAATTGTCAACGCCGGATCCGATGTGAATAAATGCATGACCGTAAAAACCAATACGGAAACGCCAAACACGACGGGAATGAGATACAATAATCTTCTGAAAATATATTTTCCCATAGAAACCCCCTAAACAAAAAAACCGGTGCCGTGTTAAGGGCACCGGTTCTCAATTCTCTACTTGTCTACGCCAAACAGGTTAACTCGTCCTGTTGGATGCAATTCATATCCTGTAACGTTTGTTGTCCAAGCGCCAAGATCTAAAGCATGTGAGATTGGTACCCATGGAACCTCTTGAGCCAACACTTCTTGTGCTTGCTTGTAAGTTTCCCAACGCTCTTCGCCGTTTGGTAATTCACGACCCTTGTTCATAAGTGCGTCAAATTCAGGGTTTGACCAACCAGTATCGTTCAACCCGCCAATGCTAGCCCCTTCAAGCAATGTCAAGAAGTTGTCCGGATCCCCGTTGTCGCCAATCCATCCCATGAAGTAAATATCGCCTTCATATTGGTTTACTTTGTCTCGATAATCGGTCCAAGGATATACAACAACTTCAGCTGTAACCCCAACTTCATTCAAATATGCTTGAACCGTTTCAGCCAATTTTCCACCGGCTGGGTTGTAAGGACGTGGGTTTGAGTAGCAAATGATTTTGATTGGCGTTTGATCCAATCCCAAAGCGGCAACTTCGGCCTTTGCAGCTTCAACATCATATTTTGTCAAACCAGGATCTCCATTGTATCCAGGCATAAAGTCTGGGAAGAAACTTTCCGCTTTTGTCGCATATCCTTGATAAAGGAAATCTACAATTTCTTGCGTATTAATCGCTTTTGCAATGGCAACACGTGCTTCTTTGTTATCAAATGGTGCGCGAGTGGTATTGAAGGCCATGTAGTTGATGTTCATACCCGCAACTTTTTTCACTTCCACATCAGAACTTGATTCCAGTTGCTCAACATCATTGAAACTGATTCCGTCAATCATATCAACTGATCCAGACATCAACTCTGTTGCACGAACCGAATTCTCTTTTGTTACTTTGAAGATCAATTTATCAAAACTTGGTTTTTCGTCGCCCCAGAAATCTTCGTTTTTCAGAAGTGTAATGGATTCGTCTTTTTTCCAAGAATCAAATTTATATGATCCTGTTCCAATTGGGTTTTCCGCTACATCATCAGCAGGCTTATAGATCTGTACAGAAAGACTCATAGCCAAGTTTGCAATGAATGGTGTTGACGGTTTAGTCAATGTGATTTTAACTGTCAAAGGATCGACAGCTTCGACCGAAACAACATCTGCAAATGTAAAAGATGCATATGGCATATCCGATGTTCTGTTGTCAGCCAATTGACGATCAAAGTTCCAAACAACATCTTCAGCAGTTAAATCGCTGCCGTCATGGAATTTCACGCCTTCACGTAGATGGAAAAGATACTCCGTTCCGTCTTCTGAAATATCCCAGCTCTCTGCCAACCAAGGCATAATTTCGGTAGAACCGTTTTTATAGCGTACCAGTGTATCGGCGATTTGATTCAATACCTTCGACGATTCTCCGTCTGATACAAATGCTGAATCAAGGCTGATGGAGTCTGAACCACGTGCATAAACGAAGATCTTAGGCTCCGCTTGTGCAGGCTCATCACCGTCTGCTGCCGGTTGCGCGCCACAGCCCGCTGATAGAATCATTGCCACCAATAGTAGTAATGCAATCCATGTTTTTTTCATGTTTTTCATTTTTCCCCTTCTTTCTATATATTTCATTTGTGTAATATATTCTTAATTATTCTACTCTACATCTGTCGCTCTGTCAAGCACAATGCATGTCATAAATGTAATTGTAATCGTTAAATATAAAGGAATGTTCATAAATTGTCAGATATTTCCGTAAAGAAAAAACGCGAGAGGCCGACTCTCGCGTTTTTCTGACATCAAAAAGGGGGTTGACGTCACACCTATTGAAATAGCCATGCGGCTACTGCAAACTTACTCATGTCTTTTTTGTAACACTTTGTTCATAGTTTAGTGCATGATCTCAATAAAGTCAAGAGTTTAGAAGGAAGAATTTCCATGAAAAGGATTTCACAGAAAAAGCGTTCGATAAAATCGAACGCTTTTTCTTATTTTTCTATCTTATATTTTTCTAAATTCTGCTCAATGATCCCACGTACACGACCACTTAACTCTTTCTTTTCGCTACGATCCATATCCACCGTAGGAATTGGAGCATCAATCACCACACGTACCTTTGCCTTCTTAATCAAATTGCTACCCTTTTGCTGAATCCAGTAAGAACCCACCATGGTAACCGGTACAACATCAGCCTTTGCTTTTAAAGCCAGATTCATAGCACCCGATTTAAAAGGCAACATTTTCTCGGATGTTGAACGAGTTCCCTCCGGGTAGATCATCATAGGATATCCGTCTCGAACAAAGTCTGCACCCTCTTGAATCGCTTGCAAACTCTGACGCAGATCCTTACGATCGATTAAAACACAATGATACAAGTCCATCAAACCGGGCACGATGGGCAATTTTCTAAGTTCCTTCTTTGCAACAAACCCAAGGCTACGATCCATAAAAAGAAAGGGAAAGAATGGGTCTGCATGGCCCTGATGGTTTCCCACTAACACGTAATTTCCATGTTTGGGCAAGTTTTCATCCCCAATAATTTCCACTTCAATGCCAATAATTTTCATAAGTCGTCGAACAAATCGCTTCAACATAACAGTAAGAACCTGATCTGCTTCCTGCAATTTTCCATTTTTCTGCAATCGCTTTACCTTTGGCGCCCACATGGGTCCAATCCGCATCCATACGATGCCAATAATTGCATAAAGAATCGCTATTATTTCTCGAAGTACTGCCATAATCCCCCTCCTTATCTTCCCATTATAGCATAATTTTTTCAACTTTGGACCAAGAGAGGAATCGTTGAATCAACTGATAATCTGGGGGATTCAAAATGTCCGGAGTCGGCAGTGCAAAAATCGAAAATCGCTTGATTTCCAAGGACTCATCGTCATGGACATATGGCGTTCCCTCCCATGCTTTGCACACAAAGAGACAGGCAACATTATAGACCTGATCTCCATTTGGATATTCGTGAAACATGGCTTGACCAGCTTCTACCCCAATCAATTCGAGAGCTTTCGCTTGAACCCCAGATTCTTCAAATAATTCTCGTTTTGCAGTATCTTCTGCCTGCTCACCAAATTCCATGGCTCCACCAAAGATTCCCCAACATCCATTGTCAGTACGCTTTTGCATGACGATTTCTTGAGTCTCTGCATCGTACAAGACAACGCCAGCACCTGGCATAAAAATAGGGTTTTTCCCTACATACTTTCTGATTTCTTGGACATAATTCGCCACTCTTTTCTCTCCTCCATCAAACTATATACGACGGGAATCACAATCAAGGTTAACACAGTTGCAATCATAAGGCCAAAGATCAAAGCGATGCTCATAGGCTGAAACAAATTGCTTCCCCCAACCGCCAACGGAATCAATCCAATTACGGTCGTCGTTGTCGACAAGAGAATCGGACGAATTCGCTTATTTACCGCCTCTCGGCATGCCTTTTGCACATTGTGTCCCTGCGCCCGCTCAAAATTAATAAAATTGATCAAAACGATTGCATTATTTACAACAATCCCCATTAAGGATACCATACCTAACAAGGCAGTAAAAGAGAGGGGTTGACGGAAAATCGTCAGGCCTAAAATAGAACCAATCAAGGACAAAGGCACCGTCGCCATAATAATGGCTGGCTGTAAAAATGAATTGAACTGTACCAAAAGAATCAAGTAGACCAGAGCCAAAGACAATAATCCCAAGGGAACTAAGTCACCAAAATAACGGCTAACAGATTCCCGCTCCCCGTCATAGGAGAAGGCAATTCCATTCCAATCCCGTTTATTCAATTCCGCTTCCAGCTGATTCTCTATAGAAATCGGATCATATCCCTTGGCTGCATTGGCATAAACAGAAACAATTCGTTTCCGATCCTCATGACGAATGATGGGCAATTCACTCTTCAGTTCAACATCAGCAATCTGCTTAAGTAAAATCTTATTTCCTGTCATCTGAGAATAAACTGCCAAGTTTTCCAAATCATCAAGAGTTTCCATGGTGCTGGCCAGACGGATATTCGATTCCCTGCCTTCTTGGCGAAAAACCGACACATCTCGGCCTCTAAGGGCTAAATTCATTTCATTTTGAATGTCGTACTTGATGATTCCCAAAGCGGCGGCACGGTCTGTATCCACATTCAAGTAATACTCGTAGATTCGATTAACCGCATTGTTTCCCACCTCAATAGACCCAGGAATCTTAGTGAGTATTTCCTGTACGTCCTTTGCAGAACGTGCGAGCTCGGACAAATCGTCGCCAATCAATTTAACCGATACGCTATAAACCCGTGGTTCTGCCAACTGCAATTGACGAACGAAGGCTTGTCCACCCACCAATTCTTGATCCAGTTTCCGCTGCAAGCCATTGACCAGAGCCTGTTGATCCTCAAAGTTTTTCGATGCCTCCAGAGAATAACGAAGAACAACCTGCGAATAATCCGACGAGCGAATTGGTGGACTCAAGGTTGTTGCGAATTTCGGAAATCCATCGCCAATCACCTGGCTGACTTTTCCTACTTCATCAAACGCCTTCATAATCGATACCGCTTGATCTGACACCACTTCCGTACGAGCCAGATCCCCATCAACTTCTGAATAAATGTCCACATACAATAAATCGGTATCCTTAAAAGGAAATACACTCATGGTCAAGAATAAAGCGAGGCTGCCAATGGCAATAGCTGCCACCAGAACCAAAGCCAGGGTTCGTCCCCGATGCTTCATGGCTCTGTCCAATAGTCTTCCATAAAAATCCCGCACCCGGCTCTTTTTAAACCGCGCATGGCTAGGTTTAAAGAACAGGTAGGCAAAGGTTGGCGTCACCAGGAGAGCTATGCCATAGGATGCAATAAGCGCCATCATCACGACCAATGGCAAGGCATGCATATATTTTCCCGCAGTATTGTTTAAAAGCAGGAAGGGCGCATAGGCCGCAATCGTCGTCAGGGTAGAGGTCAAAATCGGAACCGCAACCTCCTTTACTCCATCCACACAAGAGGAAAGGCGATCTAGACCCGCATCAATTCGTAATTGAATGGCATCACTAACCACTATGGCATTGTCCACCAGCATCCCCAATGCGATAATTAAAGAGGCAATGGAAATCTCATGAATCTTTAAACCCAAGCCATCCATACCCAAAAAGGTCAGGGCAATAGACAGAGGTATCGCCAAGGAAACAATAATTGCATTTCTAGGCCCCATTCCAAGAAGGACAACAAGAATAACAAGTAAAATCCCCAAAATTAGGTTGACCATAAATTCATTCACTGCCGTCTCCACGTCATTCGGCTGATAGACAATGGTATCAAAACGCAAATCCTCCGGAAGATTGGACTTGAGCTCTTCAATCGTCGCATCGACTGTATCGCCAATGGTAATCACGTTTTTACCCGACTCAAAGTATCCCGTCAACAAAAGGGTAGGCACGCCATCATCTTTCACCTTATAGCTCGAAGAAGCAGGAACAAATTTCACCTCGGCAATATCCTTTAATCGAACAATTGCACCACTATCCGGCGAACCATAGACAATGGTATTCGCAATCTCGTCAAGCTCCGAATACATGCCTGTTGCACTCACTTGAATTTTTCCGTATTCATCTTCAATTACGCCAGATGGAATTGCCAAATTCGATGCAACAATCAACTTCGACAACTGATCGTAGGAGAGATTATATTGATTCATCTTCTTAAAATCAACGAGAATCTGCAATTCCTCTTGCTGCTTGCCTGTTATTTCAAACCGACTCACCCCATCAATCGCAGTCAATGCTTCCTTTACCTGATCTGCATAGATCTCCATCTCCTCATATGTATAATGGGTGCTCGACAAAGATATTAACATCCCTGCAGTTGAAATCAAATCGGTATTCACTTCAATGGGCAAGGCGAATTCCGGCAGGTCTGCTTGAAGATCGGTCATCCGCCAACGAAGCTCCGACCAGGTTTCATCAATTTCTTGGTCACTCACGCTTTCCTTCAATTTGATCACAATAACTGCAACCGAATTCTTCGATTGTGATGTCAATTTATCGATTCCCTCTAAAGCGCTGACTTCATCCTCAATCCGTTTAGTAACCATGGTTTCAATATCATCTGGACTCGCTCCGGGATATACGCAATACACCATGGCATAAGGCACACTGATATCCGGGGATTCCTGTTTTGGCAATTGAATATATCGTACAAACCCAAAAATCAACAAAAAAATCACAAGGGTTATGGTCACTCGTCTTCGTTGAATGGCTCCTGCAATGATCCCTCGTTTCATTCTTCCATCTCCCGCACAGATACACCCTGTCCTTCTTCAACATAAGCCATTCCCATAACAACAACTTGATCTCCTGCTTCTAGCCCTTCCACTTCGACAAATGTGTTGTCAATTTCCATACGAACAATATTTTTCTTTCCGATAAGTCCCTCTTCCACCACATAGATATAGTCACCCGACTCGTCATTCATAATACTTTGAATGGGGATTTGAATGACCTGCACCCGCTCCAATATCAGATCCACATTTACAATGGTTCCCAAGCGAAGGTCCGATTCTTCCAATTTTACCTGCACCTCATAGGTAAGGGTTTCCGAATCCGGCACTTCTGCAATCCAATCGATCGTCCCTGTACAAACTTGATCACCAAAGGTGCATCGGGCATTCTTTCCAACCTGTAAATCAACCACTTGGTCCTGGGTGACGAAGAGTTTGACGCGGCTTGTAATACCCCTGAGGATAATGACGGGATAACCTGCACCTACGAATTCTCCTGGTTCATTCAATACACGAACCACATGACCCGGATTCGTTGCGCGAATAACACTTTCATCAGCAATTTTACCTGCACCCGAATAACCAGCTTGGGCCTGTTCAAAAAGCTGATAGGCCGAATCGCGATCTTCGATCAGAGTATCCAGCTGTAGCTTGGCTTGATCCCGCTCAAAGGCTGAAACTGCTCCCGATTGGAAAAGAGTTTCCATTTTTTCATAGGTCTCTCTTGCAAACTTCATAGCCGCACTGGCCTTTTCAAATTGAGAGCGTGCCGCCTCCCATTGGGCTCGGCTTGCATCCACTTGCAATTGCACGGTTTCCGGATCAAGAGTCGCCAGAATTTGTCCTTCTTCCACCCGGTCTCCTTCCGTTACCACAATAGAATCTACTTTTCCGTTAGCAGGAAAACTCAATTTTTGCAAACTCTCTGTATCCATCATACCAATGTAACGATAGCTGTGTTCAACCAGTTTAGTTTCCGCGGTAATTACACGAACACTCATTGGAATGGTTTCTTCCAAGGGTTCTGGTTGGCATCCCGACAAGGTAAAAAGCCCTATGACTAATACCATAAGGACCACGTCTCCGATTTTTCTCTTTTGACTGCTCATTCTGCTCATCCCCAATCGTAAACACTTGTTCATTATTCATGTATTCAGCGTATCATGGCATCGAACCTTCGTCAATAAAAAAAAGCTGATTTTCTCAGCTTCTTAAGAATTTTTCAATTCGGTTCATCAAGGCCTCTGGGTCATCGGTTCCTTGAGATAATTTTTCAATGGGACAAAGATCATCCTGCTTTCGATTCATGACAAAGGGAGACAATTCCTCATAAGTGAATGTCGAAAATTTTTCTTTTTTACATACGGCCAAAGCAGATTCACTCATCACAAAGGTAAATAAGGATCGAATATCCACTGATAAGGCCAACATGGCAGCTGCTCGACCAATCACGCGATCTGCCAAAACAGCACCGGTTAAATCCACCTCTGACAGTAGAGCTTCATACATAGGACGGATTCCTTTTTTATGGCTCTCGAACAATACATCACCATCCCGAACAAAAACAAGCGCACAATCATTCATCTTTAAATAGGAAATTGCAAAATCCTGGTCCGCTTTGATTTGCGCATCGACAATCTCTTCCACGGCTTCTATCATGGCAGCAACGGCCGATTCTGAATTCGCTGGCATCACCCGCTCCGCAATCTCTTTCAGTCGAGGGTTGGCATTTTCAACACACCAGCCATGGGTCACCGTCTGAAGCATGGCAAAATCATTCATATTGTCTCCCAGAACAAAGACCTTTTCCCGATCCATACGCAAGCCACGAATCACAAATTCCAATGCCTCGCCCTTGGAAACACCTTTCGGCAACAATTCAATGGTGGTTTCATATGACTGGACAATTTCAACCTCATCAGTCTCTTCCTTTAAATAGGCTTCGAATCGAGGTAATTCATCCACCCCTATAGAAAACAAGACCTTTGCCCACGATTCGCCCATTTCAGACAATTGCTTTCTCGGTATCGTAAACGTTCGATAAAGCTCTGGATCCCTTCGAAAGATCTCATTCTCTCGAACCATGGTCAGTTGACCATTAACAACAGTCATTACCCCTGACTGTGGAAAGTCATCCATCACTTGCTGTGCAAATTGTTCGATTTTGTGAGGCAAAAATCGTTCCATAATCATAAAGTCAGAATTAAAATCATAGATCATTCCACCGTTGGACACTATGGCTGGCACATTCATAATCAGCTCGTCCAAGAAGGGTTCAATTTCTTCTTGAATTCGCCCAGTGGCAACCGTAAATCGTCCGCCATTATCAATAAAATATCGAATCGCTTCCGCGTTTTTCTCACTTACCTGATGTTCCTCATTTAACAAGGTGCCATCTAGATCTGAAACTATTAAATAACCTGTGAACTTTCCCATATATATCCTCCTTTTTTATGGCATATCTTTGTCCGAATTGTAACTTTTTTATGTATATCCAGGTTAAAAAGCGCTCAACCATAGTGTTCATAACGCTTACAAGGGTTTTTCCCTGTATTTGACACCCCTTTCCAACTACCCGTATTATGGAGATAGAATTTGACTTTGTTTAGAGTCATCCCAAGGAGGAAAAAAGATGTTTGACCTAATTCAACAATTGAACCCTGTAGCCATAACGATTATAACACTAATCGCCGTGGTATTTCTATTGGCATTTATTTCCACGATTCTCGTGAGAAATCGCTACGGCAAAATCAGTCGGGATTTCCATAGAAATCATAAATTAAAGAATCCTAATTTTTCCGAAATCGTCCTAACAAAAATTGCGGAGGATTATCGAAAAGCAGCGGAGTCCAACGGACCCGATGTCAACACCCAAGCCATTATTGAAAAATACTTCAACAAAGAACACAACACATTGGCTTTGGGAGAACGGTTTGTCAAGCAAGCCACTTCCATTATGATCATCTTAGGTTTATTAGGTACCTTTTACGGATTGACCCTTTCCATCAGCGAGCTGGTCAATTTGTTAAGCAATGGCGGCGGTATGGAATTTACCAACGTTGAAGGTGTCGTCACCGGTTTGATTGATTCGGTTCAAGGCATGAGCGTTGCCTTTGTCACTTCTCTCTTCGGTATTACCGGCTCCGTCATTTTAACCTTTCTTACCACCTTCGCCAATATCGGCGTTGTACGAGAAACCCTGCTGGTTGAGGTCGAATCATATTTGGATAATGTAGTTGCAAAGGACTACTCCACTCGCATGCAAGAAGAATATCAAATGCTGGCGCAAGCCGTTCAACAAGTATTTGACCGCTACGGCGATCAATTATCAAATGACTTAATCCATTTGGCTGAGGATTCCACTCTTCAATTGACCAAGACAACGAATGAGCTTCAAACGTCGTCAAAAGCAATGATGCAAGCAATATCCATGTTTGCGGCATCCTTGGAAACTTTCTCGGAAAACACCCGGGACTTGACGGAATTCAACCATCATTTGAAGACCAATATCGAACGGATGAATGTCAGCTTTGCAGACCTAACGGATACGCTGAAAGAATCAACAGACAACGTCCATAGTGCGTAAGGAGTGATCAGCGATGAAAATGCGACGCAGAAACTTTAGAGAAACAGAAGAGGCACCAAATTTTTGGCCCTCATTTACAGATATGATCTCCACAATCGCCTTGATTCTTTTTTTCCTCATGCTTCTATCTTATGTTCAAAATATCATTACTGGGACCAATCTAAAAACAAAAGAAGAAGAATTACAATTAGCTAATGCTGATATTCAGGAAACCAAAAAAGAATTGATGATCTTGGAAGATCAGTTAGATGAGCTCAACGCAGAGATCGACGAAGGACAAAGAATCCTACAGCTTTCCTTGATTCAGATGTCTGAACAGCAAAAGATTATCGGCAATTCCAATCGAGAGTTGGCCGAACTAAGAGTTAAACTCGATCAATTGGCAGCCCTGCGCTTCGAAGTTTTAGAAGCGGTTAAGCAATCGATCGAAGAAGAATTAGGTGGATTTACATCCAATGGTGATTCAGTTGTTACCATCGGAGAAAACGGAAACATCATTCTTAACAGCAGCGTCTTGTTTGCGCCAAGTTCGACCGAAATTACGGAAGAAGGCCAAGCATTGATTGGAAAACTGGCAGATGCTTTCGAGAATATCCTGGATGATGAATCCATTCGACAATTTATTGATGTAATCGAGATTCAAGGTCATACGGATAAGCGACCGGGCATGAGTCCCAATCGAAAGCTTTCCACAGACCGCGCATCGGCTGTTACAGACTATATGGCTTCCGTCAATCCAAACCTAGAAGGTAAATACGGCGAATACATCGCAGCCTCTGGTTACTCGGAGTACCGCCCTATTGACTCAAGTGCAACAGAAGAAGCTTGGGCGAAAAACCGACGGATAGAAATTGCCATTGGCTTGAAGGATCCAAACCTTCAAAACTTGATCAACGAATATCTCAATGGTACCGATCAATTGATGGGCATCGCTTCATCGTCAAATGATGAAAATGCATCAGATCAATCAAACTAAGAAAAAGAAGGATTTCCATTATTGGAAATCCTTCTTTTTCTATTACTGATCGCGTTATTTTTAATTCTCGTTCATTAATTAACCTTATAATTCATCCACCAGATTCTTTGCCCATCGGTTGGTCAAAACCCGTGGCAGACCCACCGCTGTCTTGGTAACCTCCATCAGGTTAACCAGCGCAAAAACCCAGACAATCGGCCAATGAAGAATATAAGCACCAAAAAAGGCCAATGCCGTTCCCACAAACCAAACCGAGCCCACATCAACAAGCAAAGCGAATCGCGTGTCGCCACCACTTCTTAGTACGCCAACAATGGTCGTCGCATTCATCATGCGAAGGGGCATAGAAATCGCCATTACTGTCAGCAAACCACTAGCAATTTGCAGGGTATCATTTTGTACCGTATAGAACTGAAGTGCAAATGGCTTGCTGAAGAACAGAACCGCGCCCAGAACAAGACCCACCGAGCAGGCAATCATCAGGAACCAACGGCCCTCCTGCTTTGCCTCTTCAATTTTTCCTTCTCCCAGGGTGTTACCTAGGATTACCGCACAAGCATTGGCAACACCAAATCCAAAGACAATAAACAGTCCATTAATGGTATTGGCAATTTGAATACTCGCCACCGCTTGGGTGCCAATATGGGCATAGGCAACCATGTGTAAGGTCATGCCTAGCGCCCACAAAAATTCATTGAAAATGACGGGACCAGATGTCTTTAAGACCGTCAACACAAATTCCTTCGAATATGAAAAATAGGCCGAAATCTTCGTCAATAAGGGACTCCCCTGACGCTTCATCAAGATGATTATCAGGAAAAACTCCATCCAACGAGCAATTGCTGTTGCAATTGCCGCCCCCTGCACCCCCAACTGCGGAAATCCAAAATTCCCGTATATTAGGCAATAATTCAAAAGTGTATTGCTTCCAAGGGCAATCATACTCACAATCATCGGCAGTTTTGCATTCCCAATCGAGCGGGATGAGAATCCAAATGCAAAGGAAAGGGCTGTGGGCAAATAACAGAACACCACAATTCGTAAGTACTGGCTACCCAGCCGGATCACTTCTGGATCCTTGGAATAAAAACCCAAAACCAAATGAGGCGCCAACCATCCCAGGCTGGCAAATACCGCAGTCCCCATCAATGCAATGGTCAAACCCAATCCAAGGGTGCTATGGATATTCGGTAAATCTTTTTTACCCCAGAATTGCGCAATGAAAACCGTCATTCCACTCAATGTACCAAAGATTAACAAATGAAACAAAAAGAAAAATTGATTGGCCAAACCGACCGCGGCAATTGACCCCTCACCCAGAGAACCAATCATAATGGTATCCACCAGATTCAATGAAGATGCAATCAGATTTTGCAAGGTAACAGGCACCGCAATCGATAACAATCTTTTTACAAAATCCTTATTCATCTTCGCATTCTCCTATTTTTTTCCTTCTTCTTTCCAATCGTGAATGACAATTTCCACCGCAGCAATCTCTGCACTGTTAGCCGCATCCATTATATCGCCGCGTCCACCTTGATCATCACCCATGCGAATATACAAGCTATCCAACAATCGCTCCAAATCTTCTAATTTAAGGTTGGGGTTTGTCTCCCGATCAACCATCAAACTCTCGTAGGTTTTATCAAATACCTGTTTATAATGTTCCTCTAAATAATCCTTCATAAAAAACACTCCTTTTTCCTCAATCGAATCAATGATAAAATGAAATTGGTTCTATTTGATTCAACCTTTATATTAACGGAAAGACCCGAACATTTCAATGACTGGAGAATAAAATGACGAAAAGAGACGAGCGACTAACAAACTTATATGCTTACGACAACACCTATAACGATGTGAACCTTTGCGGAATCGATGAAGCTGGCCGCGGATGCCTAGCTGGACCCGTGTTTGCTGCCGCTGTAATTCTACCGAATACCCCTTGGCCACAAGACCTCAACGACAGTAAAAAAATTGCTGAAAAAAAACGCTACGTCCTCGCAGAAGAAATCAAATCTTTAGCCCAGTGGGGTATTGGCATGGCTAGCCCAGAAGAAGTTGACACCATTGGCATACAAAAAGCAAACTTTCTGGCCTTTCAGCGTGCACTGGATCATCTGGCCGAACAGTTTCATATCCATCCAAAACATATTTTGATCGACGGCAATTATAAAAATACAGGCATTGCCTCCTCTGAAAACATCGTCAAAGGCGACACCAAAAGCGCCTGTATTGCCGCTGCCAGCATCTTGGCCAAGACGGGTCGTGACCAATACGTAATCGAACATTATGATAGCCAGGCACCCCAATATGGATTTGCCAAGCACAAAGGGTATGGCACCAAACAACATCAAGAAGCAATCATCGCCCACGGGCTCACTCCATGGCACAGAAGAACCTTTTGCCGCAAATTTACAGGAGGCGAAAAATGACACGTTGGAAAAGCTTCAATCATCGAGGTGATTATACCGAGAACCTGATCGATGAAGTCAATGCCCTTTATGACCGCCAAGAACTGGCCTTGGTAACCAAGGTTCCAGTTCCCATCAAGGTTATTGAGATTGGTGACGGGATTATCAACAAAGCCTTTTTTGAAAAAAAATCAACCGTGGATTATATCGGTATGTGTCAAGGATTTGGTCTCTGCTTCGATGTTAAAGAAACCAATCAAAAATACCTGCCCCTAAAAAACATTCACGAACATCAAATTGTTTATATGAACACCTTTAAAAAACAAGGCGGTTGTGCTTTTATCATCTGCCACTTTAAAATCACCGGGGGATTTCATCTCATTCCACTAGAACTTTTAAATTACTACTGGTATGAATCCTCGCGACAATCCATTCCCTTAGATGCCATGGAAGAAAAAGGATACCCAATCCCCATGGAACAAGGTTTACCCAATTACTTATCCGCTGTTAACACCTATATCAGCGCAAAAAAATAGGGAAGCGAATTCGCTTCCCTTTTCCTATGCATGAAAATTTTTCTCGGCACTCGATTCGTCTACCACTACACGAACCTTCTTTTGAATGAAGTTCGATTGCAAATAAACTTTCCTTCGATTAACGTGTTAAATATAAACTTTTCTTGCTGCCATTTGAGTAGCATGATATACTTTTTAACAATACTTAAAAGGAGGGGTGATTTCATGAAAATAAAAGCATGCGATGCGATTATAAAATGTCTTGAAGAGGAAAATGTAGAGATCTTATTTGGCTATCCAGGGGGTGCCGTCTTACCCTTATATGAATCGCTGAGAAAGTCTAGCATCGAACATGTACTCGTTAGACAAGAGCAATCTGCAGCACACATGGCAAATGGCTACAGTAAGGCCTCGGGTAATGTTGGTGTTTGCTTAGCAACTTCAGGACCAGGAGCGACAAATTTGATCACTGGAATCGCAACGGCATACATGGATTCAATCCCACTAATTGCTATAACCGGACAAGTATCTTCAGAGTTGATTGGAAGAGATACCTTTCAGGAAGCAGATATTAGCGGTGCGAGTGAACCCTTTACAAAACATAATTATCTCGTAAAAGATGCAGCAGAACTTCCAAGGATTATGAAGGAAGCTTTTTATATAGCGAATACTGGAAGAAAAGGTCCCGTATTAATTGATATTCCTAGAGATATACAAGAAGAAATCATTAACTTCGTATATCCCTCCAAAGTGAGTATTCGAGGGTATAAACCAACCTATGCAGGAAATACACGGCAGATCGATAAAGCCGTTAAAACGATCAATAAAGCAAAAAAACCTATTGTATGTGTGGGTGGAGGCATTTCATCTTCTCATGCTAAAAAGGAATTAAAGCAGTTTATTGAAAAAACTAAAATACCGGTCATCTGTTCACTGATGGGAATTGATGCTTTTCCAAATGATTCCGAGTACTTTTCTGGACTATTGGGTTCTCACGGATACCCATATGTGAACAAAAGCATTCATGAATCCGATCTGCTGATCGTAATCGGCGCAAGATTTGCAGACCGGTCAACACATATGTTGAATAAAAGCGAACTCACTCAAAATGTCATTCATATTGATATTGATCCTGCTGAAATTGGTAAAAATGTGTCTACCAATATTCCAATCGTAGGTGATGCTAAAAACATACTTACCGCATTATTAGACTATGAATTTACACTAAACACTGATGAATGGTTAAGCTTCTTACAAAAAAAACGACTTGCATACAGAGAAAGAATCTTACAGAAAACAGAAAATGGTGATATCAATCCAAGACGACTTGTAAAGATGATTTCTGAAGCCATGAACGACAATGGCATATTAACGGCCGATGTTGGCTTAAACCAAATTTGGGCAGCACACTGCTTCAATGCGACTCACGATAGAAAATATATGACATCAGGTGGATTAGGAACAATGGGCTATAGCATTCCTGCGTCAATTGGTGCCAAATTCGCAAATAGCCAAGCTGACGTGGTTGCAGTTGTAGGTGACGGCGGCTTTCAAATGCTCTTAGGTGAACTTGCTGTAATTGCAGAACATGACTTAGGGATAAAAATTATTATCTTTAACAATAGTCAACTCGGTATGGTTAAGGAACTTCAAGATAATGCCTATGGCAAACAGTCCAACTACGGCGTTAAAATTGCTTTTAATCCTGATTTCATTAAACTTGCAGATGCCTATGGTATTGAAGGCCTGCGGATATCTAAAGAAAGCGAAATGGAAAACGCGGTTAAACAAATTTTCGAAAGTAAAAAAACATTTCTATTAGAATGTATGATCGACCCTGATTTTCCATCAACACCGCGCTTAGGAGGAAAATTATATGAATAAGAATAGACATGTTTTATCAATATTGGTTGAAAATTATTCAGGAACACTGAGTAAGGTCGCAGGACTTTTTAGTCGAAGAGGCTACAATGTAGATACGCTAAATGTTGCGGAAACCCAAGATCCCAACATATCAAGAATCACAGTTACCGTAACTGGTGATGTCTATATCCTTGAACAAATTACAAAACAATTGAACAAACTAATCAATGTAATCAAGATCACTGATTTGACGAAACGCCCTTCTGTTTTGAGAGAACTGATGCTTATAAAAATTCATTCGAATACCCAAACAAGATCAGAATTAATTCAAATTGCAGATATTTTTAGAGCAAAAATTGTAGACGTTAGTCCAAAGAGTGTGACGATCGAAATAACCGGCGATGAAGATAAAAACAAGGGTCTTCTAGAATTGGTTAGACCCTATGGCATTGTTGAAATGTCGAGAACAGGACTTACCGCATTGGAACGGGGATAAAAAAACAAGGGAAGCGAATTCGCTTCCCTTGTTTTTTGCATATAATTATGCGTATTTCTTTTCTTTCGATTTTTCTTCTGTATCAATAGTTTCCGCTTGTTTGATCCCCGCCGGCGATTGAACCCAAATTTTATCGGCCATCGGTGCCCACTTGCTAGCAATCGGAAGACACTTATTCATCAAAAACTCTGAAGATTCATGATCAACGGGTTGAGTGGAATGAGCACCCGACTCACTAACCATCTCATGGATCATCGTCGGGTTATCCAAAATTGGACAAGGACGAAGATGATTGCAGTTAAAAGGTTGTCGTGCCGCATAAGCTTTAAAAATTGGTGATGCCAAGGCTTCTTTCAGGCTAACATCCTTGATATTCGTATCTGAATAGTGAACAAAAGCGCATGGCTCCACATCCCCAGCAGCATTAATGTGGAAATAGTTTCTTCCACCTGCAATACAACCATCGACATATTCACCATCATTCCAGAAATCCATAAAGAACATGGGCTTGTTTCTCCGCATATCACGAACTCTGTCATACATAAAGGATCGTTCGTCCGGCCGAGCCACAAGGTTCATGTCCGCATCTTTCCCAATGGGCATATAAGTGAAAAGCCACATAAAATAGGCGCCCAGATCCAACATGTCATCGGTGAATTTTTCTGCACCAATTTCTTGATAATTATAGTGATGGTAACAAACAGAGGTTCCAAAGAATACCCCTCGTTCCTGCAATAAACGCATACCTCGTGTTACGCCCTTATATGTACCCTCTCCTCGTCGGAAATCTGTAGCTTCCTCATCGCCTTCCACACTAAAGGCAAAAGTTAAGTTACCCACTTCAGCAATCTGATCAGCAAAGGTCTCATCAATTAAAGTACCGTTTGAAAAAGCTAGGAAGAAACAATCATCATGACGCTTGGCCAATTCAATTAGATCATCTTTTCTAACTGTTGGTTCTCCGCCTGAATATAGGTAAACATAGATGCCCAGTTCTTTCCCTTCTTCAATGATTCGATCCAATGTTTCTAATGACAAATCATTTTTCTGATCGTACTCTGCCGCCCAGCAACCCGTACACTTCAAATTACATTTTGCAGTTGGATCAATCAAAATTGTCCATGGAATCCGAATTCCTAATTCTTTTTGCAATTCATTTTTCTTTGGAATACCGAAAACAACTGAGTTTAAAAAGAAATTCACCGCAAACTTTTTCTGCATCTTAGGGTTAACCGTTCTAAAGAATTTTTGTATAGCGATTGACCACGGATCCTCAGGATCCTTCATACGTACCTGTGCAGACTGAATCACTCGAATATCTCGCGGATTAGTTGCAAACTTCTCTGCCAATTTCAGGATTTTCGGAAGATTTTTTTCCGGGTTCGCATTCAAATATTTTACCGCCTGCTGCACTGCAACCTGGCTGCCAAATTCTTTTATTGTTTTCATGACTAATTCCCCTTTCGTTTTATACCATTCAATAATGCATGTGTAGTTTCCAAATACTCATCAATGGTTGGTGTCTCATCATCCAATAGAATCGCCAAAGATTCTACAATCGCTAATAAGATCGAAGCTAGCGCTTTTTCGTTGATGCTCTCTAAAATTTCACCCGCATCCTTTGCTTTTTTCAATAAGCTTTCAAAATTCTTTAGGATCTGATCAGAAAGTCTAAATATTTTGCCTTCCAATTTTTGATCGGTTCGGTGGATCACTCTCCAAAAATCAAGAAATCGATTGCTTAAAACACTCTCTGAAAAATTTTTTACAAGATACTCTAGTAGGTATTCTACACGATCAAGATTGGATAAATCCAAAACCAGGACTCGATCAACTTGTTCTTCGAAGTAACCATAGGCACGCTTTACAATATAATAATAGATTTCATCCTTGTTACGAAAGTATTTGTACAAAGAAGTTCTACCCATTCCCGTTGCCTTTGCAATATCCTTCAAATTGGTTTGATAATAACCCTTTTTCGCAAATGCCTCAATGGCATCACTGGCAATTTCCAACCTTTTTTCTTCATAATCAACAATCTTTGGCATAGACAGCATCATCCCCTTATTGTCATTAATGACATTATTTGTTTTATGGACGTTAGTGTTTTTATAGACGCTTGTGTCATTTATAACTTTATTATATGCTCATTCTCAAAAAAATCAACCATATTTTCTTTAATAATTTATCAATTTTTTATTAACAAATCAAAGTTCTACGGACTTATTCCTAAACTTGTAAGAAATTGTAATGGTTTTTTCTGCTATTATCTTTGTATTCTTGGTTTTTTTAGGTATCATATAAGTAAGGAAAAAGTAGACGGAGGAAAAAATGAAGAATCAGGATGGTTTTACCTTACTTGAATTAATCGTTGTACTCGCCATACTAGGAATTATTTTAGCAATTGCTGTGCCCAATTACCTGGGAATCAATGAAAATGCAAATGACAATGCACAAGCCGTACAAGCCTCTATGATTGCTAAATCCTTGCAACAAGAATTTGCCAATGATTTCGCAAGCGTCGATACAACACCGAATCCAGATGAGTTAATTGCAACCCTCGAAAGTGGAAATAAATTCGTAACTGGTTGTAAAATCGATGATAATACACCGATCCGCGGTCATCTTTGTTATACCTATATCGAGGACGGAAATGAAACCTATCCTTACTTCTATTTTGATGTCGATGCAAGTACCGATACCATCACCATCGAATATAGAAAATCCGAAACAAACATTCTCAGCGACCTCGCAGTCGTTTCTTATTATTAATTTATATCGCTAAAAGGCCCTTTGCTTTTTCTGCAAAGGGCCTTTATATATTTACATATCTGTTTTTCAAAGAATAAATGATCTCGCCAAAACCAACATGAGTAACCATGTCCGCCAAATCAAATGGTGCTTTCCCACCCCACAATAAGATGTCTACCCATACAGCATCCGTTACTAAATTTTCTTCAATCGCTGTAATGGTTACCCAATGCCATTTAGAACGAGCTTCTTTTCGAATTAAATTTCAAAGGGCCTTTCCAGTGATTGCACCAACAGCTGAACCGCTGCTTCTACATCCACTTTGGAGATCACTTCATGGTCCGAGTGACCATAACGGGTTGGAATCGACAAACAAGAAGCAGGAACGCCTTCTTTGGTCAGACTCATGGCACCGGCATCCGTTCCACCGAACTCCAAAACCTCCATTTGATATTTGATTTTATTGTCTTCGCAAAGAGCAATCAATCGGTCATTCACCTTAGGGTGAGACAACAAAGAATTGTCTCGCACCTTGATGGCAACACCGTCGTGAAGAGAAACCGCAAATCGTCTTGCTTCCGGTGTATCGCCCGACAAGGTAATATCCACTGCTAATCCGATATCGGGTTCAATGCTGTAGGCACTTGTTTTCGCTCCCCGGGTTCCCACCTCTTCTTGTACGGTAAATACAAAATAGCAATCGTTCTCCACTTTTCCCAATCGCTTCAAGGCTTCGATCATCACAAAGCAACCGATACGGTCGTCCATGCATCGTGCCATAGCCGTATGCTCAGTTTCATAATACTCGCTGTAATAGACACAAATATCCCCAATAGCAATCCACCCCAAAGCTTCCTCTTTGGATTTCGCACCAATGTCCAAATAGAGGTGCTCAAGTCGTGTTTTCTGAATTTCTTGCTTCTCCTCTTTGCCAACAATGCCGATCCGTCCATCCGCGAATTCAAATCGCTGACCAATGGTTACTTCAACCATAATCCCGCCAACATTAGTAAAGCGCACAAAACCTTTGTCGTCTACATCGGTTACCATTAATCCGATTTGATCCATATGTCCGGCAATCATCACCTTTGGACCCTGACCTTTTTTGCGAGCAATTAAATTACCAAGTGAATCCACACTGATCTCATCAACAAAGTCTTTAATCTCTTTTTCAATATGGGCAACCACTTTTTCTTCATGACCCGAGGGACCATAGATCCCTGTAATATTTTTTAGTCCTTCTGAATTAAATTTCATCTATGCTTCCTCCTTCTCGTTGGCCGACACCCATGCTGTCAACAGTGCTTTCATACCCTGCAGATCTCGCTCGTCACAAACCGCCACAGGACTATGCATATATCGAATCGGTAAGCCGAGGAGACCTACTTTGCGTCCCTCTTCTACCAACTGCATGAAATTCGATTCGAAGTATTGGGTGCCGTGTACAGCGCTTTGAACGGATACAACCGCTTTTTTCGCCGCTTTCTCTAATCCATTTCGCATCTTACGATCCATAATGGCACGTGTTCCCTTGATCAAAATACAAGGCCCTTTTCCAAGTATAATCTTGGACTGACGACCCTTGTGGTCTGGCGAATCCGTTGCATCAATCCCATCCAAAATCAAAATTTCATCGGGCTTCGTACCCCAGCTAACTGGTATTGCACCACGCCCGCCGATCAGTCGCATAACCGTAAAAGCAACAACAATACTGGCTTCATGCTCACCCTTTAAGAGTTCAAGAAGAGCTTCAATAGGAAGTCGGCTGTCTAATGCTTTGCCCTTCCACTTGCGGTCACCAAAGGCTTCACCCTCCACTGCAAGTGAAACAAAGTCACCACGACTCACTTTCCCCTCAGCCTCATCTTTACTTGAGGCACCAATATCAATATACAAAGACTTTCGACCAATCATCTCTTTTCGTTCTGCAGCCTTTTGAAGATGAATCGGTTTTGCACCAATTACACCAGGAACCTCATCTTTTCCGATAAGAACACGTTTAGAAACCCATTGTTTCAAATCAAGAGGACCCACGGTTAGGAATTTAATCAAACCAGCAGAATCAATCTCAGACACCATTAAACCCACTTCATCCATATGGGCAACCAATAGAATTTCACGCGGACTCCGACCAGGTTTCTTCACCACTACATTGCCTAAGGCATCGATCTTTGGCGTTAATCCCAAGTCTTTGATCTCTTGAAGAATCAAATTTCGAACCGCTGTCTCTTCTCCCGATACCCCAGGTAGTCGAACTAGTTTGTCTCGTAACACAGCAATTCCTCCTTCTTTTCCCCAGTTATATCCGCAATCAAATGCGCCAACAATTGGGCGGTCAGCTCAATATCCTTCATACGAATCGTTTCTACAGAGGTATGCATATAGCGCAGAGGTAATGATACAACCGCTACCGGTACACCTTGTCTTACGATTTGCATGGGTTGACCGTTGGTCCCAGATCCCGTTGGCGTCAATTCCAATTGTGTTGGAATTTGATACGTCTTCGCCGTATCCAACAACATGTGATACAGCTTTCGATGAGAATTTGAACCCAAACTGATTCCAGGTCCTTTGCCCATTTCCAATCCATCTTCGATGGAAACTTCCGGAGTCATGCCAAAACCAACATCTACGGCTATAGCAAAATCTGGCTGCCATTTATGCACCCCGATTCGTGCGCCCAGTCCCGTTGTTTCTTCCTGAACGGAGGATTGAAAAATAACGCGCGCTTCATGGCGAAGCTTTTTCAATTCCTGAGCGCAAGCATACATGACTGCAATCCCAGCTCGATCATCCAAGGCTTTTCCCGTCATGCAATCTCCCATTAGATCTAAGGTTTCTCTACGGATTGTCGCTCGGTCACCAATACGGATCAAACTTCTAACTTGTTCTACTGTCAATCCCGTATCAATCATCAATTCGCCCAAGGGTAGAATCTTTTCCATTTCTTCCGGTGCTTGAATGGCGGTTGATTTTGCTGAAATAACCCCAACAACTTGTTGGCGGCCATGGATCACAACTTCTTGCGCCAAAAGGGTTCGAGGATCAAAACCGCCGGCTTGATGGATATACAAATACCCCTCATCCGTAATATCCTTGACCATTAAAGCAATCTCATCCACATGGGCATCGATCAAGATAATTGGCGGATTTTCACTGATCTCCGTCGGCTCTTTTACTGCATACACATTTCCCATGCGATCTGTTTCCACCGAGTCGACCCACGGTGAAAATCCACTCGCAACAATAGCACTCGCTTCAGCCTCCTGGCCGGAAGGACCATTTGCATTGGCAATTTCCTGCAAGAATTCTTTTGTATTCATGTCATCCCCCTTTTCTTTTTATGCTTTGTCGGTCCAATGTTCAGCCGTCTTTGAAAACACGTTTTCATAGGCTGGATTTTTCAATTTTTCCCACCATTCATCTCGAACTTCTGTTTCCTGCATCCGATGATAGGTTGCCCCAATATAAAACTGATAGAGCATTCTTTCCAATCGATAATCTGGCGATAAATATCCTTTAAAACTGCTAATTTGATCAGACTCCGCATTTTCTTTTGCCTGATCCGCCCATTTTTTTGCTTCTTCAAATTGATTCATGGATGCGCATGCGTAAGCCATAATCGATTCGCTTCCCTTTAGGTAAAAGGTGCCTTTTGCGTCTATCAACAATTTCATGGCACGAGCAGGTTGTTTTTCTTGTAGCAAAAAGGTTTGTGCCAAATAGACATCATGAAGAGCTTTCTGCGGCGCTTCCATATGCTCCATTTCTAATTCGGATAAAAGGCTTTCCGCTTCTTTCACGTCCCCTTTATTTAAATGACAAATGGCCATATTCATCTTCATATTTTCGATTACTTGCGGCTTCTTCTTCGAAATTTTAGGCAATTCTCGTTCATAGATCATCAAGGCATAATCATAATCACCCTTCAACAAGGCCTCAGCCATGCGCCGTTTTTCCTTCTGACGATCGAATAAAGTCACAATAAAAAACAGGATCAATAGAATCCCATAGTGACGATAGTCGAATCTTAATCCATTCTTATAGCCTACGAACCCCACAATTGCTGCAAGTGCAACAAATATACTCACCATTGGGATTGGTTGTTTCGTCCTCTTTTTCTTCATGTCATTCTCCTCTGCATTCATTCTTATTTGCAACTCACATAAACTTATTATATCATGGGACAAATGGAAAAAATAGCCGTTCAAAAGGAGATTCCCATGCATCTATTCGCTTGGGGAGGAATTGTTCTTGGATTTCTCTTTGTACTCACCGGATTTACCCTGCAAAAGAATGTTTCAGGCCATCCCTTGGCTCACCTCGCAAACCGTCATCAAAGTCCAAACTTCTATCGACGCATGCAAGGACAGGCTTTATATTTCCTTGCCTTATTTCTATGGATACCTTCTTTACGTATCTTACGAGGACTCGAAACCAATGTCATTCAATTTCTTGTTCTTCTTGGAGTTGGTCTATTCATCTTTGGATTTTTTCAATTGATTCTTATTTTTACCAACCGCAAAAACTAGCAAATCTACCTTCATCTCTTAATGAAGGACCGTCAGGAGGACGGGCCTACGATTATATGTTTATGAAGGACCGTCATGAGGACGGGCCTACGATTATATGTTAATGAAGGACCGTCATGAGGACGGGCCTACGATTATATGTTAATGAAGGACCGTCATGAGGACGGGCCTACGATTATATGTTAATGAAGGACCGTCAGGCTTCCAATTTATTTTTTGGGGGTTTTTTTTATTTTTATAGACGAATAAGACTTCGTGTGATATATTATTATCAAGCCAGTGTCTTATATAAGACACTCTAAGAAAGAGGGTGAGCGTATTCAATTCTTACAACTAAAAAAACAATTTCCACTATTCTCAACGACCACAGTCGACGAATGGGAAGCCTCTGTCAAACCTAATGAAACGACAATCGCATCCTTTGTCTCCGGGGAAATCCTGCAATCCTTTCAACCCGCCCAAGCGAGAATCGGGCTCATTTTAGAGGGAAGTGCAGCCGCTTTTACCCATGACAAAAAGATCGTACGAAAGTTTACAGCGCCTCATCTATTCGGATTGTCAGCACTCTTTGCCCTCACGCCATCCTATCCAACTGAAATCATCGCTGCTTGCAGTGGAGAAATTTTTTGGTTACAGGACAAAGCCATTCAAAGACTTCTACAAAACTCACCAGGCTTTTTGCAGCAATATCTGCAGGTTACCAGCGAAAAACTGATCTTTCTCAATGCACATATCGATCTTTTGCTATACGAATCAGCGCGGGAACGAATTGAAGCCTTTCTGATCCACACCTGGAAAAGAAAAGGGAACCCTTGCCACATTTCCTACAATCGGACAGAATGGGCGCAATACCTAGGGATAAGCCGGGCAAGCCTGTATCGAGAGTTGCACGCCCTCGAGGAAATGGGTTGGATCGAAATAAAAAACAAAGAAATCCATCTAACAAAAACAATGGAAGAAAAGAGGAATTTACAATGAAAAAAACGAGTTTAGTCGCACTTTTATTGATTATGATTTTAATGATTGTCGGATGCACACCAACAGAGGCACCAACACCTGAAGCAGTAGAACCACCCGCACAAACAGAGGAAGCGGTCGTTCAAGAAGAACCAGCTTTAGATCCTGTCGACATCATGATCGGCACCCTAAAAGGACCTACGGGAATGGGCATGGCGCAATTGATGATGGAAGATCCAGAGGGTCTGTCTCTTGAATTTGCCATCGAAGCAGCACCCGATGCCATTACTGCCAAGGTCTTAAGCGGCGAATTGGATTTCGCGGCTGTTCCAACCAATCTAGCTTCCATTCTTTATCAAAAAACAGAGGGTGCTTATCGCCTAGCAGGCATCAATACCCTGGGTGTACTTTATGTGATCACCGATTCCACATTAACCATTGAAACCATTGCCGATCTAAAGGGCCAATCCATCAATGTTAGCGGCAAGGGAGCAACACCCGATTTCGCCCTTCGTTATCTTTTGGAAAACGCGGGTCTTGATCCAGAAGTCGATGTAACCCTGGATTATGCACTGGATCATGCCAGCTCAGCTCAAGCCTTGATTGGCGGAGACATTCATGCTGCCTTGTTACCTCAACCATTCGTTACACAAGTTATGATGAAGAACCCCGACCTTTCCATCGGTTTAGATTTAACCACTGCCTGGGAAGATGCCGTACCGGGAACGACCATGCCAATGGGTGGTTTGCTTGTAAAGACTGAATTTGCCGATGCACATCCAGAAGCGGTAGCAAACTTTTTGAAGGCCTATGAGTCTTCCGTAGCCTGGGTAAACGCAGATCCAAAAGCGGCCAGCCAAGTAATCGCTCAAGTCGGTATTTTACCAATGGCGGTTTTAGCGGAGAAAGCCATTCCAAATTCAAATATTGTATGGATTAACGGAAGCGATATGGACACCACTTTAACTCCTTTTCTAGCAGCTATGGAAGCCTTTAATCCAAAATCCATAGGAGGCAGCATGCCAGATGAAAACTTCTATTTCATTCAATAAACCTTGGAAACAAAAACTAATTGCCGGTTTATTTTGGCTCCTCCTCTGGGGGGGCCTTTCGGCCGTGATTCATAAAGAAATCTATCTGCCCAGCCCTTATACAACCCTGAAACAAGTGGTAATCAATCTCAGCCTACCAGAGGGTTGGCTGATCCTTGGCCTTTCATGGATTCGAGTATGGGGTGGTTTTTTTCTATCCTTCAGCCTTGGCATTCTCTTGGGATTCCCCAGCGGCTTGATTTCCGGCATCTACACCTGGCTAGAGCCCATGGTTCAAATTATCAAATCAACCCCGGTTATCGCCTTGATCCTTTTGGTATTGATCTGGGTACCTTCGGATTTGGTTCCCTTGATTATCAGCTTTTTGATTGGGTTTCCCGTCATCTGGGCACAAACGACCGAGGGTGTCCGACGAACAGACCCCAAACTCCTGGAAATGGCACGGGTTTTCCATCTATCACCCATCAAACGGATGAAGCAAATCTATTTTCCTTCTGCCTGGCCAGCCATCCGACACGCGTCACAAACCGCAGTCGGACTCTGTTGGAAGGCCAGTGTTGCAGCAGAGGTCTTAAGCCACCCTCGCCTTGCCATTGGATCCAAGCTCTATGACGCCAAGGTCTATCTGGAAACGCCCGATCTCTTTGCCTGGACCATGATTCTCATTTTGGCCAGCATGATCACAGAAAAAGTCTTTGTCGCCTTCTTCCATCAAAGGAGGGATCTCAATGCCAACCATTAAAAATCTAACCCAATCATACGGTTCTTTGCTTCTCTATGAAAATTTTTCCATGGATCTAAAACAGAATGCCATAACAGCATTAATTGGACCCTCTGGCTGTGGAAAGACGACCCTGGCACAAATCTTATCGGGCCTCTTACCCGTTGAATCTGGAGATCTGAAAGACTTTAAATTTCTTGCCATCTCCTATGTTTTTCAAGAGCCACGTTTGTTGCCTTGGTTAAGTGTGCGGGAGAATTTGGCTATGATTCACGATGAGCCCGCAGCCATCGACGAGATCCTAGCAGCCGTTTCCCTGACAGAGAAAGCCAACGCTTTGCCACAAACTCTATCGGGCGGTCAGCAGCAACGAGTCGCCTTAGCACGAGGATTTCTCTATCCTTCTGATCTTCTCATCTTGGATGAACCCTTCAGCAACCTGGATCCCCAATTGAAGAGTCAGATGATTCGACTCTTTGAACAACTATGGATCCGCAATCAAAAAACGGTTCTCTTGATCACCCACGATCACAAAACCGCCTTGCAGGTTGCCGACGAACTCTATCAATTAGAAATGCCTCCACATAGAAATATCAAACACCTCCCTCTCATACTTGATCGAAAAAAAAGAGATGATCGTTGGATGGAAGAGATACAGACAAAAATCATGGAATAAAAAAATCCCGCGAATCGCTTCGCGGGATTTCTGTATGTTTATGCGTTTTTTGCCATCTGCGCTTGAAGGGCAGTCAAGGCTACCGTGCCAACGATGTCCGCTGCATAACAGCCGCGAGACAAATCATTAACCGGTTTTGCCAATCCCTGAATAACAGGACCATAAGCATTGGCGTTTGCAAAGCGTTGAACCAATTTGTATCCAATGTTTCCAGCATCAAGATCCGGGAAGACCAATACATTGGCAGAACCAGCAACCTTTGATTCCGGTGCTTTCTTCTTACCGATTGCATCCACAATAGCTGCATCCAATTGAAGTTCTCCGTCCAATGCCAAATCTGGCGCCAATTCCTTGGCAATTCTTGTCGCTTCAACAACTTTATCCACGTCCGCATGTTTTGCAGATCCGTATGTAGAATGAGAAAGCATAGCTACAACCGCTTCCTTTTGAACAAAGGCTTCAAATGTCTTAGCTGAAGTAATAGCAATATGTGCCATCTCTTCCGCACTTGGATTTTGATTCAATGCCGTATCAGCAAATACCAAAATACCACCTTCACCAAATTCGCAGTTTGGTACTTCCATAACGAAAGCAGCCGATGCCAATTTTACCCCAGGTGCAGTCTTCAAGATTTGAAGGGCCGGTCTAAGCACATCACCCGTTGAGTGAATAGCACCAGATACCATGCCGTCTGCCAATTCCATCTTAACCAGCATGCAGCCAAAATACAATGGATTTGTCAGCAATAATTCTTTTGCCGATTCTACTGTCATACCTTTTCTTTTTCGAAGCTCAACCAAAAGCTCAACCATCGCATCCGTTTTCTCGTAGGTTGCAGGATCGATAATAATTGCTTTTTCGACTTCAGGATTACCAGCTGCCGCAACAATTTCCTCACGCTTACCAATCAAAATGATCTTGGCGATTCCATCCTTTAAAACCTCACAAGCTGCTTCCAGGTTGCGTTCTTCCAATGATTCTGGCAATACAATCGTTTGCAAATCTTTTTTTGCTTGTTCTTTTAGTTTCGTTAGAAAATCCATCTCTATACCTTCCTTTATACAAAATTTACTTCTACATTATATAGAAAAGACTTTCGATTCACAAGCTAGAATCCGTCAAAATCGGCATGAGCTTTTGTACAAGGGACTCATTCCCTGTCACAATGGAAATCTCACGCTCCTCCTGATAAATTTTCCACACCGCCCCTGCCTCTTCCAAGATCACGCAGGCAGCGGCAATATCCCATTCTTTCAAAGTCATTTCCCAGTAAATATCAAATCTTCCGCAGGCTACACAACAAAGATCGAAAGCCGCGCATCCCGTACGCCGCATGCCGCGTACTTGTGGTACCAAGGCCGAAATTTCCCGCAGATTATTGCGCTCATTAGTCCCCTTGTCGTAAGGAAATCCTGTGCAGGCCAGGGAATGAACCAAGTCAGTCTTGTCTCCTACTTGAATCGTCTTGCCGTTCAGAGTAGCTCCCTCGCCTTTTACACCAACAAACCATTCCTTCAATGCAGGAATATGTACGATACCACCAATGCCTACTTTTTGATACTTGATCCCCACACTAATAGCAAAGATGGGAAAACGCTGTGCATAATTATTGGTTCCATCCACAGGATCCACAATCCATTGATAATCCGCATCCGAATTATGGTGTGTTCCTTCCTCACCTAGAATGCCATCCCCAGGATAGTTTTCCATGATCCATTCAGAAATGATTCGCTCCGATTCTTTGTCAACCCGAGTAACCAAATCCATTGCAGAAGATTTGGTATCAACACCCAAATCATCCTTTTGCTGTTCTTTTAATTGATATTGACCCAATTCCTCAATGAGACCAAGGATTCGATCCACTCGACCCCTTGCTCCCTGTATGACCTCTTTATTAATTTCCATATCGATTCACTCCCTGATAAAGCAATTCCGAAAAGGCAATAAATAAAAAGAATACGGAACTGACGATGGGTACAAACACACCCACAAGGATCACGACCACACCAAGGAGAGGTTCAACACCAAAGCGCTGATAAAACTCATATTGAAAATAGGCAAAGATCATGGGTGCAGCAAGCCAACCGATCACGGGGATGGCAAACAGCAAAACAATCAGAATATGCCATGCACTCCGATCGATAATGTGGAAGAAGAGAATAAATTGTAGAATTGGAATAAAGGCAATCCATTCATTCTTCACTCCCGCTTTCTGCGCCAATCGATAGAAACCAAAGGCTTGCAAAAGATAAATGGCAAAAAGCATGATTGGACTTTGAGTCAGTTCTTGTAACCCTGATAAAGTTGACATAGTTTTCCTCCTTATGCTTGAATATTTTCTACGATTTTCTCTGCGCATCGAATTCCATCAATGGCAGAGGATGTAATTCCTCCCGCATAGCCAGCGCCCTCTCCGATTGGATAGAGTCCACTATGGGAAAAGCTCTCTAGACTTACCGGATCCCGCACCAAGCGAACTGGTGAAGATGAACGACTTTCAACGGCTGTCAACACCGCATCAGGTCGATCAAAACCCTTAATCTTGCGTCCAAAATAGGGAATGGCTTCTTTTAATGCTGAAACAACAAAGTCTGGTAGAATTTGATCCAACTGTGTCCATGCAATCATGGGTCGATAACTAGGGACAATTTTTCCTTTAGGCAAATCTGCAAGACCTAAAAACGAGCCGACCCGCTCTACAGGAGCTGCGTAGTTTTCCCCACCCAAGCGAAAGGCTTTTTGCTCCAGATCACGCTGAAAAGCGATCCCTGCCAAAGGGGATACCAAGCCCGAATTGTTTGTTTCAGATACCACGGTTGCGTAATCAGCAGGATTAACCTGAACCAAAAGGGCTGAATTCGCATTTTCCTTATCTCGGGCGTATTCGCTCATCCCGTTAACCACAAGGCCACCGAGTTCCGATGCTGCCGCAACGACTTGGCCACCCGGACACATGCAAAAGGAGTAGACCCCGCGTCCTGTTGAATCCGTAAAACGCAGCGCATAGCTAGCCGCACCCAATCTTGGATGACCCGCATGCTCACCGTATTGGTTTTGATCGATCATGGCCTGGCCATGTTCAATTCGAACCCCCACAGCAATGGCTTTTGCTTCCATTTGAATCCCCTTTGCATGGAGCCAAGAAAAGGTGTCTCTGGCGCTATGGCCAATGGCCATGCATACTTGGTCTGTCGAAATAATCTCTTCTCCATTGACCTCGACACCAACCACTTGATTGCCTTCCACGACTAAATCTGTAACCCGCTGCTGAAATCGCACGCTTCCACCCAAAGATTCAATTTCCAGTCGAATCTTTTTCACAATTTCTCGTAATCGATCGGTTCCCAAATGGGGTTTTTTTGTCCATAAAATTTCCCTGGGCGCCCCGGCCTTTACAAAGGTCTGCATCACCCGTTCAATCCGCTGATCCTTGCTCCTTGAGGTTAACTTTCCATCGGAAAATGTCCCCGCCCCGCCTTCACCAAACTGAACATTGGATTCTTCATTCAAAATTCCTTGCGACCAAAATCGTTCAACGTCGATTTGACGCTCATCCACTGACTTCCCACGCTCTAGCACAATGGGCTTTAAACCCGCCTGTGCCAGATACAGGGCACAGAACATGCCCGCCGGACCGAAGCCCACCACAAGGGGTCGTGTTTTTTGTTCCTTTGAAACAGGCAGAATCTCCTTCAGTGGAGGTGGCGTACGTTTCAAGGCTGGAAATTGTTTTAAAATTTTCTGTTCATTTTTTACAGTCACATCCACGGTGTATATCAGCCTGAGAGGTTTTCTCTTTCGGGCATCAATGGATTCCCGATAAATCTCATATCCCAGAAGGTCATTTTTATCAATCTTTAATTTTTCACAAATCTTAAAGAAAATCTTGTCTGTCGGCTCTGTGATCCGCAAAGCAATATCGTGCACCCGGATCATGATTGTTCCTCTGAAGCGGACATTCCCGCCAGATAGCCCGTTGAAAAAGCAATTTGAAGATTAAATCCACCCGTCAAGGCATCCACATCCAATACTTCTCCCGCAAAATACAAGCCCTCCACCTTTTTTGAAGCCATAGTGGAAGGATCCACGTCTTTGACGGAAACACCACCAACGGTGATAATCGCTTCCTTAAATCCCTTCAGTCCCCGTCCTTGAATGGGCAAGAACTTCAGCGTTTGAACCAAGGCTTCGCGCTGTTTTTTATTCACTTGATGAACAGCCATCTCTGGATCCAGACCGCTTTTTTCAATCACAATGGGAATCAAGGCCTGTGGCAACAATTCCTTAAGTACGGTTTTCAGCTGCTTAAGATGAAAGGCTTGGAAATCCCGAAGAATCCGGCGATCCAACTTTTCCTTACTTAAAGCCGGCTTCAAATCAATCCAAAATTCCGTGTTGGTAAACTCGCCATTCTCCCGAACAACGCCCTCTTGAATCAAATATCGCCCAGCAGTAAGTACAACCGGACCCGAGATCCCGTCATGGGTAAAAAGAAGATCTCCAAAATATTCCTTCTTCTTTTTTGCCTTTGTAATCAGGCTGATATTTTTCAATGACAAGCCGGCCAAATTCGGATTCCATGAATCTTCCGTTCGAAAAGCAACAAGGGCAGGCAAGGGCTGAACAATGGTATGGTCGTATGCTTTAGCCATATGATATCCATCGCCTGTTGATCCCGTTGCCGGATAAGATTTTCCACCCGTTGCCAAGATCACACGGTCAGCAGGGATTCTATTCCCTTTTTGATCTTCAGCACCGCGTAAAATTCCATCTTCAATCCAAAGTGTTTGAATGGGTGATCTCGTTCTCACCTTAATCCCAAGGTCAATGCAAGCTTTTAATAAAGCGTCCGCTACTGAAGTGGATTTATCACTCTCAGGAAAAACGCGATTACCGCGCTCCACCTTTAGAGCAAGGCCCTGATCTCGGAAAAATTCCATGACCTGCTCATTCGTAAAGGTATAAAATGCGCTATATAAAAAATTTGGATTTCCTATGGTGTTTTCAATAAATTGATCGATGGGTGCAGCATTGGTCAAATTACAACGACCCTTTCCCGTAATCAATAACTTACGGAGAACCCGTTCCATTTTTTCATAGACAATAACCTCTGCCCCATTTTTTCTTGCAGCATAAGCCGCCATCAAGCCGGCAGGACCGGCTCCAATTACCAATATTTTCATCTTTTTCTCCTCATATGAATTCATTTCATTGTAACATAAAAAAGAAGGCTCTAGTAGCAGAGCCTTTTACCCTTTTCTCGCAAACCACGGGAAGAAAAGCGAGGTGCGGGCCGCGTATTTTTGGAATTCCGGCCGCTTCATATATTTTTTTTCTAAGAGAGGAATCGAAATAAACCAAAGCACAGAAAAAATGGTCATGGGACTGATGATTGCCCAAATACCACCACCAGCTTGGAGAGCAATAAAAAGCAATCCCCACCATTGCACGGCTTCGCCAAAATAATTCGGGTGTCGTGTGAATTTCCACAGCCCCCGTGTCATAACATGTCCCTTATTCTCGGGTTTCTTAATAAAGCTGCGAAGTTGCGCATCACCAATAGACTCAAAAAGAAAGCCAACCATCCATACAAGTAAACCCACGCTTGCCAGCCAGCCCCAGTTTTGTTTAGCCTGTTCTGGCAGGGACAGCAAAGCAAAAGAAATCAGCCACATCAAAATTGCCTGCAGCAAATAGACCTGAATAAAGGCACGCAGAATCACCCAACGCCCCCATTCTTTTCTCCAATTGGCATAGCGAAAATCTTCTGGCTTGCCCCAGTTCCGCTTCAAAATATGATAGGTCAAGCGTAGGCCCCAAATGCTAATCAGTCCCGTCATGATCCACTGGTGAATACCAACATTTTCTGCTCTAGCAATCAGTGCCCAAGCCAGCATAACGAAGCCAAATCCCCAGCCCATATCCACAACTGAGTTATTCTTTGTTAGCGTACCCCAAATAAAGAAAACACAAAAATATACCACAACAAAAACCAAACCAAATATCAACTTCTCCATGTTTGCCCCTCTTTCATGTAAGCTACCGCAATTACACCCGACCCAGCACTAACGGTCACAATGGATGAAATCTGTGTCACCGATTCGCACCGTACATTCGGAATTTGACTTAATTTTCTCGCAAAGGCTTCTGCCTTTTTCAAATCATCCGAATAAGATACCTGCACGCGAATTTTCTGATCTTTCGCTTCCCGCTTGATCAATCGTTCCAAATGCCTCAAGCTGGCATCAAACTTTAAATGCATACCAAAGGCTGTCCCTTCGCCCTTCTCGTTAATGGAAATGATCGGTTTAATTCCAAGGGTTTGAAAGGTTCGTCCAACAGGGACGCTAAGTCGACCGCCTTGAATCATGGGTTTGACATCATGAATCGCAACAAAGATCTTTGATTGAGATCTTTTCTTTCGAATCCAATCCGCGACGATTGCCAAAGATTTTCCCTTTTCGATTTCTTTAACCGCTTCCCGCACCAAGAGCCCCTGAGCAGCCGAATTCTGACGGCTATCAATCACTTCTATTGGGAAATCCGTAAAAGATTCCGCCGCTAATTTCTTGACTTGATAGTAAAATCCGCTCATCTTTTTAGAAACCATCAAGGCCAAAATCCCATCATAATGGGATTGCAAAAAATCCAATCTTGCCTTAATTTCTGTGGGGCTAGGCACCGCGCTCGTCGGTAAGCTCTTTTCTGCTTTTACGCGCTCAATTACCCGATTTGCCGAGTAAGATATGCGATCAAGAAAAACTTGATCATCTTCCATGATGCCCACCGGAATGACATGTACTTGATGGGAGAGCACCCATTCCGGATCCAGATCAGCGATTGAGTCAGTCAATACGGCAATCTTAGTCCTGGGATGGTTGACCACACTGGACTGCAGCTTCATGTCCTCCACCTTCTGCATCACAACCCGCCCGCCGATTTTAGCAAATACGGCTTCAGGGTCATTCGTATGCAAATGAAAGCGTGCTTTGTCACCCCGATCCAATACAATTAATGAGTCTCCCATCTTGGAAAGACTTGCATGCATATCAGTCACCGATGGAACCTTCTCGATAATTCCTTCCGTACAATAACGGTATTCAGACTCTCCATGGCTTTGTATCATATCTTCGGATTGAAAGGGCTTAATCGCTTCCATGCCAACATCGTTATCCATGTGATTTGGATTTGTCATATATTTTGCAATTCCCTCCACGAAGGCCAAAAAACCTGCCGCACCCGAATCAATCACTTGATTCCGGCGGAGGGGTTCTAGCTGCATCATGGTCAAATCTAAAGCTTGCTTCATATGATTGCCTACTTCTTCCAATAAAGAGGCTCCACGATAGCCAGAATGATAATATTTTTCCAATTCCTCTGCCAGCACCCGCATCAGTGTGAGAATGGTGCCTTCTTGAGGTTTCTCAACAGCCGAATACGCAGCAGGAACAGCAGACTTAAATCCTTCGATCATCTCTTCAGGGGTAACGACCTCTTTGCCCTGTAACGACTCTGCCCAGCCATGAAAATACTGGGCAAGGATCATTCCAGAATTACCACGTGCGCTACTCATGGCTTTTTCGTCAATGGCAGCTGCCATGTGATCCACACGGAACTCTTCTTCAACCGAGTATAGAATTGATCGAACCGTGCTTGCTAAATTCGTTCCAGTATCGCCATCCGGTACCGGGAAGACATTGATGGCATTCAAATAGTCCTTTTGACGAATCAATGCCACTGCACCTGAGCGGAAGGCCGAATAGACAATTTTCCCATTGATTTCCTTCATTTGCAAGTCCTCCTGTGGTATAGTTACCCCATATAAACGTTTCTATGGGGTCATGCTATCCATAAAATGGATTTTCTATTTTATTCGTACCCCTATTTCTAAAATGACTAAACCCATATCGAAAGGAGCACCATTATGAAAATCATTCAAAACGCAACATTATATCAAGTCAGCGGACATCTACTCGCTAATCAGTGTATCCGCATTGAGAATGGAAAAATTACGGAAATTGGAAGCGATCTTCCTATTAAAGACGGTCAAGTGATTGATGCACAAGGTGCCCTTCTTTTTCCTGGCTTTATTGACGCCCATTGCCATCTAGGCATGTGGGAAGACGGCATTGGAGTTGAAGGCGCCGACGGCAACGAAATGGTCGATCCTGTCACACCACATATGCGCGCCATCGATGGAATTAATCCCATGGATCGCACCTTTGAAGAAGCGAGAAACGGGGGCATCACAGCTTGTGCAACAGGTCCAGGAAGCGCCAATGTCATCGGTGGTACATTTGCAGCAATTAAAACCGCTGGAAACCGCATCGACGATATGATCCTTCAAGATCCCCTGGCTATGAAATGCGCCTTTGGAGAAAATCCAAAACGCGTCTATGCAGACCAAAAGAAAACACCCTTTACCCGAATGGGAACAGCGGCTACCTTGCGCAAGACTCTCTTTCAAGCCAAGGAATATTGGAACAAAAAAAACAACAATCAAAACGATCCCAGCAAGCAGCCAGCCTTTGACATGAAGATGGAAGCCTTAGGTCCTGTTTTAACTAAGGAAATCCCTCTAAAGGCCCATGCACATCGAGCTGATGATATTTTTTCAGCCATTCGCATCGCCAAGGAATTTGATTGTAAATTAACTCTGGATCATTGCACCGAAGGCCATCTCATCGCAGATGATTTGGCAAAAGAAGGTTATCCAGCCCTCGTTGGACCATCTCTTTCGGAACGTTCCAAGTTTGAATTAAAAAACCTAACCTTTGAAACACCGGGTATTCTCTATCAAGCGGGAGTAAAAATCGCCATTATCACCGATTCTCCTGTGATTCCTCTTCAATACCTGCCACTTTGCGCTTCCCTTGCGTCCAAACATGGTTTGCCGAAAGAAGAGGCAATTAAAGCCATTACCATCAATGCTGCAGAAATTCTAGGTCTTGATGACCGAATCGGCAGTATTGAAATCGGAAAAGACGCAGACCTTGTTCTTTGGGATCAACATCCTTTCCAATATGATGCTAAGGTATTGATGACCTTGATCAACGGAGAAATTGTTTATAAAGCGTAACAGAGGTTACCAAAACTTCCCTTGTCCCTCCTTTTCTTCCATGATACAATGGCACCTACGAACAAAAGGAGGAAACAAACAATGAAACGCTTATTACTTGGGATTCTGGCCATTGCCATACTCCTAACCGGATGCGCCAGCCAACCCGCTGAGCCTGCTCCGACCATAGAAAAAACACTTCGTGTTGGCCTGATGCCAGATGATGGCATTTTGCCTTACCTCTACGGTGCTCAACAAGGATATTTTGAAGAAGAAGGCATTATTGTTTCCTTTGAAATTTTCATGAGTGCTCTTGATCGCGATGCCGCCTTGCAGGCGGGAGAATTAGATGCCATCTATTCCGATGTCATCTCTCTCCTCTACTATGCAGAAGCTGGCACACCGCTTCAAGCCGTCAGCAGTACCCAGGCAACTTATGGGATCGCCGTTCAAAAAACACCCGATGGGATTTCCAGCCTTAAAGGTCAATCCGTTGGCTTGTCTACCAATACTTTGATGGAATATTTGGTCGACCTTTCCCTAGCCAAAGAAGGACTTGCGGAAGATGATATTGAAAAGATTGCAATTCCGTCCTTGCCCAATCGTTTGGAAAGCTACCGTGCAGGCCAAATCAGTGCAATTGCACTTCCAGAACCACTCTTAAGTCTTGCGGTTTTAGCCAACGGCCAGATCATCGAGACAGCTGAGTCCATCGACTTGGAACCCGGTGTACTCTTGGTAGAAGAAACCTGGTTAAACGAATCTGCTGATTCCATGAGTAATTTCTTTGCAGCCTACGACCGCGCTGTCGAGGGGTTGAATACGGGTGCTGCTCAAGAAGATCTTCTTGAGATTTACTCCCAAGCAAAATTCCCAGCTCCAGTTGTAGAGACCTTTGTCTTGCCAACCTATCATTCAGCGCAAGCACCGGCACCGGAAGAGATTCAAAAAGCCATCAATTGGCTAACAGCTCGAGATTTAATTGAAGGAGAACACAGCTACGAAAGTCTTGTTTCTCCTATCTTGCAAAAATAAAAGAATGATCCCTTGGGAGAATCTCCCATTTGGGATCATTTTTTTCTATGTTATAATGAGTCAGAAAGTGAGGTTATTATGAGAACTTTTTTAGGAAATCCCATCGAATTATTAGCCCCAGTTGGCAATTATGCCATCTTTAAAAAGTTGCTCCACTCCAAGGCAGATGCCTTTTATCTGGGTGGCAAGCAACTCAATATGCGCATGCATCGTTCACAATTCAACTTCACCATGGAAGAGATGAAAGACGCGATAATTGCAGCCCATGCGCTCGATAAGAAAATCTACATCACCGTCAACAATCTGGTATCCTCCGACGAGATTGAATCCGCTAAAGACTACCTGCTTGAATTGGAAGATCTCCAACCGGATGCTCTGATCATACAGGATCTAGCCATTGTCTCCTTGATTCAAGAAATGGATTTAAATCTGGAGATGCACGCCTCAGTGATGATGAACGTGCATAATCAGCATCACATTGACTATTTACAAAAACAAGGATTTACCCGTGTGGTCACTTCCCGTGAAATTGATTTAAAGACCGTTCGTAAGTGGGTCGATCAAACCGGGATTGAAATTGAGTACTTTGCCCACGGCGACATGTGCAGCATCAACGGTGCCACTTGTTATTATTCCAGCATGGTCTTTGGTCAAAGCTCCAATTGCGGGCGCTGTATGAAACCCTGCCGCTGGAGCTATCAAAGCCTCTATAAGGGTAAGCTTTACGAAACAGCATATCCCCTAGCTGCCAAGGATATGTCGATGTATCCCCATATCCCGGAAATGCTTGAAAGTGGCGTTGTTTCTTTCAAAATTGAAGGCCGAATGCGGGAAGCTGATTTTTTACTTCCCATCATCAATGCCTACGGTGATGCCATAGACTCTTACCTTGCCGATCCACTCGCCTATGACCGTTTCAAGGATTCCGAGGCCTTATTTGAACAGCGAATGCGTGATCCTTATCAAAGCTTTGCCTTTGGCAACCCTGGATCTTCTGCAATCAATGAGCGCTATGAAGGCACCGGATACTTCTACTCCCACGGGCATGTCTTTTCAAAACCCGTAGATGAACATGATATCAAGGACTCGAAAGTAAATGAGTTAAATATGCAAGTCGGCAATCAGAAAAACCAAACGTCTTCACTTCTCGTTTCTTTACAAACCGAGGAACAATTGAAAATCGCCCTAAATTCTACCATCGACCAGATTGAAATCTCAACGGAAGTTTTCGATGGCAGCAAAGGCATTTCTGCAGATGCCATCCGCCGGGTCGTATGCAATCATCCGACCCGGAATTTCATCATCCGATTGCCACGAGCCGCTCAGGACCATGAACTTGCAAAATTAGAACAATGGCTGTCTGTTCATCAATCCTGGCTCAAAGACCGTGTCATTCTGCGGGTCTCTACCATGGGACAAGCCATTCTTGTCAAGAAATTCAACATCCAGATCGCCGGTGATTTGGGTCTTAACCTCTATAATGAAAAAACCGCCAATCGCTTGCTGGCAGAAGGCTTCGAATCTGGCATTGCCTCGATTGAACTCAAGGCAAAAGATCTAATGGCTTTGGCGGATCACTCTCAACTGCCCCTTGAATTGGTGGTTTTCGGGTCTCCAACCATGATGCTCAGTGATCTCGACTTTGTGCAGCACCTAGAAGAAAAGCAAGCTGTTGGCCAAGAAAACAGTCACTATTTTTCCGAAGAGGTTCTTGTCTTGCGAGATGACAAGGGATTTGAACATCCCGTCTACCGTGATCAATTCAAACGAAACCATGTCCGTCTCAATAAGGACATCAATTTAACAGGTCTTTGGCCAAGCCTAAAAACCCACGGCTTTTCCACCTTCCGATTGGAGATGGAACACTTCCAACCCACCGACTTCCAAACTGCGCTTGACTACTGGTGCAAGCTGAAAGCCAATGATGGAATGAATACGCCCTTAGATCCCATCCATGCTGGATTCACCCTGGGCGCGCTTGGCTTTGAGAAAGGAGAATAAGATGACCTACCTTGGACCCCAAACAATACTTAAAAAGAAGGAGCAGTTTTTGTTGCCTTGCTCCTATCATTTCTATCAAGATCCTCCGCAATTGGTGCGGGGATCCATGCAATACCTCTATGATCAAACGGGCAAGGAATACCTCGATTTTTTTGCCGGGGTTTCCGTGATGAATTGCGGACACAGCAACCCAGAAATTCTAACAACAACTATTAATCAGATGAAAAACCTACAGCATACAACAACGATTTATCTCACAGAGCCCATTGTCTCTTTGGGCCAACGCCTGGCCGCTTATCTGCCCGGAGACCTAAGAAAATCCTTTTTCTGCATGTCGGGTTCCGAGGCAAACGAAGGCGCCCTTCTGCTGGCAAAAAAAACAACCGGCAGAAGAGGACTAATTGGACTGAAAGGCGGCCTTTCCGGTCGAACCCACCTCACCATGAGCTTGACAGGAATCCCCATGTGGCGCACCATGGACGATCCATCACCTAATACCTATTTGGCTGAAGGATACGGTAAAGAACCTGGAGAAACGACTTCAGATGCTATGGAACGTTCTTTAGATAGTATTCGTTGCCTTTTAGAGGCACACCCAAACGAAATCGCCGCATTAATCTGTGAACCGATCCAAGGCAATGGAGGGATTCAAGTTCCTCACATCCGCTATTTCAAGCGATTAAAAACCTTGCTTGAAAAATTTGGTGCCTTGTTGATTATCGATGAAGTGCAGACCGGATACGGCCGCACCGGCAAGAACTTTGCCATCGAGCATTTCAATGTCGTTCCTGATATCTTAACATCGGCCAAGGCCCTGGGTAACGGTGTACCCATCGCGGCATTTTCCACCACGGATAAAATTGCGGCTACTTTCACCAGTCCATCTGCCTCTACCTTGGGTGGAAACCCAGTTTCAGCCGCCAATTCTCTGGCCGTGCTAGCATATTTGGAATCCCATCAATTAAAAGAACGTGCGGCAAATCTCGGCAAGCTCTTGCTTGAAAAACTGACGAAAATGAAAGGGAAGTATCCCTTGATCAAAGACGTACGCGGAATCGGCCTGATGGTCGGCGTTGAACTTCAAAATTCAGATGGAAGGCCGGCAACCGAAGCCGTTGACCGCATTTTGGAACGAATGAAAAATGCCGGTTTTCTCATTGGAAAGAACGGAATACACCGAAACACTCTAGCCTTTCAACCCCCCTTGGTCCTCTCTAAGCGTAATGTCTTGGACATGATTGAAGCCTTGGACCAAGCGATCAAGGAAGAATGCGTAGAATAATCTCATGCTACTATTCAATCAATTTTGCAAAAGGTAACGATTTAAAATAATCGTTACCTTTTTTATATACAAAGTAACTTGTATTTCGTTTTTTTAACATTACCCCTTAATGCAATACATTCTATTTATTGATTTTTCTTACTTATCAATTGATTCTCTTATAAAATGATTAAACCTTTGCAAAGTGGTATAATTTTATTGGATGAATCGCAAGATGATTATATGAAGAATCGAAAAAACACTTGCACCTGCCAAAGTGGAGGCTATTATGGGATTATCATTAGCAAGACTTATTTTAAAAGTTTCAACAGCCCTATTCTTTATGATTGGTGCCTTATATTTTTTGAAAGCCGACAGTTGGCCTGCTAAACGCACCAAGGCGACCGGAATCATACTCGTGATTTTGATGTTTACGATGATAATCAGTTTATTGACAGGCTTTTGGATAGCCGGTCTTTACAATTGATTATACAACCAATCCCCTTTCGATTTATGCAAAGTTTATTTCCAAGAAGTATCTGCTTCTTCATCGTAAAAAATTCCAAACGCTAAAAAAAGAATCCTAATAGCAAGGATTCTTTTTTGCATATTTACACGAATTTCGTCAATCAAATAGCTAAAGCTCAACCCTATTATTCGTCATATTCATCAACAATCTCACCAATAAAGAAAACATGATAATCCTGGTTGTTTTCGTAAAACTGTTTTTTGATGGCTTCATCCAGGTTGGCCGGGTCCATGGACTGGCGATACACGATCTTGCACTCGTAGTGATGTGCCGCTTCCTTGACCACAACACCCGAAATCATTTTTGCTGGCTTTGCCGTCAATTTCGTCTCGGCAAACTTCTGAAAATCACGTCCGCTCTTGGTGCCGCAAAAATTCAATTCCTTTTGTAAGTCTCCAAATCTTGGCACGCTGACAGTAAAGCCTTCCGCCTTGTCCAGCAATCGATAGGTATGACGCGAATATCGAACGGCTACTTGTATCACTGGTTTCCCCCAGATGATTCCGCTCAAAGCCCATCCAATGGTCATGGGGTTGACCTCATCGCCTTGGCCCACAGTTAAAAACGCACCCTTGGGCAATTGTTTCATCATTTCTGGTATCTTATCATATCCAATCATTATAATATTCTCCTTTCGGATCTGGTTTATTCTTTCTAGAACAAGCTTTAGTCTCAGTTTATCACAGTTTATGGCGCAAAAAAAACGCTAAGGAAAATCCTTAGCGTTTCACGATTGGAGCGAGTGAGGGGAATCGAACCCCCGTAGTCGGCTTGGGAAGCCGGAGCTCTACCATTGAGCTACACTCGCATGTCGAATAGACTTATTATACTCTTTTTACCCATTGAAATCAAGAAAGAAAATCCAGAAAAATGGAAGTTTTTCTCACAAACAAAAGTTTGTTGTTTTGCAAAGAAATCGTTTCCTAAATCTATTGACAATCAGTTATTAAATAAGTAAGATGTAAAAAGATGAAACATTACTTTAGGAGGGGTTCAAAGATGCAAAAAGGTACAGTAAAATGGTTTAATGGCAGAAAAGGGTTCGGATTCATCGTAGATGATGCTGGTCAAGATGTATTTGTTCACTTCAGTGCGATCCAAATGGAAGGATACCGTGTTCTTGAAGAAGGACAAGCGGTCGAATATGAAATGGAGCTAGGCGAGAAAGGCCCCATTGCCAAAACTGTCATTGGATTATAAAGAAAGGCCGCTGATTTTCATCAGCGGCCTTTGCATTGTATTCATTCTTGTTCTCGCTGTCGAATATGCCGTTTCAAGGTTTCTTCTACCAAAACTCGGCATGGTCCCCCTTGATCAACTTGAATTCGAACCATATCATCCTTACGAAGCCGTACCATCCGCTCTCCATCAAGGGCCAATGTACCACTTTGATCAGCTCGCCATTCATGTTTTTCATCACAAGAATGCCGGATCAATGCGACCTTTCCAACAGGAACCATCCGGCCCGGAATAATCGGAGAAAGTCGAACCCTTCCCCCTGACCCACATTCAAAAAAAATCCACCCTGCTTCCTCTGGGGATAGAAACTCCCATTGCCCAACAATAGACGACAAACCAATCGATGCAGGCGTTGCTCGCGTTACAGCCAGCCAGCGTATATCATCTGGAGACCAGACAGCTCGAGAAGCAATCTCCGTCTGCTTGGAACAAACAACATCCACCAAAGCAATCCACTCTTCACCATCATTCACACTCACCCGGATTCGCTTATCCCGGCGAGTCGCTACCGACTCTGGATCCATAACAACAACACCCAGGACCATTCCGGCGATGGTTCCCTCTATTGATTCTGGATAAACATTGTTTGTTCCCGTCGAGATGGGCAGAATTGGAATCATTGTTCCGGTTTGCGCAATATCCCGCGAGGTTCCATCACCACCCATTACCACGATGGCTCTGCATTCTAACCGTTCAAATTCTGCTACCGCCTTGACCGTATCCGTAGCCTTGCCCATAGGTCGAAAATCCAAAATTTTAATAATTTCCCAAGGTCCGCCATCCTGTTTCAACCGTGCCTGAATAGCCCGCCCCAATCCTTGAGGGTCAGGCATAAAATAAATTTTCTCTATCCCTTTAGCCTCTGCAGCAATCACCGCTCTAAGCAAGAGATTCATTTTTTCCATATGTCCCACGCTATCCGCATAGGATACAATGCGTCTAATATCCTTCCCACTGGAAGGGTTAACGATCACTCCGATGGCTCTATTCATTAAATTTCCTCCTATTTACCTTTCACCTATTATATCAGTTGCAAGTAAAAACTCATTAATTTGTTAAGATTTCTAAATTTCCGTGAAATGGAACCGGTTTCAGGATATAATTATGAGTGGGATAACGTTTCTAAATTTTTAAGGAGGTCTTTTTATGAAAAAAATCAACAAACATTTAAGCGTTTTACTTGTACTTAGTCTCATTTTACTCAGCTTTGCAACACCTGGCTTTGCCGCGGGGCAAGAAACCACCATTACTCTCTTCCACTTCAATGACACCCATGGTCGAGTCGTTGAAGGAAGCTATGACGGCATGGGACTCCCACGACTCGCTGATGTGATCGAGCAAACTCGTGCAGAAGGAGGCAACGTACTTGTTTTAGACGCTGGTGATTCTTATCACGGAAAACCCGTTGTCAACCTAAATCAAGGTGAATTAGTTGTTGATATCTTCAATGCATTGGGTGTAGATGCTCAAGCGCCAGGCAACCATGACTTCAACTATGGATATGAGCGACTTCTAGAATTAGAAGAAATGGCAAACTATCCGATCATGGCCGCCAATGTTAAAATGAATGGCGAAAGTCTGTTAAAACAAGATTACACAATTAAAGAATTCGATGGTGTAAAAGTTGGTATCTTCGGCTTATCTACTCCTGAAACCATGTATAAAACCAATCCATTAAATGTAATTGACGTTGATTTTGAAGCACCGGCCCAAGCGGCACAGGAAATGGTAACCGCTTTGCAAGCTGAAGGCTGTGACGTCATTATCGCCTTGGGTCACTTGGGTAATGATGAAGAAACAAAAATGGAAGAAACCAGCAAGTATGTCTTAGAAAATGTTGATGGCATTGATATCTTTGTCGATGGTCACTCTCATGAAACATTGACCAATGGAGAAATGGTAAACGGCGCATTATTGGTTCAATCTGGTTACTATGACAAGAATGTAGGCCGCGTCGATATAACCGTCAAGGACGATATCGTTAGCGCAACTGCATCCCTGATTGAAAAAGGTGCGGAAGGTTATGAAGACAATGCAGATATTCAAGCTTTGATTGATGCGACTGTTGAAGAAAATCGTGTGATTACAGATGTTGAAATCGGCTATTCAATGTACGAACTTAACGGCGAAAGAAACTTTGTTCGTACTGGAGAAACCAGAATGACGAACTTAATTACTGCAGCGATCGGCATCCGAACAGGCGCTGACGGTGTGATCACCAATGGCGGTGGCATCCGTGCATCCATTGGACAAGGCGCCATGACTAAGGGACATATCCTTGAGGTATTACCATTTGGCAACTATGTTGTAGTAAAAAATATGAGCGGTCAAGCTATTTTAGATGCTTTGAACCACGGCATTAGTGCATATCCAGCTACCAATGGTGGCTTCCCGCAAGTTTATGGTATCAAGTACACACTAAACTACAGTGAAACAGCTGACAATTTCGTCTCAAATGTCATGATCAAAGGCGAGACTTTAGATCCAATGAAAATGTATACCATCGCTTCTAATGATTTTGTAGCAGCAGGTGGAGACGGTTACTCCAGTTTTGGTGATGCAACAACTGCCGCGGAATTTGGCGACATGGCTGATATCGTAATCGAACACATTGAAAAATATGGAATCGCTGGTGCAGCACCGAGTCGTTGGATTATCAATCAAGAAATTAAATAAAACAGCAAAATGGCTCCCAGATTGGGAGCCATTTTTTTATTGCGCATAAACCTCTTCTTCCATTGCTTCATTTGTTGATTGATAGCGATCCAACAAGTCCTGCGAACTGAAGATCATACGATCATCCTTGGTAACAAAAATCGCGTCAATAGACGGCAGGGACCGAATCAACTTGATTCCTTCATCAAGCCCCAGTAAGAAGCATGTGGTCGACAAGGCATCTCCATCCGTTGACTTTGGGCTGATAATTGTAACGGAACGCAAACTATTTTGAGCTGGAAATCCTGTAAAAGGATCAAGAATATGATGATACTTCTTTCCATTCACTTCAAAAAAACGTTCATAATCGCCTGAGGTTACAATGGACTCATCCTTTAAGGAAACAATGCCCAAATACTCTCCACGCAAGCTATCCGGGTCCTGAACCCCAATTCGAAAATCCGATCCATCCGGCTTTCCACCGATCAACAGCACATTTCCGCCAAGATTGATAATACCACTAGTTACACCAGCGTCCACCAATTGTTCTTTCACCTCGTCTGCAATATAGCCTTTAGCAATGGCACCAAGATTGGCAATCATCTTTTCATCCTGAAGATAAATTGTTCCAGCTTCTCCATCCACAATCAATTTTTGATAATCGATCAGGGGTTTTATGTCAGCCAATTCTTCTTCTGTTGCTAGGTGGCCTTCTGGAGGGTCTATTCCCCATAGGTCAATCAATGGTCCTGCCGTCGGGTCAAACCGACCTTGTGAGAGTTCTGCGTACCCAAGAGCGGCTTCCATCACTTCAAAGGTCTCCGCCTGCACCTTGACTGCCGAAATCCCAGCTGCATCGCGTATTTTTGCCAAGTCGCTACCCTCGAGGTGAACACTAAGCATTTTTTCCAGTTCTTCAATCCGTGAAAAAGAATCCTCAATCAAGCTTGTATCTTCTTCTCCATAGAGTTTGACCGTTATAATTGTATCGAGCTGAAAAGCATGATCCTCTATATACGATGCCTTTGAGGGTGTTTCCACGACTTGAGGCGATTCCTTCTGCGCACATCCTACAAGAGCAATTGCCGTTACAAGCACGATTCCCAACACTTGAATACTTCGTTTAATCCTCATACTCATCCCCCTTTAATCTGTACCCATTGTAACCAAGGTTCAGATTCTTTGCAATAAAAAAAAGCGGACTTCCTTTTGAGAAGCCCGCTTTTGATTCATTTACTTCAATGCTGCTGCAAACAATTCAACAAATTGTGTCATCCCAATAGAAGCACCCGCAATTGCGTCAGTTTTTCCATCGGCATCCAACTCAAGTGTTAAATCTTGATTTTCAATAACAAAGCCTTCAATTGATGCTGCTTGTGCGAACCATTCCGCCTGGGCACCACCGAATGCAACCATGTTATATGCATCACCCAATTCTTTTTTCGAAGTGTCTTCTCCATCTTCAGTCTTGCCATTGGCGTTAAAGTTAACTGCCACGATGGTTCCGTTGACAACTTGGAACTGACCAATATAGGTATATCCTTTTTCATCTTCGGCAAGTTCTGCATAGTAGTAGCCATCTGTGTAGTCGCCTTTGGCAACAGGTCCATTAGCCAATGCTTCATCTACTAAACCAAAGAACTCTGTTACATGGATCGAAACACCTGTGATTGCATCCGTATGACCTTGGTCATCCGTATAAGCAATTTCTGTTGTTTGAGTATCCAATAAATACTGCTCTACCGCTTTGGCTTGAACGTCCCACTCTGATTGTGCGTTTCCGTAAGCAACCATGCCATATGCACCACTCTCAGAAGTTGTTTTCTTGTCATCTCCACCGCGAACGTTGGTTCCGTTCCAGTTAACATCAACGATCTTTTCATTTTCTACTGTAAGGGTCACATTGTATTTCCAACCGCTTCCAGCAAATGCAGCTTCTTGTGCATAGTAAACACCGTCTGCCATGGCTGCAGTCTCTCCACCACCCAATGTCATGTTAAACAATTCAACAAACTGATTCAGGTGAATAGAGGCTCCAGCAACCGCATCGGTCTTTCCTTCTGCGTCAAGCACAATATCAAATCCTTGGTTTGCAAGAATAAATGATTCTACCGCTTCTGCTTGTGCATACCATTCCGCTTGCGCGCCACCATTTGCTACCATACCATAATCATCGCCTAATTCTTTCTTAGAAGAATCTTTTTCTTCTTCATTTAAGAATTTTGCATTCAAGTTTGCTCCAACAATGGTTCCATTTACAACTTGGAACTGGCCAAGGTATGTGAAACCTTTGTCGTCTTCAGCAAGTTCTGCATAGTAATAACCATCTGTATAATCACCTTTGGCAACGGGTCCATTAACCAATGCTTCATCTACTAAACCGAAGAACTCTGTTACATGGATCGAAACACCCGTAATTGCATCCGTATGACCTTCATCATCCGTATAAGCAACTTCTGTTGTTTGGTTATCCAATAGGTATTGTTCTACCATCTCTGCTTGCACATCCCATTCTGACTGTGCAGCACCATAGGCAACCATTCCGTATCCACCATTAGCAGAAAGGGTCTTCTTATCGTCTCCACCGCGAACGTTGGTGCCGTTCCAGTTCACATCAAGAATTTTTCCACCTGCAACCTCAAGAGTTACATTATATTTCCAACCGCTACCTGCAAATTCGGCTTCTTGTGCATAGTACACACCGTCCGCTACATCAAAGCTTGCTGTTTCTTGTGCTGGTGCCTCTGGCGCCTCTGGTTCTACCGGTGCCGTTGGTGCACAACCTGCTAAAGCAGTAACTGCCATCAAAACAATTAGTAATACTGTCAACTTCTTCATTTGTTCTCCTCCTACACTTTGTTTATTATTGGACAAACTTATTCTAGCATTGAGAAAGTTTCCTTGTCAAACTATTTTATTTTCTGATTTTGATAAGAATAAGTGTATTCAACTATTATTTTATCATCTTATTCGAACAAGTCTTCACTTTTGCTGAATTTTAGTCAATAAGTTACGAAAACTTCATCCTTGTCGTGACCAAATCGTTTTTTATTACCCTTATGAACAAATTGAAAGTTGTGATTGCTCTTCTGATAAACTGACCTTAGTTTGCAATCAAATTTTTCTTTGCAATCTATAAGACATACGCTATACTAAATACGCCAACAGTTTCATAAGGAAACTTTTTTGTACTATTTATTTGTCCATTTATACAATTCTACACATTTTACACAATTTGTTGTTAATTAATTATCAAAGAACTGGGAGGGAACCTATGAATCCGACAAAAATTGTAATTCTTGGCGGTGGCTACGCTGGAATTAAGGCAGGAAAAGTTCTGCATAAAGCCTTTAAAAAAGACTCGAATGTAGAAATCACCTTAATCGATCGCCATCGATTCCATACATTGATGACTGAACTTCACGAAGTTGCCGGTCATCGAACTGAACCTGACGCGATCACCGTTGATCTGAAAAAGGTCTTCCGCGGTCGAATGGTTAATGTACGATTTGATGAAATCGCATCCATTGACTTGGAAGGTCAATGTCTAAAGGGTCAACAAAACGAATATCCTTACGACTATCTTGTTGTTGCAACAGGCAATGAGTCAAACTTCTTTGGAGTTGAGGGTGCTGAAGAGCATTCACACACCCTATGGTCTTACGAAGACGCAACTGATCTTCGCGAACATGTAGAAAACATGTACGATCTCGCTTCTCGCACCGAAGATCTAGAAAAGCGAAAAGAGCTATTAACCTTTGCAGTTTGCGGTGGTGGTTTTACCGGTGTTGAAATGGCCGGTGAATTGGGAGAAGCAAAAGAACATCTTTCCCGTAAATACGACATCGATCCCAACGAAGTAAAAGTTTACAATATTGAAGCGATGGGACGCATTTTAAATATGCTTGAAAAAGATAGCCAAGTTGAAAAGGTTCAACAGCGATATCAAAAACTTGGAATTGAGCTTCGCACCAATGCTCCAATCATCAAAGTAGAAGAAAATGCCTTTACCTTAAAAAGTGGTGAAGTCGTTCCTTGTCAAACTTTGATCTGGGCTGCCGGAATCAAAAACAACTCATTTGCAGCAAAACTAGGATTAACCGTAGGTCGCGGAGGCCGTATCCTTGTCAATGAATATATGCAGACAACAGAATACAAAAATGTATTCGCTGTCGGTGACAATGCGGCATACGAGGATCAAGACGGTCCAATGCCACAGATCGTTCAGGCAGCCGAGGCTTCAGGCCATACAGCAGCAAGCAATATCATCCAAATGATTCAAGGTGGAGAACTTCATACCCACGAACAAAAATATGATGGCTTTATGGTTTCGGTTGGATCCCGCTACGCAGTATCTGATACCCGTGGAATTCGATTCAACGGATGGATGGCCATGTTGGTCAAGCATTTGGTCAACTTCCTATATCTCTTCACTGTTGGAGGCGTTCGCCAGCTATGGAACTATTGGCGTCATGAATTTTTCCGTGTGAAACACCGTCGTTCTTTTGTTGGTGGTCATTTCGCAACAGCTTCACCAAACTTCTGGTTGGTTCCTCTAAGAATTTACCTAGGTGTCATGTGGCTAATTGAAGGCTACAATAAAATTGGTGAGGGTTGGCTGAAAGAAATGAAGATGGGTTGGTTATTAACCCCTTCTCCAGTTGCAGCAGATGCAACCTCAGCCGCTTCTGGAGCCGCAGAAGCAGTCGTTGAAACTGTCACAGCTGCCAGTGGAGCCGCAGAAGCAGTTGTTGAAACTGCCTCGGCCTACGGTGAGCCCTTATTGAAAAATGTACCTGGAATCATGCAATGGTTCCTCGACAATATTTATGCACAAGCACCTGTTTTCTTCCAAATTATGATTGTCTTAACAGAAATGGCCGTTGGCGCTTTATTGATTGTAGGCTTGTTTACTTTCCTATCTTCTGCAATCAGTGTTGTATTAACCATCGCCTTTACTTTGACAACCATGACAGACGTCAGCATTCTTTGGTTCTTCTTTGGTGGTATCGCCTTGATCGGTGGAGCCGGAAGCACCTTCGGCTTGGACTATTATGTCCTCCCTCGACTGCGTCTCTGGTGGAGCAAAACACATATTGGCGGCAAAGGGTATCTATACTGGGACGAACTTGAATAGGAAGCGGTTGAAAATCCTTTCGCAATCTGCGGAGGGATTTTTCGTGCCTATACCAAAAAGGAGAAACATATGAAGAAAAATGATATCATTCTGATCCTCGTCGTTGCGGCAATCGCAATCGCCGCTTTGCTCTGGATGAAAACAACAAAAGAACCAGAGGCTGATCAATGGGTTGTTATTGAATCCTATGGAGAACTGGTTGAAGTGATTCCACTCACTCAGTCGACAGAACGAGAGATTAGAGTCGGTGATGAAGCAGTCTATAATCTTGTGATTATTTCACAAGGCGTGGCGAACATGATAGAATCGGATTGTCCCGATCAAATTTGTGTTGAGACGAAATCGGCAAGCCAAGTTGGCGATATGATCGTATGTCTCCCCCACCAATTGATTGTTTATATTACCGATCAACCTATCGAGGAGTAAACCATGAAATCAAATACAAGAAAGCTTGTTTTTTTATCCCTTCTTGTCGCCCAAGCAATGGTGCTAAGTTGGCTAGAATCAATGATCCCCTTTACACCAGGCATTCCAGGTGCAAAGCTGGGACTTGCAAATATTGTCACCTTGATCGCACTGTCCACTATGGATTATAAGAGCTGTTTCACCATTGTCGTCATGCGCACGACCTTAACCTCCTTTCTTTTTGGGACGGTTTCTTCCCTGCTCTACTCCTTATCCGGTGGCTTACTCAGTCTCATTGTGATGGCTCTTGTATTGAAATTTCTGCCTAAAAGCTTTAGCTTAATGGCCGTCAGCATCATCGGTGCAATCGCCCATAACTTGGGGCAATTGCTAATGGCAGCTCTGGTCATCGAAAACCTAAATATTCTCTACTATCTTCCGTTTTTGATGTTGCTTGCCATTCCAACAGGGCTATTTGTTGGAATCGTAACCCGCTATCTTCTGCCTTATCTCAAACGATTTGGCTTTCAGTTTCAATAAAAGCAAAGGAGAACCACATGCAAAATTATTGGGAGCAATTTCCCACTATCCAAGTTGAGCTACAGCGGGTACATGACTTGATGCTTCAGGAAACAAAAGATGCCGAACCCTTTATTTCTCAGCCCTTGATTGAACTCATTCAAACAGGCGGAAAAAAAATGCGTCCGGCTTTTGTTCTAATCGCTGGAAATTACGGCAATCCAGATCCTAAACGTATTCAAGCCATAGCAGCATCGGTAGAACTACTTCATCTTTCAACATTGATCCATGACGATATCATTGATCAATCCAAGCTACGCCGTGGAATTGAAGCAGTCCCATCCAAGTACGGAACCGATGTTGCCGTTTATTTAGGTGACTATCTCTTTGCCAAAACTTTTCTTATCATGAGTCGTTACCAAAAGGAAGATTCCAATACAGAGATTGCCAAAGCCATTTTTAAAATCTGCCGTGGTGAACTTAAGCAATATCGCTTTCGCCATGACACCGCACTCTCAGTTTCACAATACCTGCGAGTGATCAGTGGAAAAACGGCAGCACTTTTTTCAGTGAGTCTTTATGCGGGTGCCCTTGAGGGGGACCTTTCACACCGTAAAGCCCATCAGTTGGCCCTTTCCGGTTTGCGAGCGGGCATGGCTTTTCAAATCATTGACGATTGTCTTGATTATACCGGTGAGGACAAAACCCTTTCGAAAAGTGCGCAAAACGATATTAAACAGGGATTTATGACCCTGCCCATCATTTATGCCTTGAAAGCAGATTCAACGGGTCAACTGCAAAAGCGACTGAATGAATCTTCACTCTCAAAAGCAGATCTCACTTGGATCCAAAATCAAGTCATTACCTTGGGTGGCGTTAAAAAGGCACAGATCCTTGCCAAAAAGTATACAAAAAAAGCATACGAAGCATTAAATAGAACCCCGGATTGCGAAAGCCGCGCAATCCTTCATACGGTTTACCAATCCTTATTGGAACGCCGATACTAGGAGGCATTTTATGGCTTATAAAGATTTACAGGATTTTATTAAAGAATTAGAAAAAATTGGCGAATTGAAACGAATTAAGACACCGGTTTCTACAAACCTTGAAATCACTGAAATCACAGACCGGGTTTCCAAACAAAATGGTCCTGCCCTTCTCTTTGAAAACGTAGAAGGTTCAGACTATCCGGTATTAATGAACGCCTTTGGTTCAGAAAAGCGGATGGCAATGTCCCTTGGTGTCAATCACCTAGACGAAATTGCCGATCGGATCTCGGACTACTTGGATCTCAAGCAATATATGAGCTTTCTAGGCGCAGTGAAATCCCTACCAAAACTTGCACCTCTTACAGCTGTCATTCCACGTAAGGTCAAAGTTGCGGAATGCCAAGAGGTTGTCGAGGATGCGAATCTCGATGAATTGCCCATTCTAACCTGCTGGCCGCAGGATGGCGGTCCCTATATGACCCTTCCTTTGGTGATAACCAAGGATCCCGAAACCGGCCAACAAAACATGGGTATGTATCGGTTACAAAAATATGATGCAAAAACCACAGGGATGCATTGGCATCTGCATAAGGACGGCAAAATGATCTATGAAAAGCATCGCGAAATGGGCATCCAACGGATGCCGGTTTCTGTTGCTTTCGGTTGCGATCCTGCAACGACCTATGCCGCAACAGCTCCCTTGCCAAAAATGATTGATGAAATGCTCTTCTCCGGTTTTCTTCGTAAGAAGCCCCTACGGATCGTAAAATCCGTAACCAACGATATCTATGTACCAGCCAATGCAGAATTCGTATTGGAAGGATATGTTGATCTCGATGAGCGGCGTCTGGAGGGACCTTTCGGCGATCACACGGGTTATTATTCTTTGGCAGACGAATATCCTGTCTTCCATGTAGAAAAAGTCACACATAGAAAAAATCCAGTATATCCAGCAACCATTGTTGGAAAGCCACCCA